>CAZAFU010000046.1:0-20036 GCA_964484475.1 uncultured Caulobacterales bacterium | reverse complement strand
CGATATAGTCCCGGACCAGCGCCTCTCCCTCTTCGCCTTCCGGAAAGGCCCGGCCGTGGCTGTCATAGCTGTAGCGCAGGAGGGCCCGCGCCCCTTCGCCGACCAGAGGCCGGACCTCCGCTGCGTCCATCAGATCGAGGCCCTGCCGCGCAAGGATGCGGTTCAGGGCGGCGGTGAGGTCCGGTGCGCTGTCCACCAGCGTCCCGTCGAGATCGAAGATGACGACCCAGTCCGAAAGAGATGTCATGGCCCGGGTCTTGCGCGAGTTTCCCGATGTAGCAACCGTTCACAGGTTTTGACGCTCGCATTCTCACGCAAAGCTCCTAAGCGGGTGGCGAATCGGACCTGACGAAGAGGAAGTCGATGACCGGGATCGCCTGTATCGTTCTCGCCGCCGGACACGGAACGCGGATGCGTTCCTCCCTGCCCAAGGTGCTTCACCCCATCGGTCACCGCCCCATGCTGGGCCACTGCCTCGATACCGCGCGCGCGGTGGGGGCGGAGCGGATCGGCGTGGTGATCGGCGCGGGCGGCGACCGGGTCAGGGCCGCTCTTCCCGCCCTCGACGAAGGCGCGCAGGTGATGGTCCAGGACCCACCTCTCGGGACCGGCGACGCGGTGAGGGCAGGATTGCCGGCCATCGAAGGGTTCGAGGGCACGGTTCTGGTCCTCTACGGGGACACTCCGCTGATCACGCCGGCGACCCTGCGCAAGCTCTGCGAGATGGTCGACAGCGGCGCGGCCGTCGCCGTTCTCGGTTTCGATGCGGAGGATCCGGCACCCTATGGGCGCCTCATTCTCGGCGACCAGGGCCTTGAAAGGATCGTCGAGGCCAAGGACGCTACGGAGGACGAACTCGCCGTGACGCTCTGCAACTCCGGCGTGATGGCGATGAGTGCCAGCGCACTGCGCGGTCTTCTGCCGATGATCGGCAACGACAATGCGAAGGGCGAGTACTATCTCACCGACATTGTCGGCCTTGCGAAGACGGAAGGCCTGCCGGTCGGTCTCGTGATCGGGGACGAGGAAGAGGTCCTTGGCGTCAACGACCGGGCCGAACTGGCAGCGGCGGAGACGATCTTCCAGGATCGCCAGCGCCAGCGCTTTCTCGAGGACGGAGTGACGCTTCTCGATCCAAGTACGGTCTATTTTTCGTGGGATACCGAAATCGAACCTGACTGCGTGATTGGCCAGAACGTGGTCTTCGGGCCCGGGGTGCGGATCGAGGGCGGCGCCGAAGTCAAACCCTTCAGCCATCTCGAAGGCGCGGTCCTGAAACCCCATTCGGCCGCCGGCCCATTCGCCCGTCTGCGCGAGGGGACGGAGCTGGGCGAAGGGGCCAGGGTCGGCAACTTCGTCGAGATCAAGAAGTCGAAGCTCGGCAAGGGCGTCAAGGCCGGGCACCTGACCTATCTCGGCGATGCCGAGATCGGCGAAGGCTCGAATATCGGTGCGGGGACGATCACCTGCAATTACGACGGGTACGCCAAACACAGGACGGTCATCGGCAGCGGCGCCTTCATCGGCTCGAACACAATGCTCGTCGCGCCGGTCAGGATCGGGGCGGGCGCCTTCACCGGCTCGGGCTCGGTCATCACCAAGGACGTCGACGATGACGCGCTCGCGGTGGCCCGTGGCCGCCAGATCCAGAAGGCTGGCTGGGCCATGAGTTTCCGGCAGAAGAACGAGGAGTAAGGAGCATGTGCGGCATTGTCGGGATCATCAGCCAGTCCGAAGTCACCGAACGCATGGTCGAGGGGCTGAGGCGGCTTGAATACCGCGGATATGACAGCGCCGGCGTTGCCACTCTTCATGGCGGCAAGATCGGCCGCCGTCGGGCGGTGGGCAAGCTGAAGGCGCTTGAGGAGCGGCTCCTCGAAGAGCCCCTCCCGGGGATGGTCGGGATCGGGCATACCCGCTGGGCGACCCATGGCCGGCCGACCGAAGACAATGCCCATCCCCATGCAAGCCATACCGTCGCGCTGGTCCACAACGGCATCATCGAGAATTTCCGTGAGCTGAAGGAAGAGCTGACCCGATCGGGTGTCAGCTTCGCTTCGGAAACCGATACCGAAGTCGTGGTGCAACTGATCGAAAGCGAGCTCGCCAAGGGGCAGGACCCCAAGGCTGCGTTCTGCGCTGCCCTACGGCGTATCGAGGGTGCCTTCGCTCTCGGTGTCCTGTTCGAACGGGACCCGGACCATCTCTACTGCGCGCGTCGCGGCAGCCCGCTCGCAATCGGTCATGGCGAAGGGGAGATGTTCATCGGTTCCGATGCCCTTGCCCTCGGCCCGTTCACCCGGCGCATCACCTATCTCGAGGACGGCGACTGCGCGATCGTCTCGCGCGACCGGTTGCAGGTCTTCGGTCTCGACGGCGAGGAAGTCCTGCGGCCCGAGATCCAGGCGAGTTCGTCGGCGGTGCTCGTCGGCAAGGGCCGTCACCGCCACTTCATGGCGAAGGAGATCGAGGAGCAGTCGGAGGTCGTCTCCCATGCCCTGGCCCATTACCTCGATCCCTCCGACGAAAGCGTTCGGGTCGACGCAGGCGCCATCGACTTCGCAAGGATCGGCAGGCTGACCCTTTCGGGCTGCGGAACGGCGTTCTTCGCATGTTCGATCGCGCGCTACTGGTTCGAGAGCCTGGCCAGGCTGCCGGTGGAGATCGATATCGCGTCGGAGCTTCGCTATCGCGACGTTCCTTATATGGCTGGTGACGGCGCACTTTTCATAAGCCAGTCCGGCGAGACGGCCGACACACTGGCCGCCCTCAGGGACGCCAAGGAAGCCGGCCAGAAAGTCGGTGCCGTGATCAATGTGGCGGGCTCGTCCATGGCGCGTGAAGCCGATGCGGTGTTCCCGATCAAGGCGGGGCCGGAGATCGGCGTTGCATCGACCAAGGCGTTCACCTGCCAGCTCGCGACGCTCGCCTGCCTCGCCCTTCACGCCGGCAAGGTCCGCGGTGAGATCGACCGCGAGCGGGAGCGCCGGATCGTCCACGCCCTGCTGACCCTGCCGCGGCTCATGGCGGATGTGCAACGTCAGAGCGAAGCCTTCGCCGAACTCAGCCAGGATCTCGTTCCGGCTTCGGATGTTCTCTATCTCGGGCGGGGGGTCAGTTTCCCCCTCGCACTCGAAGGCGCGCTCAAGCTCAAGGAGATCAGCTACATTCACGCCGAAGGCTATGCCGCCGGCGAGCTCAAGCACGGACCCATCGCGCTGGTGGACGAGCATGTGCCCGTGATCGTGATCGCGCCCATGGACCAGCATTTCGAGAAGACGGTATCGAACATGCATGAGGTGATGGCGAGGGGCGGGAAGTGCATCCTCTTCTCCTCCGCCGAGGGCCTGAAGCGGGCCAAGACCGACGAGCCGCTGCTTGGCAGTTTCGCGATGCCGGAGGTCGATCCGCTCCTGTCGCCACTGGTCTACGCGCTGCCGATCCAGCTTCTCGCCTACCATACGGCGGTGTTGAAGGGCACGGATGTCGACCAGCCGAGAAACCTTGCGAAATCGGTGACCGTGGAGTGATGTTTCCCGATCTGTAACAGCGGGAAACAAGCCGTCATTTCGAGTTCCAGAAGAAGACATACATAAGCCATCCCCGGGGGCGAAGGGCGAGGCTTATGTTTGATCAACCGGCAAATGACCTGAGGGCCGCGGCTACGCTGCGCGAAACCGTTCGCATCGACGGGATCGGGCTGCATACCGGCGCGCCTGCGCCGCTGGTTCTCGAACCGGCAACCGCCGGCAGCGGGATCCGCTTCATCCGTTCCGATCTTTCCGGCAGCGAGGCGAGCCGCACGATCGAAGCCGATCCTGCGCTCGTCACCAAGACACAACTCGGTACCGTGCTCACCAACGCCGCCGGCCACTCGATCTCCACGGTCGAGCATCTCATGGCCGCCTTCGTGATGCTCGGCATCACCGACGCGAAAGTGTCCTGCGGCGGTCCGGAAATCCCGATCCTGGACGGGTCGGCGAAGAATTTCATCGAAGCCATCGAGGCCGTCGGCGTGCGGGTCTTCCCGCATTCGATCGAGCCCGTGGTTCCGGCGGGCAGGGTCACCGTAGCCCGCGGCGGCAGCTGGGCAGTGGCTGAGCCGCTGCCGGAGGGCAGCGCCGCCGACATCATCCTCGACGTCACCATCGATTTCGAGCACCCGACCATCGGCACCCAGCGTATCGTGATCGAGGGCGACCGCGAGACCATCCGCCGAGAGGTGGCCGACGCCCGTACCTTCACCCTGCTCAAGGATGTCGAAGCGCTGCGCGCGATCGGCCTTGCACGGGGTGGCTCGCTCGAGAACGCGGTCGTGGTCGACGAAAACGGCGTTGTGAACGAGGAGGGCCTGCGCATGGAGCGGGAATTCGTCCGCCACAAGGCGCTGGACCTCGTGGGCGATCTCTATCTTCTTGGCCTGCCGCTCGGCTGCAAGATCACCGCCTACAAGCCGGGCCACACGCTCAATACCGCGCTCGCCTCTGCCCTTGCGGCGGAGCGCGAAGAGGAAACCGCGGCCCTGGTCGTCAACGGCTGACCTGTCGATCCGTCAAACGGCCCTCAGACCCTGTGAAAGGTTTCACGCGAGCGGCCTATGCATACGCGTCTGTGATCTCTAGAAGCATCGCCGGGCGCGTGTCGAAGGGTACGAACGGGGTGATGACGACGATGAGATCGATGAAACATGCTTGGCTTCTCGCCGCGACCCTGACCCTCGCGGCATGTGCGGGCGGCAAGGAAGGCGTCGAGCGGTTCGCCTACGTGGAACAGCCCGTGGAGCTCCTCTACGACGAGGGCGCCCGTTCGCTGCAGCGGCGCCGCTATGACGACGCCATCGCCTATTTCGCCGAAGTCGAACGGCAGCATCCCTATTCGGCATGGGCACGCCGGGCGATGCTGATGACGGCCTACGCGGAATACCTGACCAATGATTACGACGCCGCGATCGAGTCGGTGGACCGCTTTCTCGCCATCCACCCGGGCAACAAGGATGCAGGCTACGCCTACTACCTGCGTGCCATGAGCTATTACGAGCGTATCCGCGATGTCGGTCGCGACCAGGAAATCACCAGACAGGCCCGCGATGCCCTGACCGACGTGATCCGGCGCTATCCCGAGAGCGAATATGCGAGGGATGCGCAGCTCAAGCTCGACCTCACCATGGATCACCTTGCCGGCAAGGAAATGGACATCGGCCGCTACTACCTGCGCCGGAACCAGCACGTCGCCGCCATCGGCCGGTTCAACAACGTGGTCCAGGACTACCAGACCACCAGCCATACCGAGGAGGCGCTGCACCGGATCGTGGAGGCTTATCTCGAGCTGGGCCTGGTGAGCGAAGCGCGCCGTCATGCGGCCATTCTGGGGCACAATTACCCCAACTCACGGTGGTATGAAGACACTTACCGCATCTTCAGGCGGTACGGTCAGGAGCTTGAGCGTGTTCAGGCTGCGAATGACGCTTCGGAAGAGACCGAGGCCGATGGTGAAGAGACGGCCCGGCTTTCCTCAGGAACAGTGGCTGCATCGTTGCGCTGAGCGGCATTCGCTCTTTCACATCGCCGCGACCGGCGCCGGTATCATTGAACCCTCGTTAACCCAACGTGTCCGTCTCCCAAGTGGAGGTTTGGATGCAGAAGCGTATTCTTATCGCAGCAGGCTTGCTTGCCGTGACACCCGCCTATGCGGGATCGATGGTCTTCGAAGAGGATTTCGAGGGCGAGAACGGTGAAGGTTCGCTTGGCGAGTTCGAAGTCGTTCAAGGCGAGGTTGCCCTCGTCAACGACCGGATGCCCATGTGCGCCAACGGTAACACCTGCCTGAACCTTGATGGCGGGGCCGCCGACGGCACGACCGCGATTGTTCAGAGTTCGGAAATTCAGCTCGAAGCAGGACAGCAGTACAAGTTCAGCTTCGACTTCAATGCCATGGAAGGCACGGGCGACATTGAGGACTTCAATGTCAAGATCGGTGAATACGTCAATGCCGACGTCGTTCAGATCGACCCGAATGCCTCGGGCTTTTCCGTGAACTTTCTTTTCACCGCCGACCAGAGTGAGCTGGTCCGGATCGTTCTGACCGATCTCATCGCGCCAGCCGACGGTACCGGTGTCCTTCTGGACAACATTCGTCTGGTTGCCACGCCGCTTCCGGGTGCTGCCCTGCTGTTCGGCTCGGCCGCTATCGGCGCAGGTTATCTCCGCCGTCGGAAAAAATCCGCGGCCTAATCGAGAACCTCGACCCGGTAGGTTTCCATAACCGGGTTCGCAAGAAGCCTGTCACACATGTGGCGGGCTTTTTCCTGTGCCTCATCGGCGGACGAGGCGTCCGTGATGTCAAGCTCGATGAGCTTGCCCTGGCGGACATTCTCCGCGCCATCGAAGCCGAGCCCGTGAAGGGCGCCCTCAATAGCCTTGCCTTGGGGGTCGAGGACGCCGTTCTTGAGAGTGATCAATACACGGACCTTCATCACCGGGCCTCCCCATCAGACGTGACGAGCTTTGGGCCGGAATTATCTCCCGGATTGTCGTCGTTGCGCAGGATACCGAGCCGGCGCGCCACTTCGCGGTAGCCTTCGACGACGTCGCCGAGGTCCTTGCGGAAGCGGTCCTTGTCCATGATCTCGCCGGAATTCACGTCCCACAGCCGGCAGCTGTCGGGGCTGATCTCATCGGCGAGGATGATGCGCACCATTTCGTTCTCGTATTGCCGGCCGAATTCCAGCTTGAAGTCCACCAGCCTGATCTGCGCTCCGGCGAAGAGCCCGGAGAGGTAGTCGTTCACCCTCAGGGCATAGGCCATCATGTCATCGATCTCCTGCGGGCTGGCCCAGCCCCAGGCGGTGATGTGATCCTCCGAGACGAGCGGATCGCCGAGCTTGTCGTTCTTGTAGTAGAACTCGACCACCGACCGGGGGAGGGGGTCACCCTCCTTCAGGCCGAGGCGCTTGCAGATGCTGCCGGCGGCAACGTTCCGCACGACTACTTCCAGCGGGATGATCTCGACGTGTCGGATCAGCTGCTCGCGCATGTTGATGCGCTTGATGAAGTGCGTGGGAACACCGATCCGCTCGAGGCCGGTCATCACGAACTCCGAAATGCGGTTGTTGAGAACGCCCTTGCCCTCGAGGATCGCGTGCTTCTGGTTGTTGAAGGCTGTCGCGTCGTCCTTGAAGAACTGGACCAGGGTGCCCGGCTCGGGGCCCTCGTAGAGGATCTTCGCCTTGCCTTCGTAGATCTGCTTGCCGCGGGCCATCGCCTATCGCCTTGTCTTCTTGGGGGTCACGGGCGCCCTTGTCGGGCTCTGCGACCAAGAGCGGGTGCAGCTACCACAGGCCTTGCTGCGTCGCAAAGCTTTGCTGGCGGTCAGGCACGTTATAAGGAATGATGCAAGTTCGTCTGGAGGACGCCTGATGACGACGTTTGACGACCGTGATCGCCGCTTCGAAGCGGAGTTTGCCAACAACCAGGAACTGCGTTTCAAACTCGAGGCGAAACGGGACCGTCTGGTCGGCGAGTGGGCCGCGAGGAAGCTCGGCAAATCCGGGGCGGACATCGACGAGTACGCGGCCAGCGTGATCCGCGCCGATCTCGAGGAACCCGGCGATGAGGACGTCTTCCGGAAATTGCGCGGGGACCTTCCCGAGGCCCAGGTCAGTGATGACGAGATCAGGCAGGCCATGAAGAAGGCACTGTCCGACGCGATGGACGCGGTTCGCGGTCAATCCTGATTCCGCCTGCCGGATTTCCGGCGCGCGGCCGGGGCCAGGCCCCATTTCGAGTACCAGAGTAAGAGGAGACGCGGCGTGAGCAAGCGATTGAAGGGCAAGAAGGCATTCATCACCGGGGGTGCCCAGGGCCTGGGCCTCGCCATGGGCCAGATGTTCATGAAGGAAGGCGCGGACGTCACCCTCACCGACGTGCAGGTCGACAAGGTCGCCGAGGAGGCCGAAAAGATCGGCGCCGCCGCCGGCATCGAACATGACGTCACCGATCCTTTCGCCTGGAAGGCAGCGCTCGAGGCGGCGGCCGAGGAGATGGACGGGATCAATGTGCTCGTCCACAACGCGGGCATCGGAAGCTTCGGCAATGTCGAGACCGAAAGCTACGAGATGTACCGGAAGGTCTGTGCCATCGACATGGATGCGGTCTTCATCGGCACCCAGGCGGCGATGCCCTATCTCAAGGAAAGCCAGCCCGCCTCGATCATCGTGATTTCATCCGTGGCCGGACTGATGGCCGACGGCAACTTCCTGTCCTACAACACCGCCAAGGCCGGCGTCGCGATGATGTCGAAATCGATCGCGCTCCACTGCGCGAGGAACGGCCTTCAGATCACCTGCAATTCCATCCATCCTGTCTTCACCCGAACGCCCATCCTCGATCCGATGATTTCGATGAAGGGAAGTCAGGAAGAGGGTGAGAAGGCATTGGTGCGGAACATTCCCATGAAAAGGCTGGGCGAGCCCGAAGAGGTCGCGGCCATGGCCACCTATCTGGCATCCGATGAGGCGAAGTTCGTGACGGGCTCAGAGTTCCGTATCGATGGCGGCATCACCGCCTGCGGCCTCGGGTCGAAATAAGGAGGGGGATCGAGCCCCTCGCGGGGCCGATGCGTTGCATTCTAACGAACTCGGTAAGGCTCCCTTGAGCGAGTTTCTTCAATGCTATCAAAGGCTCGGACTTGATCCTTCAGAGGAGAGAGCCTTGAAGCGGTCCTGGCGCGGGCGCGTTCCCCTTGCCGCGCCGGGCCGCTTCTCTTTCCGCCGAGTACCGAATATCCGTATCGCGATCCGAGGTGAACGAGAGGAGCTGCTGGTCGGTGAGTTCCGCCCATTTCGTCCCTCGAAGCTCTCCCCTCGGCACACGAGGGAGAAGGCCCGGCTCTTCGGACCATGCGACAAGAAGGTCCGCCCCCTTCAGGTTCAGCATGTCGCGGAGGTGGAATGCTGTCGTGTAGGCATCGGGGAACGCCCTGTGGACGGGCAGGGCGCGCTCCCGGTCGAGGCCCTCGGGCCTGCGCCAGTATTTCAGCACCTGGTTCGAAAAGCTCGGGCTGTCCGGAAAGCAGCGCAGCGCCGATTTCCAGGTGCAGATCCAGTCCGCCCCCGCAGTCAGTTCATCGGTGCAGAAACGCCGCTCGAAGCTTGCCCGGTGGGCGGCCAGTCCGATGCAGCCTTCGCCAGGACGGAGGATCTCCCTCGCAACATCACGGAACGCCGGGGCACCGACCACGTCCTCATCGGTGATGTGGTGAACGGCCTGGGTGACCGCGGGAATATCCCTCTGGGGGTCGATCAGCAGGCTGCCGCTCTCTCCGCCGACCTCCCAACCTTCATGGCTTTCCACGACGTCCTGCCAGCCGATCTCGCAGACGCCATGGGCCGGCGGGCGCGAGCCGGTGGTCTCGAGGTCGATGACGCGGACGAAACGATGCATCCCCGCCATGTAGAGCCGGAGTGAAGTGCCGGCAAAAGGGCAGGCTGCCGCGCCGGGCGGGTCAGCTTTCGCCGAAGACCCGTTCGAAGATCACATCGACATTCTTGGTATGATAGCCAAGCTCGAACAGTGCTTCGATCTCCTCGGGCTTGAGGGCCGCCGTGACGTCGTCATCGGCCTTCAGGAGGTCGAGGAAGGATGCGCCTTCGTCCCAGACCTTGAGTGCGTTGCGCTGCACGAGCCGGTAGGCGTCCTCGCGACTGACACCGGCCTGGGTGAGGGCGAGGAGCACACGCTGGGAGAAGACGAGACCGCCGAGCTGGTCGAGGTTCCGCTGCATGGTCTCGGGGAAGACGAGAAGCTTCTCGATCACACTGGCGAGGCGGTGAAGGGCGAAGTCGAGGTGGGTCGTGGCATCAGGCCCGATCCCTCTTTCGACGGAGGAGTGGCTGATGTCGCGTTCGTGCCAGAGGGCGACGTTCTCCATTGCCGGGACCACGGCGGACCGGACCAGGCGAGCAAGGCCGGTCAGATTCTCGGTCAGGATCGGGTTCTTCTTGTGCGGCATCGCGGAGGAACCTTTCTGTCCCTTCGAGAAGTATTCCGCCGCTTCGAGAACCTCGGTCCGCTGAAGGTGCCTGATCTCGGTCGCGAGACGCTCGACCGACGATGCGATGACACCAAGCGCCGCGAAGAAGGCCGCGTGCCGGTCCCGCGGGATCACCTGGGTCGAGACCGGCTCCGGCTGAAGGCCGAGTTTCTCCGCAACATATTCCTCGACCGCCGGGCTCGTGTTCGCAAAGGTGCCGACTGCTCCGGAAAGGGCACAGGTGGCGATCTCCTCGCGGGCCACCCGCAGGCGCCTGAGGCCGCGATCGAACTCCGCGTAGAAGGTCGCAAGGGTCACGCCGAACGTGGTCGGCTCGGCGTGGATACCGTGACTGCGGCCGATCTTCACGGTGTTCTTGTGCTCGAACGCACGGGCCTTGAGAGCGGCGAGCACCCGTTCCATCCCCTCGATCAGGAGGTCCGATGCACGGGTGAGCTGGACGGCAAGCTGCGTATCGAGAATGTCCGAACTCGTCAGGCCCTGGTGAACGAAGCGGCTGTCTTCGCCGATGAACTCCGCAAGGTGGGTGAGGAACGCGATGACGTCGTGCTTCGTCTCGGCCTCGATCTCATGGATGCGGTCGACGGAGAACTCAGCCTTCGAACCTTTCTCCCAGATCGCCTTCGCGGCGCTTTCGGGGACAATCCCTTCCTTCGCCATGGCCTCGGCGGCATAGGCCTCGATCTCGAACCAGATCCTGTATTTGGTCGCGTCGCTCCAAAGCTCGATCATCTGGGGGCGTGCGTAACGGGGGATCATGGCTCTCAAGGTCCTTGTATTGCGGCGCGGGCGCTTTCAGAAAACATCTTCGACAGACGATCCTGCGCGTGAACCCAAAGAGGCCGACGATCAAGACCCTCTACGACTGCATGAAGTGCCCGGCCTACTGCTGCTCCTACGAGCACATTCCGGTCGAGAAAGAGGACATCGAGCGCCTGGCGAAGCATTTCGGCCTGGGCTTCGATGATGCGTGGAAGAAATTCTCGAAGAAGGGTGACGAGGACTCGCCCCGTGTCCTGAGGCACAAGGCGGACGAGCATTTCGGCACCGTCTGCCGGTTCCTCGATTCGGAAACGCGGGGGTGTACCGTCTATCACGCAAGGCCCGAGATCTGCCGTGACTTTCCGAACCGCAAGCGCTGCGGCTACTACGAATTTCTCAAGCATGAGCGTGAGACGCAGGAAGACGAAACGTGGATCTCGACCACGGGCAACTGGGGCCGCCGCTGAATCCGCAAGCCTACCGCTTGTGGTTGCGCCAGTCGTCGAAGCGCGCACCGGCGACATAGAGCGCGGAGAGGATCGCCATCACCCCAGCCGACACGCCCACGGCCTCGCCCACCTCGTCCTGGTCCTTGAACATGCTGACGAACAGCTCCTCGCCCGGCATGGAGGTTTCGGTCTGGGTGGGCTCCTTGGCGGTGGCAATCCGGACCTGGTCATCCTCGGCGATCACGATCACCGTCCAGTTCTCGGGGCAGGGCGAGCTGCTTTCCAGCTCGGGCCTTGCGTATTCGGGTTCGGTCAGCGGCAGGCCCTCGGCGGCCTCGGGTTCGCCCGCCGGGACGCAGGCCACCGTTCCTGCAAGTTCGGCGGCGTCATTGCCGCCATCATCCGCCTGGCCGTTCCCGTCGATGTTGCCGGAGCTGTCTTCGCCGGAAGCCTGCTCGTCCTCGCCCATCATGGCAGAGCCCGCCGCCACCGCGCCTGCGCCGCCGGCTGCCGTGGCGCCGCCCATGGTGCGCGAGCCCGCGAGATTGCCCCGGCGCGGAGAGTTCTCCTCGACCGTCTCGCCCCGGACTATGGCTGCATCCTGGCCCTGCTCGGCATCGTAGCCTTCGAGGAAGAGGGCGGCTTCGGCGTTGCGGCGCCTGACGAGGCCCGAGACCACTTCGCCCCCCGCCTTGTTCCACCATTTCATGGCCTCGGCAGCGCCGACAAAGTCCTCCTTGTTGAGCCGCTTGATGAAGGTCGAGCTCTTCATCCCGTTGACGCCGATATTGTAGGTGATCGAGGTCAGGGCATCGAACATGTTCTGGGTGATATCGACCTTCACCGCCTTCTCGACGGCGTTCTCGTACTGGTCGAGGTCACGCCTGAGGATCTTCGTCGCCTCGCGTTCGGAGATCTCCATGCCGGGCACCACCTCCGGCGGACCGGCCATGGATGTGTGTCCGTAACCGATGGTCCACACCCCGACGATATCCTGATATGCCTCGAGTTCGAGACCTTCGAACTGCTTGATGAGGTCGAGCCCCCGATCCGAAATCTGCATCCCACGCCCCACCCGACAGGCTTTTACTGACAGCATAGTAACATAGGGCGGGGCGGGGGTCAGCTTTTCCTTCTTAACGAAGTGTGAACCCGTCACCCCGAAACTTCCCCGGTCTGGGAAAGCCCGCCTTGTCCTTCAGCGGCCGCGTCGTTAATGGGGCGCCAAAGGCCCCTCGGAAGGGCCCAGGGGCAGCGGAGGAGGCGACCGTGGTCGTCAAGGAAAAACAGGAATACCGTCCCAGCGAGGACGAGGAATTCATGAACGAGCGGCAGCTCGAGTATTTCCGCAGGAAGCTTCACGCTTGGAAGCAGGACATCCTCGAGCAGAGCAAGATGACGATCGGCCAGATGCAGGACGCGACCCTGCATGCGCCCGATGCCGTCGACCGGGCCTCTTCGGAGACCGATCACGCTCTCGAACTCAGGACGCGCGACCGTCAGCGCAAGCTGATCCAGAAGATTGACGCCGCGCTTCGCCGCATCGACGAAGGCGAGTACGGCTATTGCACGGAGACCGGCGAGCCGATCTCCCTGCAAAGGCTGGAAGCGCGACCGACCGCAACGCTCTCGCTCGAGGCTCAGGAGCGTCACGAGCGGCGTGAGAAGGTGCATCGCGACGACTGATGGGCGTCGCCCGAAACGGAAAGGGGAGGCCGCGCCGGTGCGTGGTCTCGGCGGAGGAAGACAGCATGGCGAAGTTTTGGCGCGGCCTGACCTTGGGCCTTCTCGGCGCAGCCCTTGCGGCTTGCACCACCTATGACCAGGCGCCTTCCGAAGGTGCGTCGATCAACGACCTCGGCGAGGACGCGTTCCCCGACTACAAGATCGGGCCCTACGATGCGCTGCAGATCTTCGTGTGGCGCGCTCCCGAGCTCTCCACACAGGTCTCCGTCAGGCCCGATGGCCGGATTTCCACCCCGCTCGTCGAAGACCTGAACGCTGCGGGCAAGACCCCAGCCGAGCTTGCCAAGGAACTCGAGGCCGAACTCGCCGAATATGTCCGCACGCCGGAGGTGACGGTGATCGTCAGCGGTTTCTCCTCCACATTCGACCAGCAGGTCAGGGTGCTCGGCGAGGCGAACCAGCCGACGGCGATCCCCTACCAGGCGGGCATGACCACCCTCGACGTGATGATCGAGGTCGGCGGCCTGACGGAGTTCGCGGCCGGCAACCGCTCGAAGCTGATCCGCGGCCGCGGCGACGACAAGCAGACCTACCGGCTGCGTCTTGGCGACCTGATGCGGGACGGCGACGTTTCGGCTGACGTGCCGCTGCGCCCCGGCGACGTGATCCTGATCCCGGAATCACGGTTCTGATCTCATCGACTGACAAGGCAGAGGGGCGCCCATGACTGTTCGAGCCGAATTGCTTCTGGGCGCTGCCCTCCTGCTGGCATTGATGCCGGCGACCGCCACCGCCCAACGCGGGGTCCCCGACCGGAGTGATGAGCTCGAAGGCGCCCCCCAGGCGGAGCGCGTCCCTTCCACCTTCGTCAACCAGTGGACCGTGACGGCCGGCATCAACTACTCGGACAACTTCGCCCGCTTGCCCGAGGGCCCGGTCGAGCGCCGTTTCGTCCTGCCCAACGGCTCGCTGCTCGGCATCCCTGTCCTCACCCCGGATGGCGAGATCGCGTTCGTCCCGACGACCGATACCGTGGAGATCGAACCCGAGGGCCGGGCGTTTGCAACGCTCTCCATGCAGGGCAGCTCCGCGGTGTTCCGCCCGCGCCTGCAGGCGATCCTGCAAGGCGGGGTCACCGTCGGGCACTACCTCGACGATGCCTCGCTTGCAGAGATCTACGAGGAGGAGGCATCGGCGAACCTGCCCCAGGTGGCGGTCGACGCCGGCGCGGAAGGGACCATCGGCGACCTCAACCTGCGCCAGACCTTCATCGATCCGAACCTCACCGGGTTCTCCGCCCTCGAACTGGTCGAAGACCGGGTCTTCTTCGAAGCCGGTGGTTTCCTGCAGGAGCAGGCGCTCTTCGCTTTCAACCAGCTCGGCGCCCAGGTCCCCGGCAACGACGCCAACGAGATCATCATCGGCGGCCTCTTTCTCAGCCCGGTCTATGTCCAGAGCTTCGCCTACGACCAGGAGTTCGAACTGCGTTATCGCAACTCGTCGATCTTCGTCCTGGACGAGTTGCCTTCGGACCCCACACTCGACGGCCCCGGTCGCGGTCAGCTCCTCAATGACAGCAAGAGCAACGAGGTCCGGATCGCCTACCGAACCGGTGATATCATGGGACCCGTCGAGGCCACCGTCGTCGGTTTCGGACGCCATTTCGAAGAGGAGGGCGGCGAACTGGCCCCCTCCCAGACCATCGAGCAGCTCTCCGGCGGCCTGACGCTCAATTACGATGTTTCGCGGCGTTTCGCCCTGGAGGCTTCCGCCGGCTATGACGACATCGACAGCTCGTTCGAAGAGGCGGAATTCGCGGATTTTCCCGGCAGGCGCCTCAACGACAACGGGCTTTCCGGCGTCTATTATTCGATGGGGGTCCGCTACGAGCCCAATACCGAAACAAGCCTCTTCCTCGCCGTGGGTGAGCGTTACGGCGGGACGCTGATCGAATCGGACGTGAGGACGAGCCTGACGAGTCGCATCAGGCTCACGGCGACCGCGCGCCGGAACATCACCTCCGGGTTGCAGGACCAGCAGGCGGGGGCGCTGCAACTCAACTCCCGGACGCTGAACCTCGTCGAATCACTCAGCCGGCAAAGCGAGCGCCTCTCCGAGAAGGACATACTGCAGCGGCTCCAGGCATCGATCGGGCAGGTCGGCAATTTCGGCGCCGCCCGGGTCGGCATCTTCCCGGCGACGAACATCTCCGCCAACCTGCAGGGTGATTTCGGCCGGACCGGAGCGAACCTGGGCGTCGCAGTGACCCTGATCGACGGCGGCGATGGTGACGGCGAGGGCGGTGGCCAGCGGAACAACCGCTTCGGCGGCGGACGAGGCGACCAGTACAGGGTCTCGGCCGGCGTCAACCGCGCGCTCACCCGCCGTCTCAATGCCGGGGTGACAGCCGCTTACATCAGGAGCGAGGGAGGCAACCTCTTCCTCGCCGGCGCCGAGGGCGTCGAGGAGCAGCGATATGGTGCGAACCTCACCTATCAGATCGGCCCGGCGATCGGGATGCGGCTTGGCGTGCAGCGGCTCCAACGTGAGGCGGAGGGTCTCGAAGGGACGCCTTCGCTCTTCCGTGGCATAGGATTTGAATTCGAGGAAAACCAGGTCAACGCAGGCCTGAGCTGGACCTTCTGAGGCGGGAGTGAGCATGGACGAGGCGCAGGTCGACACGGGGACCGCGCCTTTCGCCCATGCGAAAGCCAACCGTCTTCGTCTGGCCACCCCCACATCCGAACGTATGGCAGCCGTCCTCGACGTTCTGGCGGCGCAGGACCACTTCGTTGCGACCCTCACTGGCCCGGACGGCATAGGCAAGCGAACCGCTCTCGAGGATTGGGCCGGACGGGCGCGCGAACGCTTCAGAACCGCCTGGCTCGAGCCTCGCGAACTCTACGGACGCAAGGTCGCCTCCGATATCCTGCGGGCCTTCGGCTTGAGGCCGATTGACGGGGCGGACCCTTCCGAAGCCCTCTTCGATTTCGTGGCGGACGCCAGGGCCGAAGGGCAGCCCGCCGTCCTGGTCGTCCCTGACATCACTGTCGCGGATCCCGATGGAAGGCGCGCCCTCGCTCGCCTGACGGTGCCGCGCAAGGCGGGGGGTGCGGGGCTCAACCTCATGTCCTCTTCGGCGGACCATCGCGCTGCCGTCGGTGAGCCCGTGGAGATCGACCCGCCACGGCCAGAGGACATCGAAGCCTTCCTCAACGGACTTGTGGCTCTGTCACCGGGCGGGCCGAGCCTCGAGCCGGCAGCCTGCGCGCGCATCGCGCGGGAGGCGGGCGGGAGCCTCGAAAGGGCGGGGGAGGCCCTCGACCGGCTGATGCTGTCCCGGAAGCCGCGGGAAGCATCACCGCCTTCGCCGACCGCGAGCGAGATCGAGCGGGCGCTTCTCGCCCTTCAGGGTGCGGAGACCCCGGAAGCCGACACCAAGCCTCCGGTCATCGAAGGGGCGAAACCGGCGCCGGCCAAGGAAAGCGGGTTCGGGCCGACCTCCAGCCCGACCGAGCGGAGGGAGCTGCGTCCACGGGGCTCCGAACGCCCGTTCCCGAAGATCGAGACGGCCTACGAACGGGCTCAGGCCATGCGCGCCGCCAACGATCCCGACCGGCAGCTCGAAAACGAAGTCGCCGACGATCTCCGAGCCATCATCCGTGAAGCAGCGGCACTCCAGGGCGCGCTCCTTACGCTTCGCACCAGGACCGAACAGCTTCAGGCCCGGATGGCGGACCGATCGACCCGGCTGGCGAGGGCCGCGAGCGATTTCCTCGATGGCATCGCGTCCGAAGAGGATGCGGCATCGCCCTTTGATTCGGAGGGCGAATGAGTTAATGACAGGAAAGATAACTTTCCCGGGGCCCCTGTCATGATCCGTATCGTCGTTCCCATCCTTCTCGCACTCGTCGCCTATCTCGGCCCATGGTCGGACGGCGTGGGCGCTGACTTCGGCGGGACCTCTGCCGACGCGACGCTCTCCTGCGTGATGGCCCTCGAGCTGCCGACATCGCCGCGCTGCCTGCCGGGCGGATCGCTGCAGGAACAGCTCATCGGCTACACCTCGGTGCTGGGTGTCCTCGCGGGCGTGCTCTCGATCCTCGGCCTGCTGCCGCTGGTCGGACGCGTCACCAGTGTCGCGGTTCTCGCCGCTGGCGGTGTCGCCCTCGTCGCGGCCGGCCTGACCGTCATGGATGGCCTGAACGGGGCGGGTGTCGGCGCCGTCGGGTGGGGCGCGTGGGCGGCCATGGCCCTGGGCCTCGTCACCATTTTCCTGGGTTTCGGAGGCCTCCGCGGCGAGGGTGGTCCCGACTACTGAGCCGGGGGTCTCTCCCGCCACGTGGCGACGGGGGGCAGGCTTGAAAGGATCGAGCGGACATTGCCGCCGGTTTTCAGGCCGAATGTCGTTCCGCGGTCGTAGAGCAGGTTGAACTCGGCATAGCGGCCGCGGCGGAACATCTGTTCTTCGCGGTCGTCTTCGTTCCAGGGCTGGTTCAGCCGCTTGCCCACGAGCGCGGGGTAGATGCCGAGAAAGGCTTCGCCCACGGCCCGGGTCAGTCCGAAATCGGCTTCCCAGTCCCCGGTGTTCAGCCTGTCGTAGAAGATACCGCCGACGCCGCGGGGCTCGTCGCGGTGGGGCAGCCAGAAATACTCCTCGCACCAGGCCTTGAAGCGTTCATAGTCTCCCGAAGGGCTCTGCGCGCAGGCGTCTTCCATCGCAGCATGGAAGGCCATGGTGTCCTCGTGCTCCTGGGTCCGGTAGCGGTCGAGCATCGGATTGAGATCGCCGCCTCCGCCGAACCAGTTCTCCGTCGTCACCACGAAGCGGGTGTTCATGTGGGCTGAAGGCGCGTGGGGATTGCGTGTGTGGCAGATCAGGCTGATCCCTCCGGCCCAGAAGCGCGGGTCCTCTGCGGCGCCGGGGATCTGATGCCTGAATTCCTCGCTGAACTCGCCGAAAACCTCGGAAACGTGGACGCCGGCCTTCTCGAAGACCCGGCCCTCCATCATCGCCATGGTCCCGCCGCCGGAGGCCTGGCCACGCTCCCAAGGTTCTCTGTCGAACCGTCCTGCCGGCGCGTTGCCGTAAAGGGCGGGGTCCGCAGCGTCCTCGAGGGCTTCGAAGGCCCCGATGAGGCGGTCTTGCAGCTCGTAGAACCAGGTGCTGGCTCGTTTCTTGTGTTCGTCCGTGATCATCGCCTTGGAGTAGGGGATGAGAGTTCCCCCGGCAACTGCCGCAGGTAGCGCTCAGCTTCGCTCGCGTGCGCGCAACTGCCGGGCCGCTTCGGCGAGGGCGACCGCGCCCGCGACCACGACATTGAGCGAACGGGCTCCCGGCACGAGCGGTATTGAGACCCTGAGGTCAACGTCGTCATGGACGGCTTCGGGCACGCCCGCACTTTCCTGCCCGAGAAGGAGGATGTCACCGGGCTCGAAGGAGACCCGGTCGTATGGTGTTTCGGCTTTCGTGGAGAGGAGAATCAGCCTGCCGCCGATCCCGTTCCGGAACGCCTCGTAGGAGGTGTGCCGAAGGAGCTCGGTCTCGTAATCCAGGGCGACTCGTCTGATCCCACGGTCACGCCATGGAAACCCGCAGGGCTCTATGACGTGCAGGGGCGCGCCGAAACACGCAGCGGTCCTGATCGCCGCTCCGAGATTGGCGGCGATTTCCGGTTGGTACAAAGCCAGAGACGTCATGGTTGGGCGCGACCGTCCACCGCGTAGACAAAACGAAGCCGAGGGTTCACCTCTGCTCTGGACCTCAAGAGACCTGCGTGGCAAGCGCGGGCGGAAAAATTCAGAAGGTATTGGCTCCGACGATGAGTGCAACATCCGACACTGCCGACCACCAGGGTCAACTGATCAACGAAGACCGTCCTCGCGGAGACTGGGTCCACCCCAACCCGCATGAGGAACCGACCAAACGCGAGTTCATCCACCTCCTCGCAGGGGGTACGGCGGCGGCTGCCGGCGTGGGCATCCTGATCCCGCTCGTGGCGCAGCTCGCGCCGGACGCCGCTGTCCGGGCCCTTGCGACCAAGGAAGTGAACCTTGCGGGCGTCGAGCCTGGCCAGGCCGTCAAGACGATCTGGCAGGGCAAGCCGGTGTTCATCCGCCGCCTCACCGACGCCGAGGTCGCCCGCGACCGCGAGGTTTCGCTGGCTGCGCTCAAGGATACCGATGCGCGCAACGCGAACCTCAACGGTGCCGAAGCAACCGTCGACAACAGGGTGCAGCAGGGCGGCTATGTGGTCGTGACCGGCGTCTGCACCCACCTCGGTTGCGTGCCGCTCGGCACGGCATCAGGCGAGAACCGCGGCGACTACGGCGGCTGGTTCTGCCCCTGCCACGGCAGCCACTACGACTCCCTCGGCCGGATCCGCAAGGGTCCCGCTCCGGACAACCTTGCCGTACCGCCGCTCGAGTTCCTCACCGAAACAACCATCCGACTGGGTTAGACAGATGTCTTACGAAAGCACCTACAAGCCGGGAACCGGTATCGAGAAATGGATCGACGAGCGCCTGCCCGTCGTCCGTCTCGGCTATGACAGCTTTGTCGATTTCCCGACCCCGAAGAACCTGAACTACTGGTACACCTTCGGCGGTATCCTCGCCGTCGTGCTGATGGTCCAGATCGTCACCGGTGTCGTCCTCGCGATGCACTACACGGCACATACCGACTACGCCTTCCAGTCCGTCGAGCACATCATGCGCGACGTGAACTACGGCTGGCTGATGCGCTATACCCACGCGAACGGCGCCTCAATGTTCTTCATCGCGGTCTACGCCCACATCGCGCGCGGCCTTTACTATGGTTCCTACAAGGCGCCGCGGGAGATCCTCTGGATCCTCGGCGTGGTCATCTTCCTCCTGATGATGGGCACTGCCTTCATGGGCTACGTCCTCCCCTGGGGTCAGATGAGCTTCTGGGGCGCGACGGTCATCACCTCGCTGGCTTCGGCAGTCCCGATCATCGGTGAGCCGATCAAGACCCTCCTCTGGGGCGGCTTCTCGGTCGACAATCCGACCCTCAACCGCTTCTACGCGCTTCACTACCTGATGCCGTTCCTGATCGCGGGTGCCGTG
>CAZAFU010000045.1:0-20623 GCA_964484475.1 uncultured Caulobacterales bacterium | reverse complement strand
CGCGCCCAAAGTCAGGCAGGCCTTCCTCGGGATCCAGCAGGCCTTCACCCACGAGCATCCACTGTTCACAGAACTTGAACCGAAACCCCTTCGTGTCGGGCGGGGCGAGATCAAGGTCCGCATCACGCCGACCGAGCGGTTCCTCGAGGGGGACAGCGTGTTCTCCGGCTTCATGACCATCATCCTCGACACGATCATGGGAATTGCGACCTGGTCGAAGCTGGACGAATTCCAGCCGCTCGCGACGATCAACCTTCAGACGGACACCTTCGCCCATGCGCGCGCAGGCAGGCACATCATCTGCGAAGCGATCTGCGAGGGGGTCATGGATGACGTGTCCATCGTAAGGGGCAAGGCCGTTTCCGAGGATGGCGCGCTCCTGGCGACGGCCGCCGGAACGTTCATGGTGGGCACACGCTCTGCGCAGGTGAGCCGGATATGAGACGAGAGCTTATCGAACCCGGCGAGGAAACGCTCAGGGCGATCCACAGGCTGACGGACAACTCACCCATCGCGAAGTGGTTCGGCCTTTCACCGGGGCTGGAGGATGGCAGGCATGTCTATCGCCTGACCTTCGCCGAGGCGCACATAGGCAATCCCGTGATCAGGGCACTTCATGGCGGGGTGATTTCAGCCTTCCTCGAATACACGTCGAGGCTGGAAATTCTCTCCCGGCACCGCCAC
Organism: uncultured Caulobacterales bacterium; assembly: GCA_964484475.1. Taxonomy (GTDB): domain Bacteria; phylum Pseudomonadota; class Alphaproteobacteria; order Caulobacterales; family Parvularculaceae; genus Parvularcula. Next base: position 19,939 of record CAZAFU010000045.1, on the reverse strand, counting down.
GAGGCGAGGGCCAGATCGATCAGCGTGCATACCAGCTACCTGCGCGGGGCGAGGGACCAGGACCTGTTCGTCGCTGTGGACGTGCAGCGAACCGGGCGCAGGGTCGCCTTCGTCGAGGCAACGGGCTGGCAGACAGAACCATCCGCACCCGTTGCATCGGCACATATTGCGCTTCGCCTCTTCGAAGACGAGACGTCCTAGCCCTTCCGAAAGGCCGTCGCCTTCGACAGGAAGCCGGTTTTCTGCGCTTCGATCGACAGCCCCGCTTCACCCATCAGGGCACTGAGGTCTTCCCTGCAGTAGCTTTCGTAGTACGGCTCATGGAAAGCGCGCGGGAACGTCTCGAGCAGGAGATCCATGTCGGTATCACCGTACTGGACGCTGTCGAGGTGCACGTAGAGGCCGCCGGGCCTGAGAACCCTGGCAATCTCCTTGGCGACCTCCCGTCTCACCTTTGGCGGCAACTCGTGGAAGAGATAGACGGTGGTCACGATATCCAGTGACTGGTCCGCAAGCGGAAGTTTTTCGGCCGGGGCTGCGATGCCCGTGAGCTTGGGGGCGTCGGCGTTTTTCAATGCCGTCCTGAGATACGGTTCGGACAGGTCGGCAGCGATAAAGTGCATGGCGGGAAAGTTGTCGGCAACATCCGCAAGGAGCGGGCCGGTCCCGCAACCGAGATCGGCCAGACGAAGATCGCTCTCGTCCTGTCCCTCGTCCTGGCGCCTCCTCACCTCTTCGGCAATCAGGGCGAGCGCGCGCCTCCGCATGGCCGCCGCACTTCCGGTGAAGAGGACCTCGACCTGCGTATCGTAGACGGTTGCCGACTCTTCAGTGAACCAACCATCGGATTGGAAGTGGAAATTCTGCCGGTAATAGACCGGCGTACTTTCGGGGGCTATCGAGCGCACCTCCGTCCCGCCGCCGCGGGTGTTCGCCCGCCGGGTCACGGCCATCGCCTCGCGCAGGTAGGTCCTCGCATCGGAGAGCAGCCGCAACGGGTCAGGCAATGCGCGGAATTCCTTCGGCAGGCGGTAGAGCCCCCGTTCGATGTCCGCCCAATCCTCCTCGAAGAGGTCGAAGAGCGAACGGCGCATCGCTGGGAGGCTCGGTGCAGACGAGCGTGAAGCGGGCGGGACTTCACCGGGCGGCGTCATGGGGCCGACGATATGGCGGCCCATCACGTAGAAAGCCGTGTACCAGCCCACCCGTCCGGTCATTGCGGCACCGTAGCGTGCACGCTCCACACTCCGCCTGAGGGGCTGAGGCAACATAGCTATCTCCGTTCCAGAACCGCCACCGCTTCGATGTGGGGTGAGAACAGGAACTGGTCCACAAGAACGAGGCGGGTCAGATCGTAGCGGGACTCGAGAACCTTCAGATCCTTCGCTAGGCTGGATGGATTGCAGCTGACGGCGACGACCTTCGGCACTGCCGAAGCTGCAATTTCCAGGGCCTGGAGGCCCGCGCCGGCCCGGGGAGGATCGAAGACCACGGCATCGAGGCCTGCGAGCTCTCCCGCGCTGAAGGGGCGCGAGAAAAGGTCCCGCGCCTCGACCTCGATCGACAGGCCATGCCGCCTCGCCGCTTGGCGGAGAGCATCGGCCGCCGGCCCCTCGCTGTCTGCGGCGAGGATGTCGGCCCTTCCGGCCATCGGCAGGGCGAAGGTCCCGAGCCCGCAGAAAAGATCCGCCACCCGGCCTGCCCCCCCGGTCGCGGCGATGACCTCCTCCTGCAACGCCTTTTCGCCTGCCCGGGTGGCCTGAAGAAAGCCGCCGATGGGAAAACCCACGTCGAAACCCGCGAGCCGCACCGTGGGCGGCGTGGGGATGGCGATGGGGACACCATCGGCGCTCAGGCGGGCAAGGCCCTGTTCACGGGCGAAGCCGTCGAGGGTTTCGCGGGCACTCAGATCGAGGCTCCGTTCGTCGAGATCGAACAGGTCGACGCAAGGACCGGCCCCGAGTTCCGTGAGCTGAGCGCTGAACCGCCGCCCCAGAAGCTGCGAAAGACGTCGCAGCGGCTGGGTCATGGCGAGGAGCCTTGGGGAAAGAACGGCGCAGGCGCTGATGGGGACGATCTTCCGCCCGCCGAGTTCATGGAACCCGGCGGCTTCGGGACTGACCGAAAGCCGGGCACGCCGGCGGCTCTGGTGAGGGGAGCGGTGATAGGCGGCAAGCCCGGCCCGGGGATAGATGCGCCTGACCTGTGAAAGCAGCAGCGAGGCTTTCATCGCCCCTTCGCTCTCCTCACCGAGATGCTGGAGCGTGCAGCCGCCGCAACCCTCGCCGGGGCGGCCGAAATGCGGGCAACGGGGCGGGTGCCGCTCTTCCGAAGCGGAATCGAGGGCCGTCACCGTACCGCTGCGGCCGCGAACCATGGCCTCCACTTGCTCGCCCGGAAGCGCGAACGGCAGTGTGACATCCCCCGCCACGCCGAAGCCCTGCCGATCCAGCCTCTCGACCGTCAGGACCCTCCGCAGCGCCTTGCCGGCGGACCTCTTAGGAGCTCGTCTTTTGCGCATGAAGAAGGAACTCCGTTGTCCCCTCGCCCCCTTTCAGGGGACTGAGGATCATGTCCCTGAACACGAACCCGGACTCTTCGAGCGCGGGGATGATATTGTCCCGGATGAATGCCTCCTGTTCGTCAAGCGGGGGCCTGACCTGCCCGCCCTTCCCTATGGCATCGGGGCCGAGCTCGAACTGGGGCTTGACCAGGGTCACGAGGTCGGCCTCGGGCGCGGTCAGCCGGAGGACGGGCGGGAGGGCCTTGGTGATGCTGATGAAGCTGACATCGCTGACCACAAGGGAAGGCGCGTCAGTGACGACGGAGGGGTCGAGGTCCCGCGCGTTGGTGCCCTCATGCAGCCTCACGCGCGGATCGGCCGCGATGCGCGGATGGCACTGGTCCCGCCCCACATCGATGGCGAAGACGAGCTCGGCACCGCGGCGCAGGAGCACTTCGGTGAAGCCCCCGGTCGAGCTCCCGATATCAGCACAGATGCGGCCCTCGGGCGAAACGCCGAACCCATCGAGACCGGCGATGAGCTTGCCGGCGGCTCTCGAGACATAGTCAGAAGCACTGCCGTCACGGCTGATGTCGTCATCGGCACCGATCCGCTCGCTGGCCTTGCGCGCGGTCCGGCCATTGATGCGGACATGCCCGGCGGCCACGAGCTCCTTGGCGTGGTCCCGGCTTCGGGCCAGTCCGATGGAGACGAGATGAGCGTCGAGGCGCATCGTCCCTATTCGAAACTTGCGGCCTCGGCCCGGACCTCACCGGTCTTGCTTTCGACGATGCGCTCGATCCGCTCGCGGGCGGCCCCGAGGGTTTTCTCGCAGTGAGCCTTCAGGGTTGCCCCTCTCTCATAGAGAGAGATCGACTCCTCGAGGGGCACATTGCCGCTTTCGAGTTTCTGGATGATGTCCTCGAGCTGTTTGAGGGCATCTTCGAAGGAGAGGCCTGAAACGTCGGCGGGTTTTTGGGTCTTGTCGGTCATTCGGCAGCCACGGGTCGGGAGGATCGGTTCTCGGCGGGCACGGCGACGGGGTCCGTTTCCCGCCGGTAGGCACGGTACGACCAGTAGTCGTTCGCACCCTGATGCTCGACAAGTTTCCATCCACGTTTGATCAGAACACGGTGCACCATCCAGTTGAGGTAACCGTGCGCGCACAGAAGAACATCGCCCTTCGCCCGGTCCACCTCGGTGACGAGGCGATCCGCCACCCGCTTCACGCGCTTGCGGGCCCGCGCATGGCTCTCTGTTCCCTTCGGTGCGTAACCGATGAACCAGAAAGCGCGGCTGATGACCCCCCAGGTGGTCGGGCTCAGCTTGATGAAGTCGGGAAAGAAAGGCGGCGGGGGCAGAGGAGCTTCGACGAAGAGCGAATCACGCGGGACGATACGGGCATCGTCCACCACGGCATCGGCGGTCTCGATCGCGCGGGGCATGGTCGAGCAGAGCACGACCGACGCCTCCGAGGCGATATCGATCAGGCCCTGCGGGGGTTCCTGGCCGGGAGCGAGGCCGGTGAGGTCGTAATTCGCCCACCACTGTTCGTACTCCCGCGCCGTGATCTTCACGTCGCGGTCTACATTGGGGCGCCCGTGCCGCGCTGTGACGATCATTCCGCTCATCGCAGCGCCCCTTGTATCGAGAGCCGCCCCGAGGGGCTAGCTCTTTCCTCCCGCAAGCTCCTTCGCACGCCGGTAGGCGCCGGTCACGGCAGCGACGATGGCTGTCCCGAAACCCCGCTCCTCCAGGACCTCGAGCCCCGCAGCCGTCGTTCCGCCCGGCGAAGTCACGGCCTCGCGCAGGGTCGCGGCGTCCCGGTCATCGGCCGTCAGGAGTTGCGCCGTGGCCACGAAGGTTTCCTCCGCCATGTCCCGCGCCTCGGCAGGGGCGACGCCCTGCCCTTCGGCGGCTTCCGCAAGCGCTTCCACGGCGCGCAGGAAGAAGGCCGGCGCACAGCCGGTGACACCCATCAGCCGGTCGAGCTCGTCCTCGTCCTTGCACCAGTGGACACCGCCCGCCGCCGACATGAAAGCCTCGCCGATCCGGCGGTCTTCGTCGGAGAGCCCCGCATTTTCCGAAAGCAGGCTGACCCCGGCCCGTACCTTGGCAGGAAGGGTCGGCATGACCCGCAGCACCTTCGGGTTCTGGGCCTCCCCCTTCAGGAGGGCGCCGATCTCCATCACCGTCATGCCCGCCGCGATCGAGAGGAACAGGGTCTCGTCGAAGCCAGGCCAACGCAGGTGAGGCAGGACACTCGGGAATTGTTGGGGCTTCACCGCGAGAATCGCGACGCGGTAGCTGCCATCTTTCTCGGGATTGAGCGGAAGGCGGTGACGCTCGCAGAGCGCTTCCACCTCCGGCGATGGCCTCGGGTCGATCACCGCCGAACGGTCGCAGTCGATGAGGCCATGATCCAGCCAGGCCTCGAGCAGGGCCCCGCCCATCGATCCGGCCCCGATGAGGATCATGCTGTATCTGTCTGTCATGCCGGCGAGCCTAGTCCATCTGCGACGCTCCGTCAGTCGGAACTTCTTCCCAAGGTTTCGGAAGACTGCAACAAGAAGCCGTTGTAAAGGAGGGGCAGGATGACCCAGCCCGCATCGGCGCGCGCAGAGACCCCGACCGCCGTCAATGCCGACGATCTCGGCCCTTCGACCTTCCGTTATTTCGACGTCCTGATGGCGGCGACGGCCGTGATCGTCGTCTGTGCGAACATCATCGGGGCGGGGAAAGTGGCGGATGTCGGCGGCCTCGCATTCGGCGCCGGCGTTCTCTTCTTCCCCCTCTCCTACGTGCTCGGTGACGTTCTTACCGAGGTCTACGGCTTCAGGCTCGCGCGAAGGGCCATTCGCACGGCCACCGCCGCGGCGCTTTTCGCGGCGCTGATGGCGGCGGTCATCACCTGGATGCCGCCCGCAGCCGCCTGGAACGAGGACCTGGGCGGGGTTTCACGGCAGGCCGCCTTCGAAGAGAATTTCGGACAGGCGCCACGGATCGTCCTGGCTTCCCTGCTGGCTCTCTACCTTGGAGAGATTGCCAATGCCCGGGTCCTGTCGTTCATGAAGGTCAGGAGCGGCGGCGCGAAGCTCTGGCAACGGACGATCGGCTCGACAATCGTGGGACAGGGCGTGGACAGTCTGATTTTTTATCCGCTCGCCTTCGCAGGCGTCTGGGCGACCGAACTGATCCTCGTCGTGATGGTCAGCAACTATGCCCTCAAGGTGTTGTGGGAGGCGATTCTCACGCCGGTGACCTACCGGGTCGTCAACTGGCTCAAGCGGGCCGAAGGGGTCGATATCTTCGATACGAACCTCCAGCTCAACACGGCTTGAAATCTTCGCTTCGTGACCGTCAGGCGCTTCCCATCGGCTCCAGCATCGTTCCCGCCAGCGCATCCTCCGCCGACTGACCGGCCCAGACGACATAATTGAAGGCAGGGTAGAACTGCTCGAAGGCATCCATCGCGCCGCGCAGGATGGTTTCCGCCTGGCGAGGTGTCATCCCCTGCTCTTCGCAAAGGACCGCGCCGTTGCGGTAGACGATACCATTATCCTCAGCCCAGAGATCGAAATGGCCGAGCCAGAGACGTTCATTGATCAGCGCGATGAGCTTGAGGACTTCTGTCTTCCGCGCGGGCGGGACACGGATCTCGAGGGGCGCGCCGATCTGGAGCACCTGCGCCTCCTCCCGCCAGGCGAAGAAGAGAGAGATGTCGCGCCAGGAACCAGCCAGCGAGATATGCACTTCGGTTTCGTCGACCCGTTGCGCCTCCATGTCCGAGGCACGGGCCAGACTTTCGATCATGTCGATCGGGTCGGTCCGTTCCGGCGAGATGTGCGCGTAGGTAAGCGGCATAAAGACGTTCTCCGAATCAAAACGCGGCGGAAACCCGCCGCGCGAGCCCTGATATAAGGGGTTGAATCGAAGATGTCGCCAACCTGCCCGGCTCCGGAAGTTAACAACATGTTGAAAATAAGCGATTCGCTTCGGGCCGGGACGATGTGAGTCTTTTCCGCAACGGTCCGAATCGGACGTTGAATCAATCTGTCGCCGGATCGGGAAAACTCCCCCGGGTTATCCGAACAACGACACTCCGTGCCGGTCGAAGCGGCCGAGCTGCGGGAAGATGGCATCGAGGTCCGCTTCCGCTACGCCCATCCACCGCGCAAGGTCGGCGCCCATCTGCTCGATCGCAAACTGCGGAATGAGCGAGCCGCGGCGGTAGTCATGGTCATGCCCGGTGGCAGAAGGGGGGATCGTGCCTACGGCCCTGCCGCCCCTGACCGCGCCGCCAAGCACATAGCTGTGCCCGCCCCAGCCGTGATCGGTGCCCGACCGGTTCGAGACCAGCGTCCTTCCAAAATCGGACATGGTGAAGGTCGTCACCTGCTCGCCGAGGCCCATGGTGTCGAGAGCTTCCTGAAAGCGTGCGAGGGCGGTGGCGATCTGGGTCTGCTGGCCCGGGAGGATGTTCATCTGGCGGGCGTGGGTATCGAACGTCCCGGAAGCCTGGACGAAGAACACCTGACGCCTCGCACCGAGGGCCCCGCGATTAGCGATCAGCGAAGCCACCGCGGAGAGTTCCTGGGAAAGGCCGTTGCCTTCGATCCGGACGTTCGAACCCGTCTCGTCATCCTTCAGAAGCTCACTGAGCATCATGTAGTCGTCGAGAGCCCTTTGCTGGAACTGCGCGATGTCGCGGGCCAGAATGTTGGTGCGGCCCACAGCTCCGCTTGACAGGTGCTCCCGGAGGAGCTGCGGCAGCACCTTGGAGCCGTAGAGCTTGTCGGACGCGCCCAGAGGTGGCTTGACCTTGCCCGCGCCCACCACGACGGGCCGCGAGTCCCGGCCGTAAGTGAAAAGAGCGTTCTGATCGATCGGTATGGCCGCGAACCGCTCGTTCGGCGCAACAGCGTCAATGATCCGCCCTCCCCAGCCCCAGCGCGCGCCTTCGGCGCTCAGCCCTTCCCATACGGACTGCTGGTCGTTGTGGCTTCCGATCCTCGGCGGCAGGAGTCGCTTGCGGTTCCCGGATAATGACCGGGCGTCGGTGGGCTCGACCAGGGGACCGATATTCGGAACGATGGCGAGGCGCCCGTCGTTGAAATAGGGCATGAGGGCTTCGAGTTCGGGTGCGAAGCCGAAGGACTGGCCAAGCCCTTCGAGCGGAAGGAGCGAGGCCCGGTCCCGGTTGGGAGCACCGCCGTCGAGGATCGCAGCCCTGGCCTTGGCCCAGTCGCCATAGCCTGCGGGGTCGGTGGGGATCAGGCAATCATGGGCATCGAGCCCGCCGCGCATCATCACCGCGACCAGCGCCCGGTAGTCCCCGCCGCCGCCCTGGGCGGCAAGGCCGTGGCCCGGCAGCGCGATCGTCCCGGCGAGCGCCGCGGATGTCGCGAGAAAGCCCCGGCGGGAAATGTCGTCGGTCATCGCTGCACCAGATATTCAGGGGTCGTCATCGCCATGATGAAACCGATCTTGACCCGGCTATCGAGCTTGTGTTCCTGCCGTCTCCCGGAGACCTCGATTTCCTCCAGGGCGGTAATCATCCGTGTGCGGTCGGCCTCGGTCATCGATCCGTAGAGCAGGGTCTCGTCGAGGTAATCGACAAAGGATGTCGGTTCCCGCGCAAGGCTCCGGAGCCAATCCGAGCGCGGCTCGAAGAAGTCTCCGGTTCGTCTCGGCGCGACAGTTCCCGCAATCCAGTCCATGAACTCCAAGGCCCGCTCTGCGGTGAGGATCTGGAATTCAGGCGCGACCATTCCCTGGTCGCCCGCTTCGGTGCCGGAGGGGGTATATCCCGGGCGGTAGAAATTGAAGACCGAGGGTGACGAGAAAGGCTCCTGAGGGTTCGAAGGGCCTCGAACTCGCAGGGGCTTCGGCTCGATCAACCTGCCTTCCCAGGAGATCGGCCGCGGTTCGGCAACCGATCGGAGAAAATGCGCGTTCCTGAGGACCGGCTCGCGCACCTTACCGAAATTCGGATTGGCGGCGAGGCTCTCGTCGCGCGCCTCCGGGTCGAGAAGGACGGCGGCGAGCGTCGCCTTGAGGTCGCAGCGCCTGGCTTCACCGACTTTCGTACCATCGGGCATTCTGTACTCGCCCCGATTGAAGACCCTTGCGACCCGCTCGACATAGGCAGGTGACGGATTGCTCGTGACGAAGCGCTGGATCAGTTGCTTGCTGACAAAAGGCGCAACGTTCCGATGCGAAAGAAGGTGGTCGAGCGCTTTCTCGATACTCCTTTCAGGATAGGCGCCGTGATTGATCACGGTGCCGAGGAATTCCTTGCGGCCGCCCTCGTGGTAGTCGTTGTAACCCGCCAGGGGCCGGAACCGGTTGTTGTCGTTGAGCTTCGCCGACCTGAACTTGCCGCCCATGGGCGCGAGCCCGGTGAAGACGGCTGCGAGGCCGGAGACATCATCGTTGGAGTAGGTCGGCTTGCCGGTCGGAGTGCCGTCGAGGTTCAGCTCTTCCAGCCCGATGGTGAAAAGCTGCATGATCTCACGGGCGTAATTCTCGTCCGGCTCGAAACCGGTTTCGTCGTTCGCCTTCTCGTTCTTGAGGTAGGTCAGGTAGACCGCCATCGCCGGCGAGTACGTCACCTCGTGAATGAGATCGCAGTAGTTCCCGAAAGCCTGTTTCTGGAGGATATCGACATATCCGGCGGCCGTGTCATTGTCCCGGAACAGCCCCTTGTTCGAAACGACGACGATCTGCGACAAAGCGAAGGTCATCCGCCAGCGAAGCTGGTCCTCGCCGTAAAGGGCGCGTTCCCAGAAAAGGTGCTGGAGATCCCTCCCCCCGGTCTTTCCGCCGGCCCGTTCGTGCATCACCATCCGGCCGACGGCGGAGATGCCCTTTGTCTCGAACTGCTTTTCGAGCCAGCCCTGGTAACCGAGCCGCTGGACTTCCGCGATGCTGTCCTCGGTCGGGCCATAGCTGGCCTGCACGAGAAAGCGCACGGCCTCGGTCCTCGAGGGGCGCTCTTCAGCCTCGGCAATACCGAAACCCAGAAGTCCGATGGCAAGGACGACCCACCATCGCGTCAACCCGTCCCGTCTCGCCTTCCAGCTTCGCATGGGTGCTGTCCTAGTCGGCTTTCGCGCCGGTATCGGCCCGCAGCGCGGCGATTTCCGCTTCGAGCGCTTTCACCCGGTCCTCGAGAATTTCGAACTCCTCCCGCGGGACGAGGTCCATGTCGGCGAGGAAGCGCTGCAACTGGCTGTTGATGACGGTCTCGGCTTCGCGCCTCACGCCCTCTGCGGTCCCTGCAGCCTCCGCGATGACCTTGGCGACACCGTCGAACAGGGGGGACTTGGTTTGCACGGGAGAACCTCGCTTCCTTCGCCGCTTCTCGGCTCATGAGAATAGCACCTGTGAGCCCGGTACCCCAACTCCACAAGGCTGCTGGATGTGACCTTTTCTATGGGAAGCCTGAAGAAAACGCCCGGATCCCTTCACGCCCGCTAGGTCTGCCTGTCCGACTCCTCTAAAGGGCGGGCATGAATTTTCCCGAGATTGACCCGGTCTTCTTCCATCTGGGACCGCTTCCCATCCGCTGGTATGCCCTCGCCTATCTCGCCGGCATCGCGCTCGGCTGGCTCTACGTCGCGCGCCTGATCGGCCAGCCTGTGCTCTGGAACGGGCGCGGATCGATCAGGAACCCCGCACAACCGCCCCTCGACAAGGGGCTGCTCGATGATTTCATCACATGGGTCATCCTCGGCGTCATTCTGGGAGGACGGCTCGGTTTCCTGCTGTTCTACCGGCCCGAACTCTTTGTCGCGCCGATCGGGGAATGGCCCCTGCTTCTGGGCCGACTGCCGGTCCCCCCGGCGCTGGCGGTCTGGCAGGGCGGCATGTCCTTCCACGGTGGCCTGATCGGGGTGGCCATCGTCACCTTGGTTTTCGCACGCAAGCGGGGGACGGACGCCCTCAGGATCGGCGACCTCCTCGCCTGCGCGGCGCCGATCGGGCTCTTTTTCGGACGGCTCGCCAACTTCATCAATGCCGAGCTCTACGGCCGCGTCACCGACAGCCCGCTCGGCATGAGATTTCCCGACTATTTCGACCAGACCGCAGGCCGCTGGATCTACGGCGCAAATGCCGAACCGCGCCATCCGAGCCAGCTCTACGAGGCCGTCCTCGAAGGCATCGTTCTCTTCATCATCCTCAGGATCGCCGTCACACGGTTCAGGATCCTGCGTTTCAGGGGAGCAGCGACGGGGCTCTTCCTCGCCGGCTATGGTGCGGCCCGCTTCTTCGTCGAATTCTTCAGGGAACCCGACACCTACGCCGCCACTCTTGGCTTCCTCACCCGTGGCATGCTTCTCTCGTTACCGATGATTGCACTCGGCCTCTTTCTCTTCGCGCGCGTTCACCCTTCCTTGGGCGGCTCCAGGGCAGGATCGACATGATGGAAGCAGCAGCAAAGACGCCCGAACCGACCGCCCTTGAGGAGCGACTGGTCAGCCTCATCCGCGACCATGGCCCCATCCGCGTGGGCGATTTCATGAATGATGCGCTGATCCACCCCCAGCACGGCTATTACGCCACGAAGGCTGCGATCGGCGCCGAAGGGGATTTCACGACGAGTCCCGAAATCTCGCAGATCTTCGGCGAGCTGATCGGAAGCTGGCTCGTCCATGCCTGGGAGGAGATCGGCGCGCCCTCAGCTTTCACCCTGGTCGAACTGGGGCCGGGGCGCGGCACCCTCATGGCCGACATCCTGCGGGTCGCGAAAGTCCGTCCGAAATTCCTCGAGGCTGTCCGGGTCTACATGATCGAGGCTTCCGGGCGCATGCGCTACGCCCAGCAGCGGGCACTGCACCAGAGCGGCGCCCAGATCACCTGGGCTGACAAGCTCGAGGATGTTCCCTCGATGCCGATGTTGCTCGTCGCCAACGAGTTCTTCGACTGCCTGCCGATCAGGCAGTTCGTCAGGACCGCTTCCCGGGACGAGAAGCCCTGGCGGGAGCGCATGGTCGGGCTCACCGAGGATGGGCGGCTGGCCTTCGTGCTGTCCGAAGACCTGTTCGGCGACATGCCCGGCATGCCGCGGGGAGCGAAACCGGAGGATGTCTTCGAAGTCTGCTCGGCGGGCGGCGAGGTCGTCTCGGAAATCGCTGGCCGGTTGAGGGATCACAAGGGCCGCGCCCTGATGATCGACTACGGGCACGGACGGTCAGGCTACGGCGATACCCTGCAGGCGCTCAAGGGCCACCACTACTGGCCTGTCCTCGCGCAACCCGGCGTGGCGGACGTGACCGCCCATGTCGATTTCGCGGCCCTCGCGCGTCGCGCCAGGCAAGAGGAAATGCGCGTCGACGGCCCGGTGAGGCAGGCGGACTTTCTCGAGCGGCTCGGGCTTCGCCTGCGTCTCGAAGCCCTGACCCGCGCCCTCCCCGACGAGACGAAACGCGAGGAACTGATCAGCGGGGCCGAACGCCTGATCGACCGCCGCGACATGGGAAGCCTCTTCAAAGTCATGGCTATTTCCCCCGTGGGAAGCGTCGCGCCGCCCGGCTTTGAATGAACCCGCCGCGGCAGACGAGCAACCTCCTGGGTGCGTCCCACGGCTTTTTCGGGCGCGCGGGCGGTGCCTCGAAGCCTCCATTCGACACCCTGAACGCCAGTCTCGCCTCGGGGGATGACGGCCACGCGGTGGCGGAGAACCGGCGCCGCATCACTGTCGCCATCGGCGCGGATACGCTCCTTACGGCAAGGCAGGTCCACTCCGCCAAGGCGTATCTTGTCGAAGAGCCCTTTGCCTACGACGACCGCCCCGAGGCCGACGCCCTCGTGACCACCGTCCCTGGGCTTGCGGTGGCAGTCCTGACAGCGGACTGCGTACCCATCCTCCTCGAAACGGAAAAGGTCGTTGCGGCCGTTCACGCAGGATGGCGCGGCAGCCTTTGCGGGGTCATCGAATCGGCCGTCGCCCTGATGGAAGAACAGGGTGCGAAGCGCCAAGCGGTCAGGGCCGTTATCGGCCCGTCACTTCGTCGGGAGAGTTTCGAGGTGCGTGCCGACCTGCGCGACCTCGTGCTTGCCAGCCACCCCGAGGCCGAAGCCCACTTCGAGCGTTTCAATGACGAGCAGTGGCTCTACGACCATACCGCCTTCGTTCAGGATCGCTTGATGGCTGCGGGCCTTGCATCGGAGAATATCGACGACGTGGGGGGCGATACGCTGGCCGCGAAGGATCGCTATTTCAGCTACCGGGCCGCGCGGCGTGCCGGGAAGGAGCGTTTCGGCCACAACGCAGCGGCGATCGCGCTCTCCCGCTGAGCTTTCTTGACTCGTGACACAGGAGAGTCACAAACGCCCGGGCGTCGTCCGGAGATCAGCACCCATGAAGATCCTTACGGGGAATTCGAATCGTCCCCTCGCCGAAGCCATTGCCAAGAGGCTCGATACCCCGATCGCCTCCGCAGTGATCCAGCGCTTCGCCGATTCCGAGGTCCATGTGGAGGTCAAGGAGAACGTCCGGGGCGAAGACGTCTTCGTGGTCCAGTCGACCTCGAGCCCCGCCAATGACCACATGATGGAGCTTCTGATCGTGATCGACGCCCTGGCGCGGGCCTCGGCGAGCAGGATCACGGCGGTGATCCCCTATTTCGGCTACGCCCGGCAGGACCGCAAGGCGGGTCCACGGACGCCGATCACCGCCAAGCTGGCAGCCAATCTCATCACCACGGCCGGTGCTGACAGGGTCCTGACGATGGATCTCCACGCGGGCCAGATCCAGGGCTTCTTCGACATCCCTACGGACAATCTCTACGCGACCCCGGTCATGGAAGAACATATCCGCCGGATGCGCCGGGACGACCTTTCCAATCTCTGCATCGTCTCGCCTGACGTCGGCGGCGTCGTCCGGGCAAGGGCTCTCTCCAAACGCCTCGGCGACCTGCCTCTCGCCATCGTGGACAAGCGCCGCGAAAGGGCCGGCGTTTCGGAAGTGATGAACATCATCGGCGACGTATCGGGCCTGGACTGCATCCTCTTCGACGACATTGCCGATTCGGGCGGCACGCTGGTGAACGCCGCCACCGCGCTGGTCAGCCAGGGCGCCAGGTCCGTCGAGGCCTATGTCAGCCACGGGGTCCTTTCGGGCAAGGCCGTCGAGCGGATCGAGGGTTCCGAGCACCTCTCCAAGCTCGTGATTACCGACTCGATCGGCGATGACGGCCGCCGCGCTGGGGCGAAGAAGATCGAGGTTGTCCCTGTCGACAAGCTGCTCGCGGAATCGATCCGCCGCATCGCGAACGAGGAATCGGTCTCGAGCCTGTTCGACTGAGGCGGGGAGGAGGCCTTCCATCGCGAGCGCGGAACGCCTAGCTCGCGCGGATGGCGCCTCCCCTTCTTTCTCTCAAGGACATCACGCTGACATTCGGCGGGACCCCGCTTCTGTCAGGAGCTGAACTGACGCTGAACGAGAACGCGCGGCTCGCGCTCGTCGGTCGGAACGGTTCGGGCAAATCCACCCTCCTCAAGATCGCCGCCGGGCTCGTTGAGCAGGACGGCGGCGAGCGCACCGTCCGCTCAGGGACCTCGCTGCGCTATCTCGAACAGGAACCGGACTTCTCCCACTACGCCACCATCGAGGAAGCGGTACGCGGTGGGCTGACCGATCTCGACCATGACGGCGACGTGGGGCGCCTCCTCGCAGATCTCGGCCTCGACCCGGCGGGCGACCCCAAACCCCTGTCCGGCGGTGAGAAGCGTCGCCTCGCGATTGCCCGCTGCCTCGCTCCGCAGCCTGACATCCTGCTCCTTGACGAGCCGACGAACCACCTCGACCTCGATACGATCCTGTGGCTCGAAAACGAACTGAAACGGAGGCGGGCAGCCTTCGCAGTCATCAGCCACGACCGCCGCTTCCTCGAGGAACTGACCAACGAGACCGTTTGGCTCGACCGCGGCGAAACCCGTCACCGTTCGGAAGGTTTCAGGGGGTTCGAAGCATGGCGTGACGAAGTGTTCGAAGCGGAGGAGCTGGCGGCGCACAAGCTCGACCGGCAGATCGCACGGGAGGAAGACTGGCTCCGCTACGGGGTGACGGCCCGTCGCAAGAGGAATGTGAGGCGGCTTGGCAATCTCCATGACCTGCGCCGGCAGCGGAACGAATGGCGCGGTCCGCAGGGCAGCGTGCAGGTCGCGGCCTCCGAAGCGGAAGCCTCGGGCAAGAAGGTGATCGAAGCGAAGGGCCTGGGCTTTTCCTATGGCGAGCGGGCGATCGTGAAGGATCTCGACCTGAGGCTCGGACGCGGGGACCGGCTGGGCATCGTCGGCCCGAACGGCGCGGGAAAGACGACCCTCCTGCGCCTTCTCCTCGCCGAGATCGAGCCGGACGCAGGATCGGTCGTTCACGGAACGAAACTCGAGGTCATCGGTCTCGACCAGGAACGCACGAAGCTCAAGGAGGGTATCCGCCTCATGGATGCGCTCACCGAGGGGCGCGGCGACCAGATCACCATCGGCGGCCAGCCGCGCCACGCCCTGAGCTATCTCAAGGACTTCCTCTTCTCGCCCGAACAGGCGCGCCAGCCCGTCGCAGCCCTTTCCGGTGGCGAGAGGGGCCGGCTCGCCCTCGCGATCGCGCTCGCGAAGCCGTCGAACCTGCTCATTCTCGACGAGCCGACGAACGACCTCGATCTCGAGACGCTCGATGTTCTGGAGGAAGCTCTGTCAGACTACGGCGGAACCCTGATCCTGGTCAGCCACGACCGTGACTTCCTCGACCGCTGCGTGACGAGCTGTCTGGCCCCCGCGCCGGAACTCGGCCCGGGCCGCTGGATCGAATATCCGGGCGGCTACAGCGATATGGCCGAGCAGCGAAAAGGCATCGGCTCGGCCGAAACCGAACGGACCGAACGCCGGAAGAAGGCTCCGGCAGGCAAGCCTCGCCCCGCGAACCGGAGCAAGCTGACCTTCAAGGACCAGCACGCCCTCAAGACCCTGCCCGGTGAAATGGAAAAGCTCGCAGCTTCGATCGCCGAGGCGGAACGTATCCTTTCGGACCCCGATCTCTTCACGCGGGACCCGGCCGCCTTCGAGAAGACCCAGAAGCGGCTGGCCACGGACCAGGCCGCCCTCGAAGCTGCCGAGGAGCAGTGGCTCGAGCTCGAGATCAAGCGCGAGGAACTCGAAAGCGAATAAAAAAACCCCCGGGGTATGATCCCCGGGGGCTACAGTCTGGGTCACGCGATGTCAGTCAGTCCTCAGTGCGCGGCCTTTTCGTTGATCTGTTCCTCGGCGAGCATCGAAACGAAGCGGTCGCCGTCATAGATATCGTCAAGGTCCTGGGTCAGCTTGCGAACGTCATCTTCGAGGCCAAGCTGCTGGGCCATCGCCTTCGTCGTGCCGTAGCCGGCGAGGCCGTAATGGTTCATCCGGTTGAGCTGCGAGATGATCGCCGCTTCCTGGACCTTCTTGTCCGCGAACTCCGGCTCGAGACCGTGGGCGCGGCCCTCACGCACGAGGCCCTGCATGCCTTTGCAGTGCTCGCCATCGGGGTCGGCCTCGTGGCCCTTGATCACCCCTTCGAGGGTCGATTGGTGCTGTTCGATCTTCTTGCGGCTCTCGCCGATGAACGAGCGGAGCCGTTCGCTTTCGACAACATTCTCGAATTCGCCGAGAATACCGGCCATCTGCTTGTTGGCGGAGTAGTTGTCCTGAAGCTGATCGACGTAAAGTTCCTTGAGCGTACCGAAGCTGGTCATATTGAACCTCCTGATTAGGTGTGCCGCCGTTGCGGCCTCATGATGCAGTAACAGGCAGGTACGCCCTTCCGTTCGGGGCTGGATGATGACGACCTCTTGAGACTGGCTTGCGGATCCGTCAGCTCATCAGGTCATCGTAAAGGTGATGGTAGGCCCGGTGCCGGGACGTGCCATGATTGACCGCCCGTGGGAGGCCGGTCTGTCGGCGCGAGGCCGCGCCCCGGAACCGGCTCACCGGCCCGGGCTTCGGAACGCTCCTGAGTTTCCTGCTGATCTCTTCCATGCCTAGCCCCGCGCCAACGGTGCGCGCCCGCCATCGAGATTGTAGATGGCCCCCGTGGCCCATGACGCATCTTCGGAAAGGAGGAACGCGGCCATGGCAGCAGCGTCCTCGGGTCGGCCGATCCGTCCCATGGGGTGGCTGTCGGCAATGCCCTTGCGGACCGCTTCGTTCGCCGTGATGTCCTTCGCGAGGGGCGTGTCCGTGAGACTGAGCGCGACGGCATTCACCCGGACCCTCGGCGCATACTCCGCTGCCAGCTGCCGGGTGAGAGCTTCGACCGCGCCCTTCGCCGCGGAGACGGCGGTATGGTTCTGGAAGCCGTTCTGGGCGGCGATCGACGAGAAGAGAACAACCGAGCCCGCATCGTTCATCCGTTCCTTCGACGCCTTGACGGCGTTGATGGCGCCGATCACGTTCACCTCGAATGCGTGGCGCATGTCATCCGATGTCAGTTTGCGGAAGGGTTTGAGGTCGATCGTACCCACTGCGTAGGCGAGGCCGGTGAGCTCTCCCGGCCCGTCGGCGACGGCCGCTTCCACGGCCTCCGCGTCGGTGACGTCCGCAATCGCGTAGGTACCGCCGATCTCGGAAGACAACTCCTTGAGCGGAGCTTCGCTGCGCCCGACCAGGTGGAGTTGATGACCATCACCGGCCAAACGGCGGGACAGGGCAGAACCGACGCCGCCGGCCCCACCGAAGATCGTAAAGGCGCTCATGCTCCGTCTCCCATGCTGTTGTGCTAACAGAATGCTGAGAACGGGCCCCCGGTTCACCGCTGCGCCAGTCTGACCCACGGGAGGACAGAACGGCTTCGCGTTTGCGAACTCAGGTAAGTGGCACTCCCTAGGGGAATCGAACCCCTCTTTCCAGGTTGAAAACCTGGCGTCCTAACCGATAGACGAAGGGAGCGCAGGGCGCTGCGCCCGGAGAGGGGCACATAGAAAATCGCGTGGGGGTGATCAACCCTTTTTTCCGCCCGCCGGCGAAATTTTCAGGCGGCGGGCGGCTGAGTTGTGGTTCCCGCGTCGTCGACCTCGAACTGCGCCGCCTCCCCGCCCCGCCAGGTGTCGGGGGTGATCCGGCCGGCAATATGAAGGCGCCCACGGTCATCGCGGCTCAGGAGGTCACCGAGGGGCTCTCCCACCACACCGAAGGCGATACCGCGCGCGGTCTTGCCCATCCGGTCTTCGATCGTCAGGGCGAGGTGCCGCTCACCGATAACCCGCGACTGGCGGATGACGACGTCGGCGAGAGCGAAGCGCGGCTCCGGGTTGCCTGTCCCGAACGGCCCCGCGGGGGCGAGCATACGGCAGGTCCGGGCCGTGACCGCCCCCAACGCGACCACGCCATCGAGGACCAGGGGGTTCGTCCGGGTCGCTGCGGCGATACCCGCCGACAGGCGTTCGCCGAGGAAGGCTCGAAACCCGTCGAGCTGCGAGGGCTTGAGGGTCAGCCCCGCCGCCATGGCATGCCCCCCGCCCCCGTCGATGACACCCGCCTCGACCGCCGCGGTGACGGCAGAGCCAAGATCGACACCCCCCAGCGACCGGCCGGAGCCTGTCCCCTTGTCCCCCTCGAAGCTGATGCAGAAGGCGGGCCTGTGAAACCGCTCCTTCAGGCGCCCGGCGACGATACCGACAACCCCGGGATGCCAGCCCTCGCCCGCGACCACGATGGGCGCGGCCGGGTCGCCCGAGGCGATCCCTTCGGCCTTGGCGAAGGCTTCGCGGCGGACAGCCTCCTCGATGCGGCGACGTTCGCGGTTCAGGTTTTCGAGCTTTTCGGCGATGACCATCGCCCGGGCGGGGTCATCCGTGGTCAGAAGGTCGAACGCAGTCCGGGCATGGCCGATCCGCCCGGCGGCATTGATGCGCGGGCCGATCTGGAAGCCAAGATGGTTCGCCTGCGCTTCGCCCTTCAGGCCGGCCACGGCGGCCAGCGCACGCAGGCCGGGATTTCCGGCCGATCCGTTCTCGAGATCACCGAGCAGGCGCAGGCCCTGGGCGACCAGAGTGCGGGTCACGCCCGACAGCGGCATGACATCGCAGACAAGGCTGAGAGCGACCAGATCGAGAAGCCCCAAAAGCTTCGGCTCGGCTCGGCTGCCGAAGTGGCCACGTTCCCGGAGGATGCGGTTGAGGGCGACCACGGTCATGAACGCGATCCCGCCTGCGGACAAACCCCCGAGACCAGACTGGTCGCCGGGGCGCTGCGGATTGACGAGAGCGAAGACGTCCGGCCTCTCGCCCATCAGGTGGTGGTCGAGCACCACGACATCGCACCGGACAGAACCGAGCGCCGCGCCGTGGTTCGACCCGCAATCCACGGTGACCACCACCGACACGCCCCTGTCCTCGAGGCTCATGAGAGCCGCAGGCGATGGTCCGTACCCTTCTGTGAAGCGGTCGGGGAGATGCACGACGATCTCCGCTCCTACCGCGCGCAGGTAACGGAAGAGAAGCGCCGCAGCGCTCGTTCCGTCGACGTCGTAATCGCCGAAGATCCCGATCGTCTCCCCCGCAAGAACGGCCTCGGCAAGGCGGGTCGCGGCCTTCTCCATCTCCATCAGGACGAAGGGGTCGGGCAGGTCGTGCCGGAGGGACGGGGCAAGATACCGCTCGAAGACATCTGGACTGACACCCCGACCGATGAGGATCTCGGCCAGAAGCGCGTCGAGGCGATGCTGCTGCACGGCGAGGTCGGCAGTTCGGCGGCAGACCGGCCGGCGGTGCCACACCCTGCCATTGGCCGAGCGTGTCACACCGAGAAGGATATCGGGCTGTTGAGAATCAGCGGTCACGGGGCAGAGCCTAGCAGCCCGCAGGAAGGGCTCAAAAGCGACGTTCTCCACCCTGAGTCGTTTTGACTCGGGGAACGGAAGGTCAGTTCATTTTCTTCTTGGCGGCCGCCTTGTCGGGGACGGGCACGGGCACCGGACTGACCGACACCCCCTCCTCGCGGAGTTCGGCGACTTCCTGCACCGTGGCTTCGCCCCAGATCGGCTTGTCCTTCGTCTCGCCGTAATGGATGCGCCTGGCCTCCTCGGGAAACCGCTTCCCGACATGTTCGAAATTGGCCTTCACATAGGCCTGAGCCTTGCTCGCAGCCTCGTTCCACTCCTCGGCGATCGCGGCCATGGGCTTCTTGTCCTGCGCCGAGGCACGACCCTTGAGAATGGCCGGCGCCATCAACGCCTTGTCGACTTCGGTGCTGCCGCAGACCGGGCAACTGAGCTGCCCATCGGTCTTCTGATGGTCGAAGTCGTCACTTGATGAGAACCAGCCTTCGAAGCTGTGTTCGCGGGAACAACGGAGAGCGTACTTGATCACGCCTTATAGATGCGGGTTCGGGGTTCCGTTTCAAGCGCCAGGGAGGGAATGCGGCGACGGGTATCGTCGACGGCCGCAAGGTCGATCT
>CAZAFU010000044.1:5247-20777 GCA_964484475.1 uncultured Caulobacterales bacterium | reverse complement strand
GTTGAACTCCTCCCCGTCGAGCCGATGTACAGGCTTGCATGGGAAGACGGCGAGATCTTCGACTATTTTCAGGACACTGAAAAACTCGAGGCCGAGATCAAGCGGGTGAGCCCCGATGACATCGAGGGCTACCGGCGTTTCTACAAGTATTCGGAGGCCCTTTTCGAGGAAGGCTATCTCAAGCTCGGCCATGTGCCGTTCCTCGATTTCTGGTCGATGCTTCGCTGCGCCCCGCAGCTCGCCGGACTTCAGGCCCAGCGCTCCGTAGCCGGACGGGTCAAGGATTTCGTCAAGAGCGACAAACTGCGACAGGCCTTCAGCTTTCATACGCTGCTCGTGGGCGGTGACCCGCACAAGACCAGCGCGATCTACG
The DNA here is from genome assembly GCA_964484475.1 of uncultured Caulobacterales bacterium. GTDB lineage: Bacteria > Pseudomonadota > Alphaproteobacteria > Caulobacterales > Parvularculaceae > Parvularcula. Next base: position 20,404 of record CAZAFU010000044.1, on the reverse strand, counting down.
CGCTGATCCACGCCCTCGAGCGCAAATGGGGCGTATGGTTCCCGCGCGGCGGGACAGGCGCCCTCGTGCAGGGTTTCGCCCGCCTCTTCGAGGATCTCGGCGGCAAGACAATCATCGGCGATCCGGTGACCGAGATCACCGAAGAAAACGGCCGTCTGCGGACGGTTCGCACCAAGAGCGGCTGGTCGCAGGACTTCGACGCCGTCGCCTCCAATGCGGACGTAGTGCATACCTACGAAAAGCTTCTCGGCAAGACCCAGAGGGGTCGCAAGATGGGTGCCTCGCTGAAGAAGAAGCGGTTCTCGATGTCGCTCTTCGTCACCTATTTCGCGACCAACCGGAAATACGAAGACGTCCAACATCACACGATCTGCTTCGGCGCGCGTTACAAGGAGCTGATCTCGGAGATCTTCGCCGGGCCCAAGCTGCCCGATGACTTCTCGCTTTACCTGCACAGGCCCACCGCTACCGATCCCGGCATGGCGCCCGAAGGGCATGACAGCTGGTATGTCCTCTCCCCGGTGCCCAACCTCGGCAAGGCGCAGATCGACTGGGAGCGCGAGGGTCCGCGCTACAAGGAGCGGATCTATCAGTACCTGGAAGAACGCTATCTGCCGGATCTCCGGCAGCACATCGTCGCCGATCACATCCTGACGCCCCAAGGCTTCAAGGACGATCTTGGCGCGCATCTCGGCTCCGCCTTCAGTCTGGAGCCGATCCTGACCCAATCGGCCTTCTTCCGCATGCACAATCGCGATGACGAGATCAGCAATCTCTACTTCGCGGGCGCGGGCACCCACCCGGGAGCCGGCATCCCGGGGGTTGTGGGATCGGCCAAGGCGACGGCTCTCCTGATGGCGGAGGATTTCGACCTCGCCTCGGCCTACAGGGCGATGGCGGCGGAGTAGCGTTTCGTGAACGGATCGGGCGAGACAAAGACTGGCAACATCCAGCCGTTCCTCCCGCTTGCCATTGGGGGCTGCGGTGGAATGGCCGCGGTATGCCTTTCGGCGCTTTCCGTTGAACGCAGCCAGGGCATCCTGTTTCTTCTCGCCTTCGAGATCTTCCTCCTGAGCCTCGTGCCGATCCTCGATCGCCGCAGCGGTCTCATCCTGTTCGGCACGTTCAACGCGATGTTGGCCGCCCTCCTCTGCCTGCGTTATCTGGGATGGCTGTGATGGAACGGGACATCGTCGAGCAGTCTGCCGAAGCCATCGCCAAGGGTTCGAAGAGTTTCGCCCTGGCGTCCCTTCTCTTCCGCCCGCGCATGAAGCGGCACGCCCACATGCTCTATGCCTGGTGCCGCCACTGCGATGACGTGATCGACGGGCAGAACCTCGGCTTCGGCGAAGAAAGCTTTGCCGGACGCAGCGGCTCTCCGGAGGCGGATGACCTCAAGACCCTCTGGGACGAAACGGAGCGTGCCTACCGGGGTGAAACGGCCTGGAGCTGGCCCTTTGAAGCCTTCCAGATCGTCGCACTGGAAACCGGCCTGCCGAGCCAGCATGCCTTCGATCTGCTGCGCGGGTTCGAAATGGACGTGCGGCAGGTGAGCTATGACAGCCTCGAGGATACCCTGCGCTACAGCTACCATGTGGCAGGGGTCGTCGGTGTCATGATGGCCATCGTCATGGGCGTGAACCCCGATGACGAAGCGACTCTCGACCGGGCATCGGATCTCGGCATTGCCTTTCAATTGACGAACATTGCGCGCGACGTGATCGACGACGCACGGATCGGCAGGGTCTACCTGCCAGGCGACTGGCTGCGGGAGGCGGGCGTCGAGCCGAGCCCCGAGGCCGTCCGCGCGCCCGAAAACCGCGAAGCGGTCTGGACGGTGGCGCTGAGGCTGCTTCGCGAGGCCGACCGCTATTACATTTCCTCGGGTCCGGGCGTCAGGCGCCTGCCTGTCCGGGCCGGCTTCGCCGTCGCCGCGGCGCGCGGGGTCTACCGCGATATCGGCCGTGTTCTGAGAATGAAGGGCCCGGAGGTCTGGGAGGCCCGGGCGCGGACCTCGCGCCGCCGGAAACTTGCTCTCGCCGGCATCGGATGCCTGCAGGGCGCGACTTCGAAATTCCTGTTCTTCCGTGCCCTGCCGAAGCGGGGCGACCTCTGGCAGCGCCCGCAACTTGACGGTCTTGTGAGCTGATGACCAAAAGCAGGCGGCAGAGCATGATCGGCCTCGCCCTCGCATGGGCGGTCATCGGAGCGTGGGCCGTCCTGCACATCTATGCTGTGCACGTCTTCGAGCTCAGTCTCGCGGTTCTTCCCCTGGTCCCGGTGATGATGCTGGCGCTCTGCTGGCTGTCGGTCGGTCTCTTCATCATCAGCCACGACGCGATCCACGGCAGCCTTGCGCCTGGGCGCCCGAGGATCAATCGCGCCATGGGCTGGCTCGTGATGACGCTTTACGCGGGCTTCGACTACGACCGGCTGAAGACCAACCACGATCTTCACCATGTGTCCCCGGGAACCGCGGAGGATCCGGACTTTTCCGCCTCGCACCCCCGTGCCTTCGTGCCCTGGTTCAGGGAATTCTTCATGAGGCATTTCGGGCTGCGGCCGCTGATCTTCGTGAACTCGGTGGTTCTGGTCTACTGGCTGGTGATCGGCGCGCCGACGCTCAACATCGTGCTTTTCTACGGTATCCCGGCGCTGGGCAGCGCGGTGCAGCTTTTCTACTTCGGCACCTACCGCCCCCACCGGCATGAGGGAGAACCCCGCTTCGCCGACCAGCACAGGGCAAGGAGTTCAGGCTACCCCTGGCTCGTGAGTTTGCTCAGCTGCTATCATTTCGGCTATCATCACGAGCACCACCTCTACCCGCACGAGCCGTGGTGGCGGCTTCCCGGCCGCAGGCTCGACCGTCCGCAGGAGGCGTGACGATGACCCTCGCCCTCTGGCAGAAACTGGCCCTCGTGGCCGGCACCGCCTGCTTCATGGAGTTCTTCGCGTGGTGGGCGCATAAATACGTCATGCATGGCTGGGGATGGTCGTGGCACCGCGACCATCACGAGCCGCATGACAACATGTTCGAGCGCAATGATCTCTTCGCCGTGGTCTTCGGGACCTTCACGACCGCTCTCTTCGTGGTCGGCTGGCTGGTCTTCCCACCTCTCTGGTACGTTGCCGCGGGTATCACCATCTACGGGCTGATCTACAGCTTCGTGCACGACGGTCTCGTGCACCAGCGCTACCCCTTCCGTTGGGTCCCGAAGAAGGGCTACTGGAAGCGGCTGGTGCAGGCCCACAAGCTGCACCATGCGACGACCTGCAAGGAAGGCGCGGTGAGCTACGGCTTCGTGCTCGCACCGGATCCGCAGAAGCTCAGGGTCAAGCTCCGAGAGCTCAAGGCCGCACGCCAGTCTTCACAAGGGGCCTGACTTTCAGGCGGCGATCGTCCGGGTGAAGTAGCTGCGGATGAATTCCGCCAGATGCGCGAGGCCCGACCCCTCGCCGACGGCGGCCACGGCCTTGTCGAGATGGCCATGGGCCACCTCCTGGGCCGCCGCGAGGCTTCCCTGCCCCGAAAAGACTGCCGTGGTCTTGCCGCAGTCGCGGCCGGTGGTCTTGCCCGTCGCCTTGTCATCGCAGGCCTGATCCAGAACGTCGTCGAAGGCCTGATAGGCAAAACCTAAGGACCGTCCGAAGACCCGCAGCGAACGCCGCCGAGCCTCATCCGTCGACCCCGCGATAACCGCACCGCTTTCCGCGGCGGCGATGAACAGGACGCCGGTCTTGCCCTCGTGGATCGTCTCCACGGTCCTGTCGCGATCAGCCCCAAGGTCGAGGGCCTGGCCATGGACAAGACCCTGCCAACCCACGGCCCGGGTGATGATGTTGTGGATCTCGATCCGCTGCTCGGCGGAAAGGCCCTTGGCCTTGGCTACCGTCTCATAGGCCCCGTTCATCAGGCCGATCCCGGCGAGGAGCGCGATTTCCTCACCGAAGGCCACGTGCACGGTCTCACGCCCGCGCCTGAGTTCGGCATCGTCCATGGCTGGCAGGTCGTCGAAGACGAGGCTGGCCGTATGGATCATCTCCACCGCGCAGGCCGGGTCGACGGCATCCTCGATCTTGCCGCCGCAGGAGCGGGCCGCAACCAGGGTGATGATCGCACGAAGGCGCTTGCCGCCAGCAAGAAGGCTGTAGCGGGCGGCCTGGGCCGGGCCGCCGGGCGGGCCTTCGGGCACCAGTTGGTGGAGGCGAAGGTTGATGAGCTCTCGGAGACTCTCCAAGTCCAGCTGCGCTGTTTCTGCCATGAACCGTCCGTTCCTCTGCCCCATGGGTGGAACAATATGGCGGTTTGGCCAGACAGGGAAAGCTTGGTGAGCTGTTCCGTCGCGTCCGACTCAGGATTTCCGGCGTAAGTCCCTGATTTCACTCAGAGCTTTATCCACCGAGGCAAGGATGGCGTCCTTCGCCGCGATACGGGCTTCGCGCACGTCTTCCGCCGTTCCGGTCATTTTCTCCGCTTTTTCGCAGAGAAGGCCCACGTCCCAGGCGCCGATTCCGCGCGAGGCGCCCTTCAGGGCGTGGGAGATGGACCGCCAGTCCTCGTTCGGACCGTCGGGATCGAGGAGGCGCAGACAACGCTCAACCTGACCCTCGAAGATCGCCAGAACTTCGTCCCTCAAAGCGCTGTCTCCCGCAACATAACGGTCGAGATGCGCGATATCGATTGCCTGCTCGCTCATGTCCGAAGAGGTAGCACCGTCGGGTTAATGGGCGGTCAGCGGGGAAGGGTGCGTTGTTGAATCGAAAGCTTACGAGCGGGCTCTAGGCGTGCAAGGCCGAGGGGTCTACCCGCGGGGCGTGATGATCCGGTCGACAAAGGTCCTCAGCCCGATCTGGCGGGTCCTGCGGAGCCGCTCGGCAGCGAGAATGGCCTCCAGCTCCCGGTAGGCCTTCTCGAAATCGTCGTTGACGATGACGTACTGGTACTCGGCATAGTGGCTGATCTCCTGGTCGGCGGCCGCCATGCGTCGCTCAACCACCTCCTCACTGTCCTCGGAGCGCTTGCGCAGCCGTTCCGCGAGGGCTTCGCGGGACGGCGGGAGGATGAAGATCGAGACGACGTCCGCCTCGACCGCGTCGTCCAGCTGCTGCTTGCCCTGCCAGTCGATGTCGAAAAGCACGTCGTGGCCGTCCTCGAGATTTTCGAAGACCGGCCGTTTCGGCGTGCCGTAGCGGTTGCCGAAGACAACCGCGCTTTCGAGGAAGCCGCCTCGCGCCTGTTCGGTCAGGAACTCTTCTTCGGTCATGAAGTGGTAGTCCTGCCCGGGCACCTCGGAGGGACGAGCCGGCCTGGTCGTGGCGGAGATCGAGAGCGAGAGATTGTCGTCGTCCTTGATCAGACGGCGGCTGAGCGAGGTTTTCCCTGCGCCGGACGGGCTGGAGATGACGAGAAGAAGACCCCGCCGCTCGACGGTCATCGGAATGCTCATGCGATGTTCAGCACCTGCTCGCGGAGGCTGTCGACCAGTTCTTTCAGGTCGAGCCCCTCGTGTTTCAACGCGGCCGAGTGCACCTTGGAGGTCAGGGTCGTCGCTTCGCGCATCAGCTCCTGGGTCAGGAATTCGAGGCGGCGGCCGGCAGGCTTTTCCCCCGACAGGAGCTTGCGGAACGAGGCGACATGCACGTCGAGCCGGTCGAGCTCTTCACGGACATCGGCCTTGATGGCAAGGAACGCCGCTTCCTGTGCGATCCGATCGTCCGTGACATGCTCCTTGAGAAGATCGGCCACCTGGTCGCGAACACGGCTCGCGATCTCCTCCCGTGCGTCTTCGGTTTCCTTGCGGATGCCGGCAAGCTTGCGTTCGATCTCGTCGCAGCGGGCGAGAAGCACCTCGGCAATCCGTGCACCCTCGGCCCGGCGGGCCGCAAGGAGCGCCCCCAGAGCCTCGCCGAAGCCCGCCTTCAGGGCCTCCACCTCTTCCTCTGACAGCCCTTCATCGGGGCTCGGCGAGGCGAGCACTCCGCGAAGGGCAAGGATCGCTTCGGGCCTCGGCCTGTCGCAGTCGATCCGGGTCGAGATCGTCCTGATCGCCGCGGCAACACCGGCCAGCGCCTCCTCGTCGAGTGCGAAGGCCTCGACCCCGAGATCCCGGTCGATGCGGAGATTGGCGCTGACCGAACCGCGATGCAGCACTTTCATCCGGGTACGAAGCTCGCTTTCGAGAGCTTCCGTACCGCTCGGCAGGCGGAGCTTCGTATCGAGCCCCTTGCCGTTGACCGAGCGCAGCTCCCATCGCCAGGCGAGGCTGTCGGTCTCGCCAGCGCTCGCTCCGAAGCCGGTCATGGACTGGAGGGTGTGGGGCGGCTTCGTCACTGGCTTCCCCGCGCACGTTCGATCTGGCGCCAGCGGGCGACGTTGGCGTTGTGCTCCCGCAGGCTTGAGGCAAAGACATGCCCGCCGGTACCGTCCGCCACGAAATAGAGGTCGTCCGTCTGCGCGGGATTGAGCACCGCCGCAATCGACGCCCGGCCCGGATTGGCGATGGGCGTCGGCGGCAGGCCGTTGATCCTGTAGGTGTTGTAGGGGTTTTCGGTATTGTCGAGCTCGGAACGGCGGATGCCGCGGCCCAGGGCCTCGCCGCCGGTGATCCCGTAGATGATCGTGGGGTCGGACTGGAGCCTCATGCCGCGGCGCAGGCGGTTGACGAAGACCGCCGCAACCCGCGGCCTCTCTTCGGCGACAGCGGTCTCCTTCTCCACGATCGAGGCGAGGATCACCGCATCCTCGACCGTGTCGAAGGGCAGGTCCTCGGCGCGCCGGGGCCAGAGCTCTTCGAGAAGCTCGTCATGGGCGACCATCATCCTGCGGACGACGGCGTCGCGGCTCTCTCCCCGCTCATAGGCGTAGGTCTCGGGAAGAAGGTCGCCTTCCTCGGGTTCGAGGGTGATCTCGCCTTCGAGGACGGGTGCCTCACTGACGATGGCCAGAGCCTGCGAGACGGTCCGTCCTTCGGGCACCGTCACGAACCGCAGGAGAGGATCGGCGTCCCGCAAGGTGTCGGCGACCTCCATGATCGAGGAGCGGGCCTCGATCTCGAACTCGCCCGCGCGCAGGTCCTCGGAGAGCGCCGTCGCCCGGCCGTAATAGTAGAAAAGATCCGCATCCCCAACGATGCCTGCGGCCTCGAGTTCCGAGGCGAGCGCCTTGAGGCTCTGTCCCTTCTTGATCCAGACGACTTCGGTTTTCTCTGACGGCCCTTCCGCCGTCAGCCTGCGATGGCCCTCATAGGCGAGGAAGCCCGCCGCCGCCGCGAGTACGAGCAGCAACAACAAGAACACCCGCACGAAACCGCGCTCGCCACCGGTCACCGGTCAGACCTTGCGCATGATGATCGAGGCGTTGGTGCCGCCGAAGCCGAAACTGTTGGAGAGGACGTGGCTGATCTCCTTCTCCACGGGCTCGTTCGGAGCGAGGTTGATGGCGGTGTCCACCGAGGGGTTGTCGAGATTGAGCGTGGCGGGCGCGACGCCGTCGCGCATGGCGAGCAGCGAATAGATCGCCTCGACCGCCCCGGCCGCGCCCAGCAGGTGACCGATCGAGGATTTCGTCGAAGACATGACCAGCCCATCCGCGTCGCTTCCCCAGAGACGCTCGACGGCCTGAAGCTCGGCCTCGTCGCCGAGCGGCGTGGAGGTGCCATGGGCATTGACGTAGCCGATCTGCGCCGGGCTCACCCCTGCCCGCGCGAAAGCCATCTTCATGGCCCGGTAGCCCCCGTCGCCGTTCTCGAGCGGCGCGGTGACGTGGTAGGCGTCGCCCGAAAGGCCATAGCCGATCACCTCGCCATAGATCGTCGCTCCCCTCGCCTTCGCCTTCTCGTATTCCTCGAGCACAACGATCCCCGCGCCTTCGCCCATCAGAAAGCCGTCGCGGTCCTTGTCGTAGGGTCTCGAGGCCGCCCCGGGATCGTCGTTGAACCCGGTTGTCAGGGCCTTGCAGGCGAGAAAGCCCGCATAGCCGATCCGGCAGATCGAGGCTTCGGCACCGCCGGCCACCATGGCGTCGGCATCACCGAAAGCGATCAGCCGCGCGGCATCGCCGATGGCGTGAACGCCTGAGGCGCAGGCGGTGACGACGGCGTGGTTCGGGCCCCTGAGGCCGTGCTTGATGGAGATCTGCCCCGAGGCGAGGTTGATGAGGCAGCTCGGGATGAAGAAGGGCGAGACCCGGCGGGGGCCCTTCTCGTTCATGATCTGGGTGGTCTGGGCGATACCGTCGAGACCGCCGATGCCCGATCCCACGAGAACCCCGGTGCGCTCCTGCGCCTCTTCGGTATCGAGGGGGAGGCCCGAATCGGCGAGTGCCATTTCCGCTGCGCCGAGGCCGAAGATGATGAAGTCTTCCATCCGGCGCTGTTCTTTCGGCGGGACGTAGGTGTCCGCGTCGAAGGCCCCATCCCCCTCGCGAGGGACCGGCGCCCCGATCTTGCAGGCGAGATCGGAGACATCGAACCGGTCGTCGATCCTCTTCGCGCCGCTCTGACCGTCGAGGAGGTTCTTCCAGGGACGCTGCCAGCCTTCGCCGACAGTCCCGCTACCGAGGGGCGTCACCAGACCGAGACCGGTGACAACGACGCGCCGCAACATAGAACCTCCCGTCATGTTGATTCCGCTGCTCTAACAGCAGCCGCCACGGGGGCAAAGCAAGAGCCCCGGTTTTATCGCTCCGCGCATTCCGATCCACAAAGAGAAACAGCCGCCGGTCGCTGACCGGCGGCTGTTCTCGTCTGCGCTGGCAGGATGGCGGGCAACAGGGCCCGCCCGGAAAGGCTCAGCCTTTACGCTGCTTGATGAACTCGATCGCGTCGCCGACCGTCTGGATGGTCTCAGCGGCATCATCGGGGATCTCGATGTCGAATTCTTCTTCGAACGCCATCACGAGCTCGACAATGTCGAGGCTGTCGGCACCAAGGTCATCGATGAAGCTGGCCTTCGGCTCAACTTTCGACGCGTCCACGTCGAGGTGTTCGACAGTGATCTTCTGAACGCGTTCGGCAATATCCGACATGGAACACTCCTTAATTCGTCTCCGGTCCGGAGGCCGTATGGTGGTTTTCGCGCTGTAGGGGAAGCCAAAATGGCGCGCAAGTTGCGTGATGCGGCGTCCCCATCATTCCGCAGCCTGTTTTCCTTCCGGTTTTGGCTTTCCGGCATCGTCATTCGCGATGCCTTCTGCCTTGACCGGAAGCTGCTCCTTGAAGGTGAGGGTGCGATAGGGGAACGGGATTTCGATGCCCGCGCCGTCCAGAGCCTCCTTGATGCCGGTCACCACCTTGTCGCGGCTTTCATGCATGTCGAGGGGCTCGGGCGCCGCCCACCAGCGGACGTTGAAGTTGATCGAACTTTCCGCGAATTCCGCCGCAAAGACCTGCGGGCCCTTGCCAGCGCCGAAATCGAGGCGGTCCATCGCGTCCTGGATGACCTTCCGGGCGGCCGCCACGTCCTCGTCATAGGCAACGCCCACCACGAGGTCGTAGCGGCGGTAGTCGGGGTCGGTCCAGACCCGCACCGGGTTCTCGAAGATCTGGCTGTTGGGCACGATCACGAGCTCTCCATCCACGCGGCGCAGATAGGTATCGCGAAGGTTGATGCGCTCGATCCGGCCCTCGACGTCGTCGCATTCGATATAGTCCCCAATGCGCATGGACTTCCGGAGCAGGATCATCACCCCGGCCATGAAATTCTGGAAGATGTCCTTGAACGCGATGCCGATGACGATGCCGCCCACGCCGAGCCCGGTGACGATGCTGCCCGGATTGAGGCTGGGGAAGAGCGCCGAGAGGGCCATGAAGCCGCCCACGAGCCAGATGAAGACCCCGGCGAGGGTCTTCGCGAGTTCCCTCAGGGCATTGCGCGTATGCGCCCTCTGCATGGCGAAACCCACGACCAGCCGCACGCATCTCGCGATGATCCAGGTGATGACGAGGATCGCCAGGGCAACGATCAGCTCGGGAACGAGGCCGATCCCGGCCTCGAGGAAGCTGCTCAACTGGTCACTGAGGTAATTCCAGAAATCGCTGACGGATTCGATATCTGGCGGGCTTTCTTCACCGGCGACCTCCGGCGTGGATGGCACGATCGATGGATCAGCGGACTGGCCCTGCGCGCCGCTGCCCGTGCCTTGGGAACTCTCTTGCATGACTGCGGGAACGTACGGCCGGGGGAAGACGTTCCGCGCTGCGTCGCTTGTGCCGCCCCTCCCCGGGGTCAGATCATCGCCATGCCGCCGTTCACGTGCAGGGTCTGTCCGGTCACGTAGGCCGCCTCGTCGGAGGCGAGATAGGCCGTCGCCGCAGCGATCTCGCCGGGCTGGCCCATGCGGCCCGCGGGGATCGCTTCGTTGATCTTCGATTTCTGGTCATCGCTCAACGCGTCGGTCATGGCCGTCGCGATGAAGCCGGGGGCGATGCAGTTCGCGGTGATGCCGCGGCTCGCAACCTCGGCGGCGAGGCTCTTGACCATGCCGATCATGCCGGCCTTGGACGCGGCGTAGTTGGTCTGGCCGGGGTTGCCCGTGACACCGACCACCGAGGTGATGCCGATGATCCGGCCCGTCCGCGCCTTCATCATGCCCCGCAGGCAGGCCTTCGAGAGGTGCCAGGTCGACGCGAGATTGACCCGGAGGACCTCGTCGAAATCCTCGGGTTTCATCCTCATCATCAGGTTGTCCCGGGTGATGCCGGCATTGGCGACCAGGATATTGAGGCCTCCCATCGCCTCCTGCGCGCGGCCCGGCAACGCGTCGCAGGCCGAGAGGTCCGAGAGGTCGGCGGCGAGAACGTGAACCCGCTCGCCCAGGCTTTCGGCGAGGGCCGCGAGCTTGTCTTCGTTGCGGCCCGAGATCGCAACCGTCGCCCCCTGGGCGTGGAGGGTGCGTGCGATGGATTCACCGATGCCGCCGGTGGCGCCGGTAACGAGAGCGGTCTTGGAAGTGAGATCGAACATGCAGGACCGAATAGGCCCGCCCCGCCCGGCTGTCACCCCGCAGCTTCACCGCGAAGGGCGGGCCACGCATCCCGCTTCACGAGGGCCGCTTCGATCGCCGCGTAGAGGTCGGCGGACTTGATCGGCTTCGCGACGAAACCGTCAGCACCCTTTTCGAGAAAGGCGTTGCGGTCATTGTCGAGAACATCAGCGGTCACCGCGACCAGCGGTGTTGCGGCCTTCGCATCGCTCCTCGCCCGGATGGCTTCGACCACGGCTTCCCCGTCGAGGCCCGGCATCTGCCGGTCGATGAGGGCCAGGTCGAAATTCGCAGCGTCGAAGAGCTGGAGCGCATCGAGCCCGTTCTCGGCGAAGACCGGATGAATGCCCCGCCGCTTCAGGAACTCGTCGAGCACCATGCGGTTGACGAGATTATCCTCGGCCACGAGCACCCGGAGGCCGTGCAGCCGGCGGTCATCGTCCATGCCCGGATCGCCCGGCCTCGCGGTCGGTGTCGTGGTCATCGGCAATGGCAGGACGACCTCGAAGCTGGTGCCTTGCTCCCGCCCCGGCAGAAGCCTGATCGAGCCGCCCATCAGCTCGGAAAGGTCGCGGCAGATCGCAAGCCCCAGGCCGGTTCCGCCATAGGCGCGGGTCGTGCCTGCCTCGCCCTGCTCGAACCGCTCGAAGATCTGGGACCTGCTTTCGGGAGGGATACCCCTGCCCGTATCGCTCACGGTGAACACGAGATCATTCTCGCCCGCGACGCGGACGCGGAGCGAGACCTCGCCTTCCTCGGTGAACTTGACGGAGTTGGAGATCAGGTTGCTGAGGATCTGCCTCAGCCTCGTATCGTCTCCCAGGACGTATTCGGGTACCGCGTGGCCGATATCGATGGTGAAGGTCAGTCCCTTGCTGCGGGCCAGGCCGCCGAGGGTATCCTCGATGACCGTGACCAGCCGGCGCAGGTCGAAGGCCCGTGGCTCGATCGCAAGCTTGCCGGCCTCGATCCTGGAGGCGTCGAGGAGGTCGTTGAGAAGCGTCAGGAGATGCTCGCCGCTGTCCTTCACCCGCCGCAGGAGCGTCTCCTGACGGGTCGTCAGGTTGCGTTCGGGCGAGGTCATCACCGCCTCGGTCAGCCCGAGGACACCGTTCATCGGGGTACGGAGCTCATGGCTCATATTGGCGAGGAAGCGATCCTTCGCCCTTGCCGAAAGGGCCGCCTGTTCCAGCGCCGCTTCGAGCCGCTGGAACGCGTTCTGGCATTGCCAGCTCAAGAGCGCGCTCATGCTGGTCCCAAGCCCCACGGCGAAGGCCGCTTGCAGGAAACGCTGGGTTGTCCGCTCCAGCGGGTATTCGGCCCCCGGCGTCTGCCCGGTCAGCGTGAGGGTCAGGAGGTGAACCAGCGCGAGAAGACCGAGCGCCCCGAAAACCAGTGCGGCCCGCCAGCCGCTGAGGAACGCCGCCATCATCGGCCCCACAGCGATGAAGGGCAGAAGGGCACTGTGGATCCCAGCGCCCATGCTCGCCGCAAGCGCCCCGCCAAGCGACACGATGGCGAACACGGTCAGGAAGAACAGGAAATTCTTCGACCATCTCAGAAGGGTCGCAACGCCGATGAATAACGGGGTGATCACGGCGCTGATGGTGTGATCGAATGTCCAGCCGCCATAGCTGTAGGTCATGCCGATGAGGTTGAGCACCTGCAGCGCCGCAAAGAGCCAGGCGACGACATAGACGCCGCGGGCCCGCACCTTGTCCCATGGGCGCGTGCACTCATCGATCCTGAGGAAGGCCTCGTAGCGCTTCAGTATTGCACAAGACACAGCCACGGGAACGTCCTGGAAAACTTGCCCCGAAACTGGGCTGGCAGTATTGATTTAGCGTCAATTTCGCTCGCCGCTTTCGACGGGCGCGCCCTTCACTCTCCGATCAGCGCCGCCGCTGCGTCAAGGTCGCCGGCCTCGCCGAAATTCCCGGCGCGCGCTTCGGGTTCGATCTTCCTGACGAGCCCGGAAAGGACTTTGCCGGCGCCAAGCTCGAGGAAGGTCCCGGCGCCGCGTTCGCAGAGGTCATGCACACAGTCCTGCCAGCGGACCCTGCCGGTGACCTGCGCCGTGAGGGTCCGCCGGACATCGTCGGCGGAGCTGACGGCCGTCTGGTCGATATTGGCGATGACCGGCCTTGCGGGCTCGTTGATCCTGGCTTCGGCCAGCGCCTCCGCCATTCGCTCCTCGGCAGGCTTCATGCCCTGGCTGTGGAAAGCCGCCGACACATCGAGCTTGAGCGCCCGCTTCGCGCCCGCCTCCTTGGCGGCCGCGCAGGCCTTGTCGATGGCCCCGCTGGGCCCGGAAATCACCACCTGGCCCGGGCAGTTGTCGTTCGCGATCTCGACCCCTGTCCTCTTCGCGACTGCCTCGACCGCCTCGATATCCAGTCCGAGGATCGCGGCCATCGCTCCCTCGCCCACCGGCATCGCGGACTGCATGGCGTCGCCACGGATGCGCAGGAGCCGGGCCGTCGTCGACAGGTCGAAGGTCCCCGCGCAGGCATGGGCGGAGTACTCCCCGAGGGAATGGCCAGCGAGCCCGGCCGCCCTGGCGAGGTCGAGACCGGCTTCTTCCCTCAGGACACGGAATGCGGCGACCGACACCGCCATCAGGGCAGGCTGGGCATTGGCGGTGAGGGTCAGCTCGTCGGCCGGCCCATCGAACATGAGCGCGGAGAGTTTCTGCGAGAGCGCCTCGTCGACCTCGGCGAAGACATCCTTCGCGGCCCGGAAATTCTCGGCGAGGCTCTTGCCCATGCCCGGTTTCTGGCTGCCCTGGCCTGGGAAGATGAGAGCGAGCGTTGTCATGGGGAGCCTCCCGGATGATCTGGTTTCGTCAGGAAGCTTTAGGCAGGGCCTTCCCCTACCGCAAGCGGACAGCCGTTCCGTTGCAGCTGACCATCAGCATGCTGCCCTTCTGGGTGTCCACCGCCTCGTAGTCGATGTCGATCCCCACCACCGCGTCGGCACCCAGGGCCTCGGCCTCCTTGACGAGGTCGGCCATCGCATGCTCGCGGGCTTCGCGCAGGGCCTTCTGGTAGCCGCCCGAGCGGCCGCCGACGATGTCCCTGATTCCCGCGAAGAGGTCGCGGAAGATGTTGACGCCGAGAATGGCTTCGCCGGCGACGATGCCGAGGGGCTCTTGCGCCTCGCGGCCGGGGACGTTGTCAGTGGTGGTGGTGATCATCGCTTGGTCTCCGTTCCGCGGGGCGGATAGTCCTTGTTGAGAATGAACTCGATGCCCGAGATGAGGTCGTCGAAGGTCGGCCGCGCGAAAGGCACGCTCTGCGCCCAGGTGGCGAAGAGCTCGCCGTTCGGACGCACGAGAAACATGGCCGGTTCCGCAAAGATTTCAGGCTCGCTTTCGCTGATTCCTTCGGAGACGAAAAGGCCGAGCTCGTCCGCCTGCTCGCGGGTCATCTCGTAGCCGAGGGGCACACTGCGCACCTTCCATTCGGCGAAGGTCTGGTCGGCCCGCTCCTTGGAGTCCATCGAGACCGCGAAGGGCTTCACACCATGTTCGGCGAAGATCTCGATCTTGTCGTTGAGCTCCTCGAGCTGCTCCTTGCAGAGGGGGCAGTGAAGGCCCCTGTAGACGATGAGCAGGGTGAAATTCTCCGAAGCCGCGTTGACGAGGCGCCAGGTATCGGCGCCGAGCATCGGCACTTCGAATTCCGGGAAAGTCTTGCCAGGAATGAGCATCGAGCGTCCTTTCGATTATCTCGTGGCGCGGTCGGACCCGCGCGCATTGAACTGGAAACTAGGCGTTTTGCGGCAGGAGAAAACGGCGTGATGCACTCAAGATCGCAGGAGCGAGGGGACAGCAGGTGCCTTCGGCACGAAAAAACCCGGCCAGCGTTGCTGACCGGGCTCTCTTCTCCCAGAAGAGGAATTCTCGTCAGGCGGCGTCCTGCGCCGTGTAGACCTTGGTTTCGACCGTGCCGTCGAGCTTGAACCCGGCGACGAGCTGGTCGAGCTGGTCGAACTCCATCTTGGCCTGGCTGATCGCGTGGTTGTTGCGGTCGACGAGGGTGGAGTTGGCCTGGGTCAGGCGATCGAGGTCCGACATCGCGGCATTGATCTCGCGCAGGGTCAGGTTCTGGCTGTCCGTCGCCTGACTGATCTCGTCGATCAGCGAGACGTTCTGCGCCACCTCCTCGACGATCG
>CAZAFU010000044.1:4378-5237 GCA_964484475.1 uncultured Caulobacterales bacterium | reverse complement strand
TGAGATCGTCCGCCGCGCGGGAAACAAGCTCGACGCCGCCCTTGATCTCGTCGTTCGACTGATTGATCAGGAGGCCGATCTCTTTCGACGCGTTGGCGGTCGATTGCGCGAGGTTCCTGACCTCGGCGGCGACCACCGCGAAGCCCTTGCCGGCCTCACCGGCCCGTGCCGCCTCCACCGAGGCGTTGAGGGCCAGGAGGTTGGTCTGGAAGGCGATCGATTCGATGACCGAGGTGATCTCGGTGACCTTTTTCGAGGACTTCGCGACCCGGTCCATGGCCTCGGTCGCCTCTTCCATGACCTTGCCGCCTTCATCGGCCCTCTCCTGGGTCGCGCGGGCATTGTCGCGCATGTCCGAGGTCCGCTTCGCGGTCTGCTCCACCGTGGTGGTGAAGGACTGGAGCGATGCCGAGGTCTCTTCGAGGGTCGCGGCCTGGGTCGAGGTCTGGGCGGACAGCTCGTCCACCCCGGAGAGAAGATCGCTCAGGGACACACCGACCTGGGACGAGGTGTTCTGAAGGTTCTTCAGCACGTTGGCGAGGCCGTCCGCGGAGAAGTTCACACCGTCGCGCAGCTGCGCGAAGGCCCCTTCGTACTCGCCTTCGATCCTCTTGGTGAGGTCGGAGTCCTGCAAGGCCCGCAGCACGAAGATCGTCTCTTCGAGGCCACCCTTGACCGTCTCCACGAGCTTGTTGAGGTTGTCGGCCAGATCGTTGAGTTCCTCGTCGTCGAAATTCGCTTCGACGCTCTTCGAGAAGTCCCCGGCCTGGGCGGCCCGCACCACCTCGCCGATGGAGCTGCCGAGCTGCTGGATCATGGCGCGGTTGCGGGCGCGCTGAACGCTCGGCAACTCGTCGAG
>CAZAFU010000044.1:0-4368 GCA_964484475.1 uncultured Caulobacterales bacterium | reverse complement strand
CTGCTGGATCATGGCGCGGCGCTGGGCCTCCATGCGCTCCTGCGCCTCGATCTCCTGCTGCCGCTGGCGCTCGGCTGCGGCTTCGCGTTCTTCCTGCGCCCGGCGTTCGGCCTCGGCGCGCTCTTCGAGACGGCGCTTCTCTTCCTCGGCCTTTTCGCGAAGCGCCTTCGCTTCGGCTTCCTGGCGCTGGCGCTCGGCCTCGCGTTCGCGCTCGGCGGCCTCCTCGCGGAGCTGGCGCTCACGTTCCTCGGCCTCGAGTTTTTCCTGCCGGCGGCGCTCTTCTTCCTGGCGCTCCCGTTCGGCGGCGGCTTCGCGTTCGCGGCGAGCCTGCTCTTCGGCCTCGGCCTTCTCGGCCATCAGGCGCTTTTCTTCCTGCAGGCGTTTGCGCTCGGCTTCGGCTTCGCGCTCGCGCTGGCGTTCGCGCTCTTCCATCTCGCGCTGGGCCGCTTCTTCGCGCAGCTTCCGCTCGCGCTCGGCTGCAGCTTCGCGATCGGCGCGCTGGCGCTCCTCGGCCTCCCGGCGCTCTTTCTCGGCCTTCGCTTCGGCGATGCGGCGCTGCTCGGCGGCTTCGCGCTCGCGGCGCTCGGCCTCGAGGCGCTGTTCCTGGGCGGCGATCATCTCCTTGTTGAGTTCTTCGGCCTTGATCGCGTTCTGGCGGAAGACCTCGAGGGCGCGCGACATGTCGCCGATCTCGTCCTGCACCTTGAGGCCTTCGATCCTGACATCCAGCTCGCCGTCGGAAACCCGGCCCATAATGCCGCTGAGATTGTCCATTCGGCGAAGGATGCCGCGATGCACGTAGGTATAGCCGAGCATGCAGGCCCATCCGAGCGACAGGAGCGCGATCCCCGACAGGACCCAGGACGAGATCTCGACATTGTTGAGTGTGTTCCTGGACGCCGTCTCCGCGCCAGCACCGATGTCGCTGACGAGCTCCGTGATTGCATCGTTCTGACGCCTGACGGCGCCGGACGCGAGAGCGCGTGCCGCACGGGCGTCGGCTGCGGCGTCGAGCTGGGCCCGGCGGATATTGAAAAGGCCCTGCTCGCCTTCGCCGATACCGACGAAGACTTCAGTCAGCTCGCGGACAGCGGGCGTGGCCGCATCCTGCAGGATCGCAAGATTGACCCGTGCGTCATCGGCGTGGAGGCTGTATTCCTCCTCCAGGGCGCCGACCCGCGCGGGGTCGTCCGTATTGGCAATGTCCGCATAGATCGTGGCGATGGAGTTCGCCGAGAGGCCGAGCCTCAGCAGCGTCTCGACATCCACCTCACTGGCTCCGTCGATGGCGCCTTCGAGGGCTTCCTGCAACTCGACGCGGGTCATCGTCGCGGTGCTGCGAAGCTGGCGCTGCTGGTCTCGGAGGGCCAGGAACCGGGCCTGCGCCGCGTCCACTTCCCTTGCAGCGTCGGAAAGTTCGGTGCGAGCGGTTTCGAGCCCGCTGAGATGCTCCCCCGTCACGAGGGAGGTATCGATGCGTTCGAGGAGCGCGACACTACCCGCGTAGCGCTCCTCGAATGCCTGGTAGGACTGGCGGCGGACCTCATCGGTGTCTGCACCGATCAGGTTGCCGATCTCGTCGCCCATCCGCTCCGAGGCGTAGGCGAGTTGCGTGGCGAGGCCCGTCTGGGGAATCCTCTGCGAGCTGACTTCCCGAACCGCGTCCGAGGTACTGAACAGCGCGACGATGGCGATGGCCAGTGCGATGAGCTGGAGCAGGGCCGAGACCCCCAAACCACTCAGCAGTCTTGTTCTGATCGTTGTGAAGCGATTCATAGCTCGTCCCCCGCCCTCGCCCTTTTGATGGATCAGCCTTCCAGCTGGAAGCGCACGGTCTTGGTGACCGTCGCAGGATTGTTCGGCTCGAAGCGCCAGCGCTGGACGGCGTTCACCGCCGAGGTGTCGAAGATGCCAGCAGGCTGGCTTTCAACGACGCTGACATTGGCGACCGAACCGTCCGCACCAACCTGGATGCTGACCGTGACGTGGCCCTCGATGTTACGGCGCTCCGCCGCACGCGGATATTCCGGCGAAACCGGCTTCACGAGGGCCGGCTCGGCCGCAGCGGGCGTCACCAAAGCGGATCCCAGAAGGACAGAAGCCACCACCGAAGGAAGCAGGAAGCGCGAAGTCTTGTTCGCAACCATTTTCATTTTCTCCTCACCTGATCGGAACCCCCGTCCGATCTCGATGAGTTGACATACCGGCAACCTATTAAAAGCGCGTCAGCACTGACCCTTTGGATTTTGATCGTTTGTGCAAGTCTTTGGTCAAACCTATTGACGCGGGACCGCGCGGAGGCGGCGCGCGCCGCCCAACAGTCTGATCCGTGGGGCTTTTTTCAGAATGCATCCGACCAGTCATGCTTAATGCATGAGCGCCGGTCATTTCATTCCCGGTCCAGACGATCGGGAAAAAGCCGCGCCGGTGGTAACCGGCGCGGCAGCATACTGAACGCTCAGTTAAGGAGTGCGCTCGGCGGTGTCGCCATCTGGGACGCGCCTGTTCCAAGCTGGAACGTCTCGCGACTCTTCAGCGGACGGCCATTCAGGGTGAGGCCCTTCTCGTCGGTCGAAAGCTCGAGGGTCTCGCCGTCCTTGACCTCGCCGCTGAGGATCAGTTCCGCCAGCGGGTCCTGCAGGGCTTTCTGAACGACCCGTTTGAGCGGCCGCGCACCGAAAGCGGGATCGTAACCGGCTGCGGCGAGCCAGTCACGGGCCTTATCGTCGAGGGCGATGTCGATCTTGCGATCCGCAAGGAGCCTTTCGAGACGTCCGATCTGGATGTCCACGATGGCGCCCATCTGGTCCCGCCTCAGCCTGTCGAAGAGGATGATCTCGTCCAGCCGGTTGAGGAATTCGGGCCGGAACGCCATGCGCACGGCGTCCATGACCTGGGGACGGACGGCATCGACCTGCGCGCCCTCGCCGAGCCCCGCCATGAACTCCGCCCCGAGATTCGAGGTCAGGATGATCAGCGTGTTGCGAAAATCGACGGTGCGTCCCTGCCCGTCCGTCAGCCTGCCCTCGTCGAGGACCTGGAGGAGGACGTTGAAGACATCCGGGTGGGCCTTCTCCACCTCATCGAAAAGGACAACCTGATAGGGACGCCTGCGGACGGCCTCGGTGAGGACGCCGCCTTCCTCGTAGCCGACATAACCGGGAGGGGCACCGATCAGGCGGCTGACCGCATGCTTCTCCATGAATTCGGACATGTCGATCCTCTGGATCGCCTGGTCGTCATCGAAGAGGAACGAAGCCAGCGCCTTGGTCAGCTCGGTCTTGCCGACACCGGTGGGGCCAAGGAAGAGGAAGCTGCCCAGCGGCCTGTTGGGGTCCTGGAGGCCGGCACGCGCCCGGCGGACGGCGGAGGAAACGGCGATTACCGCCTCGTCCTGCCCGATGACCCGGCGGTGGAGGGCATCTTCCATCCTCAGGAGCTTCTCGCGCTCGCCTTCCAGCATCTTGTCCACGGGAATGCCCGTCCATTTGGACACCACATGGGCGACGGCCTCGCTGTCCACGACCTCCTGCACGAGATCGCCCGGATCGTGACCCTGGGCTTCGTCGAGCTGCTTTTCGAGCTGCGGGATGCGGCCATATTTGAGCTCCGACGCGCGACCGAGGTCGCCCTGACGCTCCGCGTCGGCAAGCTCGATCCGCAGACGGTCGAGCTGTTCCTTGAGCTCGGTCGAGGAAGCGAGCGCCGCGCGCTCCGCTTCCCATCTGGCCGTGAGCTCAGAAGAGCGTTCCTCGAGATCCGCAAGTTCCTCCTCGAGCGCCGCAAGACGCTCGCGGGAGGGCTGGTCTTCCTCCTTGCGCAGGGCCTCGCGTTCGATCTTCATCTGGATGATCTGCCGGTCGAGGGCATCGAGTTCCTCCGGCTTCGAATCCACCGCCATTCTCAGGCGGGAGGCCGCCTCGTCCACGAGGTCGATGGCCTTGTCGGGAAGAAAGCGGTCGGTGATGTAGCGGTTGGACAGGGTCGCCGCGGAAACGATGGCGCTGTCCGAGATCCTGACCCCGTGGTGGAGTTCGTATTTCTCCTTGAGGCCACGCAGGATCGAGATGGTATCTTCCACCGTCGGCTCGCTGACGAAAACCGCCTGGAAGCGCCTTGCGAGGGCTGCGTCCTTCTCGACGTGCTTTCTGTACTCGTCGAGCGTCGTTGCGCCGATACAGTGGAGCTCGCCCCGCGCGAGAGCCGGTTTGAGGAGGTTCGAGGCATCCATGGCGCCATCGGTCTTCCCTGCACCCACGAGGGTGTGCATCTCGTCGATGAAAAGGATGATGCCTCCCTCCGCCGCCTCGACCTCGGAAAGGACAGCCTTCAGCCGCTCCTCGAACTCGCCGCGATACTTCGCACCCG
>CAZAFU010000043.1:0-21078 GCA_964484475.1 uncultured Caulobacterales bacterium | reverse complement strand
CGATCAGCAAGGCCTGGGCATAGGCGTCGGACATCCGAATCAGCTCGTTGCCCACTTGGGCGACCACCGGATCACTGTCCTGATACGCGACAGAAAGAGGAACCGGCCGTTCGACATAGCCGAACCGAATCGCCTCGAGGGCCAGAGCGGTGACCAGGACACCGAGGAACACGCCGCGCAGGGCCACCCGCGCTGACAGCTCAGCGGTGCCACGACCGACAAGGAGGGCCATGAAACCCAGGCCCTGACGGGCCGAGACAAGTGAATAGCCGTTGGCGGAATCGATCCGTCGAGCGTCCATGCATTTTCTCGCGTTTTCACCCCAGCGTTAACTGGGCATTAACGATTGCTTTAACCAGTGACGGATCGTCCACTGCGAGACAAGTGCCAATCCTGCCGATTTGACCTCGGGCACCTCACTTCCTATCAGCGCGTGTCCACAGGGATGGCGTCGGAGCCTTGAAATGGCTGTCCGGACATCCCGACATGTTTCCCCCCGGGAAATCAGGTTCGTAGAGGCGTTGAAAGAATGGCAAAGAAGTCCCTTGCGCAGCGACTGTTTGGCTCCGCCAATGAACGGCGTCTGAAGCCGATGAGCAGGCAGGCGCAGAAGATCGGTGACCTCGCCGAGGAAATGGCCGCGCTGAGCGATGAAGGCATCATCGCGAAGACTGCCGAGCTCAGGAAACGCCATCAGGACGGCGAGACACTTGACGATCTTTTGAACGAAGCCTTCGCTCTCGTCCGCGAGGCCGCAGACCGGGCGCTCGGCCTTCGTCCCTATGACGTACAGCTGGTCGGCGGCATGGTGCTCCATGGCGGGAATATCGCCGAAATGAAGACCGGGGAGGGCAAGACGCTCGTCGCCACCCTGCCCGCCTATCTCAATGCCCTGACCGGCAAGGGCGTGCACATCGTCACCGTCAACGACTACCTCGCGCAACGCGACGCGGAATGGATGGGTAAGGTCTTCGCCCAGCTCGGGATGACCACCGGCGTGATCCACCACGAGCTGTCCGACGAGCAGCGGCGCGAGGCCTATGGCTGCGACATCACCTACGCCACCAACAACGAGCTCGGCTTCGACTATCTCCGGGACAACATGAAACAGTCGCGGGACCAGATGGTCCAGCGCGGCCACGCCTTCGCGATCGTCGACGAGGTCGATTCGATCCTGATCGACGAGGCGCGGACGCCGCTGATCATCTCGGGTCCGACCGACGACAAGTCCGAGCTCTATCTCGCCATCGACGATCTGATGCCGCAGCTCACGGACGAGCACTACGAGATCGACGAGAAGAAACGCCTCATCACCCTCAACGATGACGGCAACGAACTGGTCGAGGACCTCCTGCGCGAGCGTGACCTGCTGAAAGGCGAGAGCCTCTACGAGGCCGAGAACGTCGCCGTTGTGCACCACGTCCAGAACGCCCTGCGGGCGCACAAGATGTTCACCCGCGACAAGGATTACATCGTCAAGGACAACAAGGTCGTCATCATCGACGAGTTCACCGGACGGATGATGGACGGCCGTCGCTGGTCGGACGGTCTGCACCAGGCGGTCGAGGCGAAGGAACGGGTCGACATCAAGCCCGAGAACGTGACGATGGCGTCGATCACGTTCCAGAACTACTTCCGTCTCTACGGCAAGCTGTCCGGGATGACCGGCACCGCAATCACCGAGGAAGGCGAATTCCAGGACATCTACGATCTCTCGGTCTTCGAAATCCCGACCAACAGGCCGATCGCCCGCGCCGACCTCGACGACGAACTCTATATGTCGGCACAGGAGAAGTACCGGGCCATCGCGAAGGAAATTGCGCGCTGTCACCTGCGTGGCCAGCCCGTTCTCGTGGGCACCGTGTCGATCGAGAAGTCCGAATATCTCTCGACCCTCCTTTCCAACAAGAAGTTCTGGAAGGAAGTGTCGGCGGACCTTCGGCGGCAGGCGGACAATCTCAAGGACAAGCAGGTCGAGGAGAAGGAAGAGCTCACTTCCCTCGCCGACGATATCGATGGGCTGGCACGCAAGCCGGTCCCGGTTCCGCACAACGTCCTGAACGCCCGCTTCCACGAACAGGAAGCCGAGATCGTCGCCAAGGCCGGTGAACCCGGGGCGGTCACCATCGCCACCAACATGGCCGGCCGCGGTACCGATATCCAGCTTGGCGGGTCCGTCGACATGGAGATCGTCCAGCATCTGACCGATGATGACGACGCCGAGACGATCAGGACGAAACGCGCCGAGATCTCGGACAAGATCAAGGAGCAGAAGCAGAAGGCCCTCGATGCGGGCGGCCTCTTCGTTCTTGGTACCGAGCGGCACGAAAGCCGCCGGATCGACAACCAGCTGCGTGGCCGTTCGGGCCGTCAGGGCGACCCCGGCACGACCAAGTTCTACCTTTCCCTCGAAGACGACCTGATGCGGATCTTCGGTACAGGGATGGAGAAGATGCTGAAACGCTTCGGCATTCAGGCCGACGAGTCGATCGAGCACCCCTGGTTCACCAAGGCCGTGGAGAACGCACAGAAGAAGATCGAGCAGCGCAACTTCGACATCCGGAAGAACGTCCTGAAATACGACGACGTGATGAACGACCAGCGCAAGGCGATCTTCGAGCAGCGCATCGAGTTCATGGAGGCGGACGACGTCAGCGAGATCATCCGCGACATGCGCGAGACTCTCATCGAGGATCTCGTCGCCACCCATATCCCCGAGCGCAGTTATGCCGAGCAGTGGGATACGGAAGGTCTCACGCGTGAGGCCCGGGAGGTCTTCGGTGTAGAACTTCCGGTCGGGCAGTGGGCAGCCGAAGAGGGTGTGGCCGATCAGGAGATCGCGGATCGCGTACGGACCGCGGTCGAGGAACGCTACGACACCAAGCTCCAGGAGTTCGGCGACGACAACGCCCGCAAGATCGAAAAGGCGATCCTGCTACAGACCATCGACCGCGAATGGCGCGAGCACCTGCAGCAGCTCGACCATCTCCGCTCCGTGGTCGGCCTGCGCGGTGTCGGCCAGCGCGACCCGCTCAACGAGTTCAAGACCGAAGCCTTCGCCCTCTTCCAGAACCTTCTCGAGGGCCTGCGGCGGGACGTCATCCGGAGCCTCTATCACGTGGAGATCAGGCGTCCCGAAGCACCGAAGCTCGATGTCGAGGAGGCCAAGCGCCTCCTCGCCGAGCTTCAGAAGAAAGGCGCGCTCGATCCGTCGAAGCTCGAGGAGGTCCACATCGACGCCACCACCGGCGAGAACGACGCCGGCCATGGCGGACCCGAGGCGCCCGCGCGCGGCTACGGACAGGCCGTGGCAGCATCCTCCCTGCGTGCGCAGCGTGCCCAGCGCGAGGTGCGTGAGGACGATCCCTCGACCTGGGGGCGGGTCAGTCGCAATGCGCCCTGCCCCTGCGGTTCGGGCAAGAAGTTCAAGCACTGCCACGGCAGGCCCGACCTCGAAACCAATCAGGCAGCGGAGTAGGAAGTGACGGGCAGACTCGGTACGTCTCCGGTCTGTCCTGTTTTCTCTCTCCGGTCTATTCCAACGGACATGGCATGAGCGCCTACAGATCTGACTTCCTCCGCACGCTCGACGAGCGAGGATTCATCCATCAGGTGACCGACATGGGAGGGCTCGACGAGCGCCTCCTGGAGGGCACGGTTTCCGGTTATATCGGTTTCGATGCGACTGCGGACAGTCTCCACGTCGGCAGCCTCACCCAGATCATGATGCTGCATCACCTGCAGAAAGCCGGGCACAAGCCGATCGCCCTGATGGGTGGCGGGACGACAAAGGTCGGCGATCCGACGGGCAAGGACGAACAGCGCAAGCTTCTCTCCGATGACGACATCGCCAGGAACATTGCCGGAATAAGGCGCGCTTTCGAGCCGTTCCTGAGTTTCGGCGACGGACCTACCGATGCGGTGATGGTCGACAACGACGACTGGCTGTCGGAGCTTGGCTATGTCGATTTCCTCAGGAAATACGGCATCCACTTCACGATCAATCGTATGCTGACCTTCGACTCGGTCAAGCTCCGCCTCGATCGCGAACAGCCGATGACGTTCCTCGAATTCAACTACATGCTGATGCAGGCCTACGACTTCCTCGAACTCAAGCGGCGCCATGGTTGCGTGCTGCAGCTCGGGGGCAGCGACCAGTGGGGCAACATCGTCAACGGGGTCGAACTGATCCGCCGCATCGGCGCGGTCACCAGCGAAGATGGCGAGGCCTACGGCCTGACGACCCCACTTGTCACCACCGCTTCCGGCAAGAAGATGGGCAAGACGGAGAAAGGTGCCGTCTGGCTCAACGCCGACCGTTTCTCTCCCTACGACTACTGGCAGTTCTGGCGGAATACGGACGATGCGGATGTCGGGATGATGCTCCGCCGCTTCACTCTTCTGCCCCTCGACGAAGTGAAGCGCCTCGAACGGCTTGCTGGCGCGGAAATCAACGAAGCCAAGAAGGTTCTGGCGACCGAGGCGACCGCGCTGCTTCACGGCCGCGATGCGGCGGACCAGGCCGCCCGCACGGCCAGCGAGACCTTTGAAGGTGGCGGGGCCGGCGCCGACCTCCCGAGCCTCGACGTCCCGAAAGCAAACCTCGAGGCCGGGCTCCCCCTTTTCCCGCCGTTCACGGAACTCGGCCTGATCGCCTCCAACGGCGAGGGGCGGCGTCACATCAAGGCGGGTGCACTGAAGATCAACGACCGTGCCATCGCCGACGAACGTCCACTCGGGCTCGATGATGTGACGGACGGGCAGATCAAGCTGTCGGTGGGAAAGAAGCGCCACGGGCTGATCAAGGTGGTGTCGTGACCGTCCGGACCACCTGGCGGGGGCCGGAAGCCCTTCTTCGGGAGGCCGAGACGGTCCTGACCGAGATCCTTCCCGAACCGGTGAATGCCGCCTCTCTTGTCCGCGAGGACGATGCGAGTTCGGAGCCTTCCGATGCAGCCTGGGCGCTCCACGCCTACACGGAAGAGCCGTTGAGTGCGGACGATCTCGCCATGCTCCCCGGGGGGCTCGAAGGTCCGGAGATCGAAGAACTCGAAGACCGCGACTGGGTCGCCCACAGCCTTGAGGGTCTGGGAAAGGTCAGAGCCGGTCCTTTCGTCCTTTTCGGCCATCATGACGCGGCCAAGGTGGCACCGGAGGATGGCATTCCCCTGCAGGTGGAAGCCAACCAGGCCTTCGGGACGGGGCACCATCCGACGACGGCGGGATGCCTCGATGTCCTTGGCGACCTTCGCGATACCGGCCCTCACCGCATTCTCGATCTCGGCTGCGGTTCGGGCATCCTCGCCATGGCGGCACGGAAGCTCTGGCCCCACGCCCTGATCGTCGCGACCGATCTCGACGCACCATCGATCCGGATCGCGCAGGAGAACGCCGGGATCAACGTCACGCCGGATATCCATTTCGCGGTCGCGGACGGCGTCAGCTCGCCCCTGATCCGGGACCACGCTCCCTTCGACCTCGTTCTCGCCAATATTCTCGCTGGCCCCCTCAGGGAACTCGCACCGGGTCTTGCCGCCGTGACACACGGCAACGGTACGATCGTCCTCGCAGGCCTCCTCGACGAACAGCAGGTCTCCGTCGAGGAAAGCTACCGGGGCCTGGGTTTCAGCGTCCGTTCCGTTGACGGAACACCACGTTGGCCGGTGCTGACACTTACAAGAGAGCCAGAAGCTCCGCAGGAAACATGAGTCTTATCCAAAACACCGACGATCTCACCGCGTTCTGCCACCGGGCCCGGCGACAGCCCTATGTCACCGTCGACACCGAGTTCATGCGGGAGAAGACCTACTACTCACAGCTCTGCCTGGTCCAGGTGGCGTCAGCCGACGAGGCGGTCGCCATCGATCCTCTGGCGGATGATATCGACCTCGAACCGCTGTTCGATCTTCTCGCCGATCCGGACGTCCTCAAGGTCTTCCACGCAGCCCGGCAGGATCTCGAAATCTTCCTCAAACTGATGGGTTCCATCCCTGCACCCCTGTTCGACACGCAGGTCGCCGCGATGGTATGCGGCTATGGCGACCAGGTGGGCTACGAACCGCTGGTCCGCGACCTGACCGGTGCGCAGGTCGATAAGGGCAGCCGCTTCACCGACTGGTCTCGCCGCCCCCTGTCGAACAAGCAACTGCAATACGCCCTGGGCGACGTGACCCACCTCCGCCCTGTCTATGAAAAGCTCAGGGCACGACTTGAAGAGACTGGCAGGCTGCGTTGGATCGAAGAGGACCTCGCGCAACTGACCGATCCGAACCTCTACGATACGACCCCTGAACTGGCGTGGCAGAGACTGAAGCTCCGCAACGTGAAACCGAGGGAGCTGGGCCCGATCATCGAACTCGCTGCATGGCGCGAGCGCGAGGCCCAAGGACGAAACGTTCCCCGCGCCCGCATCGCGAAGGATGAAGTGCTGTTCGAGGTGGCCCGGGCACGCCCGAGGACGGCTGGCGACCTGAATGCTCTTCGCTCCATTCCGAAGGGGTTCGAACGCTCAGCCATGGCGAAAGGCATGATTGAAGCTGTTTCTAGGGGCGTGGAGACGCCGAAGGAAAGCCTCCCCTCGCTTCAGTCCGCCCGGCGTGAACCGGGCCCGCCGGACGTTGTCGAGCTTCTCCGTGTGCTTCTGAAAAGGCAGTGCGAGGCCCACGAAGTGGCTCCGAAGCTCCTCGCGAGCTCGGCCGATCTCGACCTTCTGGCGTGCGACGACGATGCGGACATCCCCGCATTGAAAGGTTGGAGGCGAGAGGTTTTCGGCAATCTCGCCCTGCGTCTCAAACGGGCGGAACTCGCGCTGACCCTCGAGAACGGAAGGGTGAAGATCCTCGATTAGAGGGGTTCGACTTCCGCCTCGCGATCGAATGCCGACGCAAGTTTTTCGAGGTCCTTGATCGCCGTTTCGACGACCAGGTCCCGAACATGGGGCCCGTGCCGCAGCACGATCGCATCGGGGCGCTTCTCCATCGTAAAGCCGCTCTGTTTCGTGAACATCGGCAGACGCAAACTCGAGGCGAGCCTGTGGGCGAGACCCACCTTCTCGGCGTAGTCGATATCCTCATCGGAGAGGACGTCGAGTGGCACCTGCCCACCGCTCTTGCGCACAGAGCCATTGAAGCGAGCTTTCATCATCAGGGCGAGGATTGAACGTTCGACATGGTCGATGCCGAGGAAAGGTGTCGACATGACCGTAGCCGCCGCGTGGTCGGCGCGTTCGTCCGGATGGCTCATGTTTCCGGTGCGGATCATGATCGCTGCCGCGTATCGCAGGCGGCGCATCGACGGCGGGTCATCGAAAAGGGGATCAGCGAAGACCCGAACCGCATCGGGCTTGACGGGGCGGCCTGCCCCGAGCCGGTCGGCCCAGTCTTCCGCCAGTGCGAAAAGCGGTTCTTCCGCACGAAGGCGCTCCGGCAACCGATCGAAAAGCAACCCTTCCCTGACCCCGCAGGAGCTGACGACCACCCGCTCGACTTTCGAGAGGTCGATGAGGCGCCGCAGCACGATCGCCGCCATGGGCAGGGTCGGCACCCTCTTCTTCTGGACGCCGTTGATGCTACCGAGATCATCTGGATCGGCACCCTCCACATGGCGGCAGACGTCGATCATCTGCTCCGCAGGAAGAGTGTAGTGGTCGAGAATGGGCACGGGATGCTCACTGAGATACATTCCCACCCGCCCGATCGCCCGCCACGACCCACCCACGACGTAGAGGCTGGAGGTCTCGTTCTCGACGATCCAGGGCAGTTCCCTGAACATCTTCTCGATGCCCTTTTCCGCAGCCTTCCGGTCGTCGCCGTAGTCCGCGAGCATCCTGAGCGAGCCGGCGGGCAGGCTGACAGTGTTATCGACGCCCCCGGCGGAGCTGCAACCCAGCAGGCTGAGTTCGAGGCTGCCGCCGCCAAGGTCCCCGCCGATTGCAGCCCGATCGTCCCGCCTGATCTCCGGCGCTGCACAGAGGATACCGAGACCGGCGAGGCGCGCCTCTTCCTCACCCGAGATCAGTTTCGGTTCGAGACCGATCTCTTCGATCGCCCTGAGAAATTCGGGCCCGTTGGGTGCCTCGCGCGTCGCGGCAGTTGCGAAGACATCGAGGGTTTCAGGCTCCTCGCTGTCGATCACCGCCTTGAACCGCCTGAGGGTGTCGAGCGCCCGCGCAACGCTCTCGTCCCGCAGGTTCCCGGTTTCCGGGTCACGGTCGCCAAGCCCGCAGAGCGCCTTCTCGTTGGTCATCGTCACCGGGACCCGCGGCGGGCCGGAGAAGATCACGAGGCGGACGGAGTTCGAGCCGATATCGACAACGGCCCGCCGCGGCCAGCGAATGCTCTGTTTCATGGTTCGACCGACAGCATACGGGGCGGCCGTTCCTTCAGCGCCGTGCCGCGTCCCGAAAGGCTGGGGTTGGTCATGAAATAGTCGTGGACATTGAAGGGATCGGCATCCGGATCAACCTCGTCGCGGACATATTTGCCGTCCGGTCCCAGGGTCCAGCTCTGGATATTGTCCTTGAGATTGCCGACCATGATCTGGTCGAGGATCTGGTTGTGGGTCGTTTCATTCGTCACGGGACAGAGGATCTCCACCCGGCGGTTGAGATTGCGCGGCATCCAGTCCGCCGACGAAATGAAGACTTTTGCCCGGTCGGAGGGAAGCTCGTGCCCTGCCCCGAAGCAGAAGATGCGGGAGTGTTCGAGATAGCGCCCGACGATGCTCTTGACGTGGATGTTTTCCGACAGGCCGGGAACACCGGGCCGCAGGCAGCATATACCGCGCACGATCAATTCGATCTCGACCCCGGCTTCCGAGGCTTCGTAGAGGCGATCGATCAGGGGGCCGTCCACCAGCGAATTCATCTTCGCCCAGATCCCGGCGGGGCGGCCTGCTTTCGCGTGCGCGATTTCGTCGTCGATGAGCCGGTAGAACGTTTCCCTCAGGTTGATGGGCGCAATGGCGAACCGCTCGAACTCCTTGGGCGCTGCGTACCCTGTCACGTAGTTGAACACCCGCGCGGTGTCCTGTGCTATGGCATCGTCACAGGTGAAGAGGGAAATGTCTGTATAGATCTTGGCGGTAATCTGGTGGTAGTTGCCTGTACCGATATGGACGTAGCTCTTCGTCCCGTTCTCCTCGCGGCGAACGACATAGGAGAGCTTCGAATGCGTCTTGTAGTCGACGAAACCGTAGACGACATTCACCCCTGCCCGCTCGAGCGCCCGCGCCCACTGGATGTTGGCTTCCTCGTCGAAGCGGGCCTTGAGCTCGACAAGGGCTGTGACGTTCTTCCCTGCCTCGGCCGCTTCGATCAGGGCACCGATGATCGGTGAGTCCTTCGATGTCCTATAGAGGGTCTGCTTGATCGCCAGGACATCGGGGTCGGCAGCGGCCTGCTTGAGGAACTGCACCACGACGTCGAATTCTTCATAAGGATGATGAACGACGATATCCTTGGCCGCGATGGCGGAAAAGCAGTCGCCGTTGTGCTCCCTGATCCTTTCGGGGAACCTCGCCTCGAAGGGCGTGAAAAGGAGATCCGGCCTGTCGGAAGGAATCATCTCGGAGGTCTGCACCATCCCGAGAAGTCCGTTGACGAGGACCACGTCATTAGGATGCACATCCAGCTTGGCCGAGACGAGGTCACGCAGGGGGAACGGCATGTCGGCGTCGATGGTCAGCCTGATGACATCGCCCCGCCGCCGCCTACGGAGCATTGTTTCGAACTGCTGGACGAGATCTTCAGCTTCCTCTTCGATCTCGACATCGCTGTCGCGGATGACCCGGAACGCACCCATGGAAACGATGCTGCGGTCCGGAAAGACATGGTGCAGGAAGTGCGAGATCGTCTTTTCGAGCGGAACGTAGCGGACCAGCGGGACACCGGGCCGATGCTCCTCGCCGGTCGGTAGGCGGATGAAGCGCCTCACCTTGCTGGGCACCGGTATGAGAGCCGTCAGCTCCCCGCTCGGCCCGTCCAGCGTGTAGCAGATCACGAAACCCAGGTTCGGGATGAAGGGAAATGGGTGAGCGGGATCGAGGGCGAGGGGCGTCAGGACCGGGAAGATGTTCGCGAGGAACTCCTGCTCCAGCCATTGGCTCTCGCTGTCACTCAGCTCCGAAGGATCGACAAGTTCGATGCCTTCCTCGCGCAGGTTCCCACGCAGCTCTCTCCAGGTGGCCTGCTGCCGCCCCATCACCTCACCGGCGCGTTCATTGACCAGGCGCAGCTGCTTGCGCGGGCTCAGCCCTTCCTGACTGAGCGTCGTGACACCGCTTCGGACCTGACCGACGAGACCGGCCACGCGCACCATGAAGAACTCATCGAGATTGCTGGCCGAGATCGAAAGGAAGCGGAGCCGCTCCAGAAGGGGATGCCGCTCGTTGTTCGCTTCCTCGAGAACCCGGTCGTTGAAATTCAGCCAGGACAGCTCACGGTTGATGAAACGTTCAGGATCCGAGGCGGTGATCGCCGGTGTTTCCTGCTGTTCCGTCGGTGACGCACTCACAGGCTCAGTCTCCTTTGTCGGCCCCACCATATTGCAACAGGAGATGAACCCTTTCGGTCCCCCACTGCAACAGATCCCTGCGGGAAAGGGCAGCCGGCGCGCTGTCGAGCGCCCGGCAGAAGAGCCGCGGGGCTGCGAAAGTCCTGGGAAGCCTTTTCGCCACGCTGGATATCTCGGCGGCCTCGAGCCTCAGGCCGTGGCAGGCGAGGTCTGCTGCGAGGGGCGGCTCGAGCGCCTCGGGACCGGGCCTTTCGAGCCGCAATTCCGGGATCGCCGTCAGCCGGGAGACAACGTCGGGCGGAACATCTTCCGCCTCGGCGATCCACCGGGCAGCGGGCTTGCGCGCCTCGAGGATGACCGTCAGCCGGGCAGCGGCCGCGCGGTTGATCTCGGCGAAGACCTCGAGCGCCGTGGCTCCCTCTATTGGAATCCGCGCCGCATCGAGGGGGTTGGCCCCCGCCTGCAGCTCTTCGACCATCCGCGTCTTCCCGGCGCCGGCCGGACCGGCGAGGAGGATTGCCGTCAGGCCGGATGGGGCGGAGCGCAGGCGAACGGCGAAGCGTCGAAGCTGGCGGGCGGTCTCATCCTGGATGGCACTCGGGCGGTATGGCGATGGGCCTTCGACCCTCGGCGTGAACGGGAGCGCTTCCTGTTTTGGGCCTGCAGGGCTCAACGCCCACCCTCGCCATCGCCGAAGAGGTCGTCAGGAAGCTCGGGAATCTCCTCCCCGCTGCCGGACCGGCCCCGGCCGAAGAAACGGCCGATGCCGCCTCGCCTTTCAGCCTGCTCGTCAATATCCGTGGAGAGGGGTTCGAGCGAACGCTTCAGCTCTTCGGCCCGCTCCGCCTCGGCGATGTGCCAGCGGCTTCCCGTATCCTGCCAGACCTCGAGGCCGGACTGGGCCATCGCGAGGCGGAACTGCTCCTCCTCGCCGACGACCGAGAGGGTCATGATCGCGTTCTCCCGATTGAAGACCCCGGGTTTGAAGCTCTTGACCAGAGGAGAGCTGTTGATCGCCTGGCGGATATCCGAGAACTCCTGCTGGCTGCCATACCAGGCCGTCAGGTCGAAGGACCGCTCGGAGGCGTAGTCCACGAGCGTCTGGCGCTTCCACCGGCGGGCGTGGCGCGCCACCGTGCTCTGCACGGCCCGGCGGGCAAGCGCAGGGAAGTCGTCATTGGGCCCGCGGAAAAAGGCTTCGGTGATCGTCGTCCCGATGGCCGACGCGCTCGCGCCCCGTCCGATGGCCGGCGGTGTCGCGTCGATGAGCTGTACGTAGAGCCTGAACTGGCCGTTCTTCTCGGTCAGCTTGGCGAGGGCGACAAAGATCTTGCGCTGCGGATAGCGTTCAGCGAACGCCCGGAGCGCGGCGGCATTGATGTCACGGGCCTCCTCCGAGGAGATCTGCTGGATGTCCATGACATCGCCCCGGGGCAGGGCCATCGGCGTCAGCTCGCTGGTCAGGGGACGCTCGAGCCAGGCACGGGCCCAGGGGTTTTTCGCTTCCCAAAGATAGACCCCCTCCTCGGTTTCGAGGACCGGGAGGATCAGGACCTCCTGTGCCTGCGCCTCGCTGTAGGGAAGCCGTGCCGTCTGAAGCAGGCTGCGCACCGCGTCGGGCTTGAAACGGTAGGTGATGTTGGCGCGATAGGTCGTGCCGGAAGACTTCTCGTTGAAGACGTCGAACCCTTCCTCGAGCTCGGCCAGCGCCTGCCGGTCGAGGACGATCGCCTGTTTCATCCCCGGCCTTTCGCTTTCTAAGGGATCGGGGCCGCCCGAATAGGCGGCATCGGGATCGGGCATCTCGACGGTCGGGACCTCGCCCGTCTCGACGGCTTCGGGAGGGAGTTCCTCGGTCAGGCGGGGAAGGTAGAGCCAGTCGTCCTCCGCCACGAGGCGCCTGAGGAGAAGATCGATGGCGGTCCGCCGACCATCGACCCGCGCACGCTCCTGCGCCTGGGCGGCGCCCTCCGCCTCCGCGTAGACAGGCACCTGCGGCACCGTGAAGACGTCCTGCGCCAATGCGCTTCCCGTGAAGAGAAGGAAGCTGACAGCCAAAGCCAAGGCACGCATCATGAACAAGATCCCGCGAGTTTCGATGCCGCTGCGCTTAGCATCACCGCGCCGCCTGCGCGACCTTCAACAGGGCCTTCACGAACAAGCTTTCACCGACTATCGGGGAGCATGACCGATGCGTATCGACAAGCCGGCGTAGACATCGAGGCCGGCAACAAACTCGTCCAGAAGATCGCGCCGCTGGCAGCGTCGACCCGCCGACCGGGCGCGGATGCCTCGTTGGGCGGCTTTGGCGGCCTGTTCGACCTCAAGGCTGCGGGCTTCGAAGACCCGATCCTCGTCTCGGGGACGGACGGCGTCGGCACCAAGCTCCTCCTCGCCATCGAAGCCGAAGAACACCGCGGCATCGGCATCGACCTTGTGGCCATGTGCGCCAACGACGTCCTCGTGCAGGGCGCGCTGCCCCTCTTCTTCCTCGACTACTTCGCCACCGGCAAACTCGAACAGGAAGTCGCGGCCTCGGTGGTCGAGGGGATCGCCGACGGATGCCGGCAGGCCGGCGCCGCCCTGATTGGCGGGGAGACTGCCGAGATGCCGGGGGTCTACGGACCCGGCCATTACGATCTCGCGGGTTTCTGTGTCGGGGCCGCCGAGCGCGGCTCGCTCCTGCCGCGAGGCGACGACATGTCCGCGGGTGACGCCCTCATCGCCCTTCCCTCCTCCGGTCCCCACGCCAACGGCTTCAGTCTCATCCGCAAGCTGATCGCGGAAAAGGGTATACGGCTCGACGACGACGCTCCTTTCGGCGGCAGTTGGAAAGAGAAGCTGCTCGCGCCGACCCGCATCTACGTCGATGCGCTGAAGCCGCTTCTTCTCGACCGCAAGCTCCTGGGCATGGCGCATATCACCGGCGGCGGGCTGGTGGAGAACCTTCCCCGCGTCCTGCCCGAGCATCTCAGGGTCAAGCTCGACGAGGATGCCCTCGAGCTTCCGCCCCTCTTCGCCTGGCTCAAGGAAGCGGGAGACCTTTCCCTCGAGGAGGTCAGGACGGTCTTCAACGCCGGTATCGGCATGGTCCTGATCGTCGGGCCCGCCCATGCCGACGACGTTCTCGACGAGGTCGAAGGGTCGTTCCTGATCGGCGAGCTCGGAAGGCAATGAAGCGGCGTCTCGCCATCCTGATTTCAGGACGCGGATCGAACATGGTCGCTCTGGCCGATGCCATTCTCGCGGGGGACGTTCCCGCTGAGCTGGCGGTCGTCATCTCCAACAAGGAGGGGGCATTGGGGCTCGACGCAGCGAAGGAACGAGGCATCCCGACCGTGGTTGTCCCCCACAAGGGCCTCGCGCGGGATGAATTCGAAGCGGAGCTCGACAAGGCGCTGGAGGACTACGGCGCTGATTTCGTCTGCCTCGCAGGGTTCATGCGCATCCTCTCGGCCGGCTTCGTCGAGAAGTGGTCGGGGCGTATGCTGAACATTCATCCCTCGCTTCTGCCGTCTTTCCGTGGCCTGCACGTCCACGAACAGGCCCTCGAGGCGCGGGTCGCAGTGTCGGGATGCACCGTGCACCTTGTCACACCCGAGCTCGATGGCGGGCCGATCGTGGGACAGGCCGTGGTGCCGGTCAGGCAAGACGATACCGCAGAAAGCCTCGCATCCCGCATCCAGAAGGCCGAACACCGCCTCTACCCCCTGGCCCTCAGACGTGTTCTTACCGGGAGAGGACCGGAGCCTCAGGACACGGAAATGCTTCTCTCCTTACGCTGATCAATTTGCCGGGGGGATCAGCACGGTGTCGATGGTGTGGACAACGCCGTTCTCGGCATCGAGGTCGGCGATGGTCATGACCGCGCCTCCAACGGAGACCACCGCGCCGGAGCCGTCGACCTCGAGGGTCTCTCCACCGATGGTTTCAAGAAGCTGGGGGCCGTCTGCCAGATCGTCCGAACCGACCCGCCCCGCGACGACATGATAGGAGAGAATATCCTTCAGGAGCGCCTGGTTTTCCGGCGCCGTCAGAACGTCCACCGAAACGGCTTCAGGCAGGTTGGCAAAGGCATCATTGTTCGGCGCGAAAATGGTGATGGGCCCTTCGGTCTCGAAGGTCATGGCCAGGTTGGCCGCCTCGACCGCGGCGAGAAGCGTCGAGAACCGGGGCTCGGACTGGAGAATGTCGAGAACCGTCTGCTCCTCGATGTCGACCGACACATCGTCGGACTGCACTTCCGCGCCTGTCGCGGTCTCGCGCTGGCCATCGTCGTCGATATCGTCGACCCCGGCGTCACCGCAGGCCGCGAGGGCAAACACCGCGCATGCGGCCAGAGCTTGAGTTCGCAGCATCATATCCATCCTTTGAGCGCTTTTCTGGTGCCCCAACACGAGTGCGGGAGGAATGTTCATTCCGGGCTGCCCGTCAGGCGGAGCCGGCCACCACGCCCACGCCGTCGATCAGCTGGAGCGCGCCTCGGCTTTGTGGACCTGCCCTGAAGTCGCGCGGGAGGGTGACAAGCACTTCGCATTTCTGGTCCGGCAGCGGCAGGATCAGCGTCGTCGTCTCGACGTCCTCTTCGGGCGGGGCACAGGCCTTCAGACTGGCCCGGATCGCGGACAGCGCGCCGGGCTCCACCACCCTGATGCTGAATGCATTCTCCCCGCCCCGCATCCGGCTCTTCGTCAGCCGTCTTACGCTTTCGAGGGTCATGCGCAGCGCGCCGCTCTGGTCATCGGCGGTGACCGAAACGAGGAGCGGAATACCCGGTTTGAGAATATCCTCGAACTTCAGGAGGACCTCGCTGAACGCCGTCACTTCGTAGTCGCAGCTTTCGTCGGACATCGCGATCCACGCGAAGGGCTTGCCCGAGCGCGAGCGGCGGTTGACGACCTCCCGGACCACCCCGGCAAGAAGAAGTGTCCGGGTTCCGACCTCGGGCTCGTTCATGATCGCCGCGGCAGGGGAGACGGACTGGCGTTGCAGTTCGTCGGCGAAGGCTGAGAGGGGGTGCCCGGAGAGATAGAAACCGATCGCCTGGCGCTCCTCTTCCAGAGCATCCTCCACCGGCCAGGAAGGACGATGGGGGAGCTTGGGGCGCGGTGTTTCCGCAGCCGGACCGCCGAAAAGTCCGCCTTGCGAGGAATTTCTCTCATCCGCCCGGGCCGCTGAATAACGGCAGATGAAATCTGCCGCGTTGAAGACTTCGGCACGGTTCGGATGGATTTCGTCGAACGCACCCGCCCGGGCGAGCTGTTCGAGGGCCCGCTTGCCGACCTGACGGCCGTCGATCCGCTCCGCGAAATCGAAGAGGTCACGGAAGGGGCCCCCTTCCTCGCGGGTGCGAACGATATGGCGCATTGCCTCGAAGCCGACATTCTTGACGGCCCCGAGGGCATAATGGACCTCACCGTCGCGCGCCTCGAAATCCGCCCCGGAGCGGTTGACGCATGGCGGGTGCATGACGACGCCCGAGCGCTTCGCTTCCGCGTTGAAGACCGAAAGTTTATCCGTGTTCGCAAGATCCAGGGACATGGACGCAGCGAGGAACGCGGCGGGGTGATGGGCCTTGAGGTAGGCCGTCTGGTAGCTGATCCACGCATAGGCCGCGGCGTGGGACTTGTTGAAGCCGTAGCCCGCGAACTTCGCCACCAGCTCGAAGATGCTTTCAGCCTTGTTCGGATCGACGCCGTTCTTCCTGGCGCCGTCCACGAACCGGATCTTCTGCCGGTCCATCTCCTCCTTTTTCTTCTTGCCCATCGCCCGGCGCAAGAGGTCCGCCTCGCCGAGGGAATAGCCGGACAGGATCTGGGCGATCTGCATCACCTGTTCCTGGTAGATGATGACGCCGAAGGTCTCTTCCAGCACTTCCTTGAGGAGCGGGTGGAGGTGATCGGGCTCTTCCTCGCCGTGTTTGCGCGCGTTGTAGGTCGGGATGTTGTCCATCGGACCGGGACGGTAGAGGGAGACGAGGGCAATGATGTCCTCGAGCGTGTCGGGCCGCATCCCCTTGAGGGCGGCGCGCATGCCCGCGCTTTCAAGCTGGAAGACACCGGTCGCCTCGCCCTTGGTCAGCATGCCGAAGGTCTTCTCGCAGTCGACCGGGATCTTGTTGATGTCGAGCTCGACGCCCTCGCCCTTGAGGTTGTCGATGGCCCTGCGGATCACCGTCAGGGTCTTGAGGCCGAGGAAGTCGAACTTCACCAGCCCCGCGGGCTCCACCCACTTCATGTTGAACTGGGTCGCGGGCATGTCCGCACGCGGATCGAGATAGAGCGGTACGATCTGGTGCAGCGGCCGGTCGCCGATGACGACCCCCGCCGCATGGGTCGAGGCGTGCCGGTAGAGCCCCTCGAGCCGCAGGGCCGTATCGAGCAGGACCCCGACCTGCGGATCGTTCCTCCGCTCCTCGGCGAAGCGGGGCTCGCCGTCGATCGCCTCCTTCAGGGTCACCGGATTGGCGGGATTGTTCGGCACCATCTTGCAGAGCCGGTCCACCTGGCCGAACGGCATCTGCAGCACGCGTCCCACATCCCGCAGCACCGCCCTCGCCTGCAACTTACCGAAGGTGATGATCTGAGCGACCCGGTCGTGACCGTATTTCTCCTGCACATAGCGGATCACCTCGTCCCGCCGGTCCTGGCAGAAATCGATGTCGAAGTCGGGCATCGAAACCCGCTCCGGGTTCAGGAACCGCTCGAACAGGAGACCGAAACGCAACGGGTCGAGATCAGTGATCGTCAGCGCATAGGCCACCAGGCTGCCGGCACCCGAACCACGGCCGGGGCCGACGGGGATGTCCTGCGCCTTCGCCCATTTGATGAAATCGGCAACGATCAGGAAGTAGCCGGGAAAGCCCATCGATTTGATGACGTTAAGCTCGTGTTCGAGACGGGCTTCGTAGGCGGATCGATCCGCTGCCGGCGGGATTTCCGCGAGCCGCCGTTCGAGCCCCTCCCGTGCCGCCTCGTCGAGGGCGCGGCCTTCGCCTTCGAGATCGCCTGCGAAACTGGGCAGCATGGGCGGCGCCGTTCTGGGACGAAAGGCACAGCGCTGGGCGATCTCGATCGTGTTGGCCGTCGCCTCGGGCAGGTCGTCGAAGAGTGCCAGCATGGCATCCTCGGACTTGAACCACGCATCCTCAGGCACCTGGCGGCGGTCGTCCTGACTGATGTAGCTGCCTTCCGCGATGCAGAGGAGGGCGTCGTGGGCGGTATGGTCATCCGCCGTCGGGAAGTAGACCTCGTTGGTGGCGACGAGCGGGAGGCCGAGGGCATAGGCCTCCTCGAGCAGCATCGCCTCATGGGGATAGCGCCCCCGGTTGTCGGTCCGGGCCGAGGCCGGCGCGCGCTGGAGCTCGACATAGAGGCGGTCGGGATAGGCCGCGGCCAGTTTGACAAGACATGTGTGGGCACCCCGCCGATCACCGGCGATCAGGGCCCGGTCGATGAGGCCGTCCGGGCCACCCGTGAGGCATATGAGCCCCTCCGTCGTCTTGCAGAGATCGGCGAAAGGCACGCTCGGACGCCCGTCCTCCCCAGGCGACAGGAAGCTCTGGGACGCCAGCTCCATGAGACGCAGATAGCCGGTCTGGTTCTGCGCCAGTAGCACGACCTTGGCGAACTGGAGACCGCCTCCGCCCTCGATGGCGATGACGAGTTCCATCCCGGTGATCGGCTGGATACCGGCGGCCGCGAGGGTCTCCGCCGCCTCGAGGGCACCGAAGAGGTTGTTGCTGTCGGTCACCGCGATGGCGGGCATCTGCGCATGGGCGCAGAGATTCGTCAGGCGGCTGATGGGAACGGCCCCTTCCGCGAGGGAATAGGCCGAGTGGACATGGAGGTGAACGAAGGAAGCAGGCATCACCCAGATGCTAGGCGATTCCGCGCCGCCGGGACGCCCTTCATTCTCCACAGGTTCAGGCGACGATCATCACCGCAGTGACGATGAGCCCGAGAACCGTGGTGAAGCCGACGATATCTTTAACAATGGTCATGGTTTGCTCTCCCT
This sequence comes from uncultured Caulobacterales bacterium, assembly GCA_964484475.1. Taxonomy (GTDB): domain Bacteria; phylum Pseudomonadota; class Alphaproteobacteria; order Caulobacterales; family Parvularculaceae; genus Parvularcula. The sequence goes on along the minus strand of CAZAFU010000043.1, from coordinate 2,551 downwards.
GCGTTCCCTTTCCGTTCCCATTTTCCACCCATTTTTGCAAGAGTTTTCCGCAGGTCTTCTACGTCCCGGTCGCGCGGCGCCCCTCCGCACGCAGCCAAACCCATGTTCTTGTTACGTTCTCGGCGTCCGAGGGCGGTGCTGGAGTTTTCCACAACCACGTCCGACGGGAACGGGTCTGACAAATCGGACATCCTTCGCGGCGTTTCCGACGTTCACGAGGCGTTCGCATTCGCCTATAGACGGAGGATGGCATCCCTCACCGAACGCGCCGCCGCCGGCCTCCGACCGCAAGCCGATCAGGGCTACTTCCAGGATCTCAACGAGAGCCAGCGCGAGGCCGTGCTGACGACCGAGGGGCCCGTCCTGATGCTGGCCGGTGCGGGCACGGGCAAGACCAAGGCCCTGACGACGAGGATCGCGCATATTCTCGCGACCGGGCAGGCAAGGCCCTGGGAGGTCCTCGCCGTGACCTTCACCAACAAGGCGGCCCGGGAGATGAAGGAGCGCGTGGGCGCCCTTGTCGGGGAGACGGTGGAGGGCCTGCGCTGGCTTGGCACCTTCCACTCCGTCGGCGCGCAGATCCTGCGCCGCCATGCCGAGGTCGTCGGGCTCAAGCCCAGCTTCACGATCATCGACACCGACGATCAGGTCCGCCTCTGCAAGCAGGTCATCGAGGCGGCCGGGCTCGACGAGAAGCGCTGGACGGGACGCGCCCTGGCCTCCGTTATCGACAGCTGGAAGAACCAGGGCCTGACGCCCAGGGACGTGCCCGCCCACGACGCCGACATCTTTGCCGACGGCAAGGCGATCCTTCTTTACAAGGAGTACCAGTCCCGGCTCGTCACCCTCAACGCCGCGGATTTCGGCGACCTCCTGGTCCACAACCTGACGATCCTGCGTGAGCAGCCCGACATCCAGGCCGAATACCACCGGCGGTTCCGCTATATCATGGTGGACGAGTACCAGGATACGAACGTCGCCCAGTATCTGTGGCTCAGGCTGCTTGCCAGGGGGAAGGAGGGCGAGCCTGCCAATGTGTGCGTGGTGGGTGACGACGACCAGTCGATCTATGGCTGGCGCGGGGCGGAAGTGGAGAATATCCTCCGCTTCGAGAAGGATTTCCCCGGGGCGAGAGTCATCAGGCTGGAACAGAACTACCGCTCGACCGCTCCCATCCTCGCTGCGGCCAGTGCGGTGATCAGCAACAATGACGGCCGCCTCGGCAAGACCCTTTGGACCGAGGTCGAGGGCGGCGAGCTGGTCAAGCTCCGTGGAGTGTGGGACGGAGAGGAAGAAGCCCGTCAAATCGCGGAGGATATCGAGTCCGAACAGATCAGGGGGCGGTCCCTGTCGGATATCGCTGTCCTCGTCCGCGCCTCATTCCAGATGCGCGCCTTCGAAGAGCGCTTCAACACCAACGGCATTCCATACAGGGTGGTCGGGGGCCCGCGCTTCTACGAGCGCGAGGAGACCCGCGATGCCCTCGCCTATCTGCGGCTGGTCCGGAACGCGGCCGACGATCTGTCCTTCTCGCGCATCGTCAACAAGCCAAGACGCGGCTTCGGCGACAAGACGATCGCGGAGATGAACGTCGTCGCCCGCAGGAGCGGGCTTCCCATGATCGGTGCCGCGGAACTGATGCTCGAAGGCGGTGAGCTGAAGGGCAAGGCGAAGGCCGCGATGACAGGCTTCCTCGGCAATCTTCGCCACTGGCAGTCGGAGGCGGAGACGACCCCGCCCGGACAACTCGCCGAGATGGTGCTCGACGAGTCCGGGTACACTGATTTCTGGAAGAACTCGAAGAACGTGCAGGCCGGATCCAAGCTCGAGAACCTCAAGGAACTGGTGAACGCCGCGTCGGAGTTCGAGACCCTCGCGGGCTATCTCGACCACGTCAGTCTGGTTGCCGAACGCGCGGAAAGCGAAGAAGACGGACAGGTCTGGCTGATGACGCTGCACGCGGCGAAGGGGCTCGAATACCCGGTGGTCTTCCTGCCTGGGTGGGAAGAGGAAATCTTCCCCTCCAGGAGAAGCGTGGACGAAAACGGCAACCGGGGCCTCGAGGAAGAGCGGCGCCTCGCCTATGTCGGCATCACCCGCGCGCGGGAGAGTTGCCGCATCAGTTTCGCCGCCAACCGTCAGGTCTATGGCCGGTGGCAGAACGCCCTCCCCTCCCGCTTCATCGACGAGCTGCCGGAGGACCAGGTCGATATTCTTTCCGAGCCCGGACTTTACGGCGTTGCGGCGAAGGACATGCCCGCCCAGTCCCGCTTCGCCGATCTTGTCCTCGACGACAGCGCTTCGACCTACGAGACACCGGGCTGGAAGAGAGCCCGGCAGTATGGCCGCCGCAGGAACCCCGATCCGGCTCTTGAGGGAACGGCGAAGCTCGTTGCTTCCTCAGCGCCGGGCGGCGAGACCTTCGCCAAGGGGGAGAGGGTCAGCCACAAGAAGTTCGGCGACGGGACCGTCCTGCGCAGCGACGGGAACAAGCTTGAGGTCGAGTTCGACGACGTCGGCAACAAGAAGGTCATCAGCTCCTTCCTCAGCG
>CAZAFU010000042.1:10128-21136 GCA_964484475.1 uncultured Caulobacterales bacterium | reverse complement strand
GTCGTAGGCTTTCATGATCTCGGTGATCTCGTCGAAGTGCTCGTAGAGGAAGCTCTCCTTGTGATGCGCGAGGCACCACTTGGCCATGATCGAGCCGCCGCGCGAGACGATGCCGGTGACACGGTCCGCTGTCAGATGGATATAAGGGAGCCTCACCCCTGCGTGCACGGTGAAATAGTCGACCCCCTGCTCGCACTGCTCGATCAGGGTATCTCTGTAGACCTCCCATGTGAGGTCCTCGGCGACGCCATTCACCTTTTCCAGGGCCTGGTAGATCGGCACCGTGCCGATGGGGACGGGGGAGTTCCTGAGGATCCACTCACGGGTGTTGTGGATGTTCTTGCCGGTGGAGAGGTCCATCACCGTATCCGCGCCCCAGCGGGTGGCCCAGACCATCTTGTCCACCTCTTCCTCAACGGAACTCGTGACGGCGGAGTTGCCGATATTGGCGTTGATCTTCACGAGGAAGTTCCGGCCAATGATCATCGGCTCGGCCTCGGGGTGGTTGATGTTCACGGGGATGACGGCCCGGCCCCTGGCAATCTCGTCACGCACGAATTCCGGGGTGACGAATTCGGGAACGGAGGCACCGAAGCTCTCGCCGTCGGCCGCGCGCATCGCCGCGCCCTCCGCGGCCTGTTTCCGGCCGAGGTTCTCGCGGATGGCGATATACTCCATCTCCTCGGTGACGATGCCGGCGCGCGCGGCTTCGAGCTGGGTACGGATCTTCCCGGTGTAGCGCCTGGGCCTCGGCACGTTGGGGAAGGCCCGGGCGAGGTAGTCGCCCCTTGCACCGCCATTGTCCTCGGGCTTGACGTCGCGGCCCTCGTAGCTCTCCTGCTCGCGCCGGGCGATCCAGGGTGCGCGGACCGGAGGCAGCCCGCGCTCGACGTCGGGCTTGAAATTCTCCTCCGTGTAGGGACCGGACGGGTCGTAGACGGGAAGCGGCGCCTCGCCGGAGCTTGGGTGCAGGATGATGTCCCTGACCGGCGCGCGGACATCCCCGAAGCGTTCGGACTGCACGTAGCGCTTGAGCGACGAGGGCAGCGGCCCGGTCGTCACCGTGGGCGTTGCGAAATCGGACTGCTTGTTGGGCTTGTTCATGGAAGACCTCCGGGGATGGGGTTCAGGGGGCCGCGCGACCAAGAAGGCCGGCAGCGATGAAGAGGATACCGAAGAGGCAGGCGACCGCCCCGTAGGTGCGGCCCGCGATGGGCCTGACGAGACGGACGAAGCGGGACAGGAGGCTAGCGGGCGCCGCGATCAGCACGAGGCCCTCGACGAGGATGAAAAGGCCGATGAAGGAGATCACCGCGGAGGGAATGTCGCTCCATTCCCAGTGCGCGAGCGACTGCGCCCCGCCCCAGACGAAGGCGGCCAGCCCGGCCAGGTAGCCGAGCGCAGGCTCGCGCTCCAGCGCCGAAACCAGGTTGCCGAACCGGTCACGGGCTAAAAGCCCGCCCGTCCCGGCGGCAAGCCCGTAAAGCCCTATGAGGACGAAAAGGTCGAGAGTCAGCTGACGCCCGGTCTCAAACAGCATGGCCGTTCCTCCGCCGGTTCTAACCGGATCAGGTTCAAAGGGTGCATCTCAACCCCCGAACGTTCGGGGGTGCCCCTCGGCAATGGCAGCTTGCGTAGCTGAAGGCAGTGATCTGTGCAAACGGGGCGGTCATGGAACAGGCGGGGTGAGACGCCGCAGCCACCGCGCAACGGATCGTGGCCGGACCCCATGGCTGCGGGAGCACTTCGCCGGGGATGCGCGAGGCCCCGGAGGCCCTGCGATGCCGAGGACGGCTGCTGCCTAGGCTCGCAACGGGCGACTTTCAGCGCCGGCCGCTGCCGTCACCGCCGCTCCGGCCGTCCTCTCGAGGTCGGCGAGACGGATGGGTTTGGTGATGTAGCCGGCAAATCCCTCCGCCGTGATGCGGCGGATGTCGTCGGGCATGGCGTGGGCGGAGACGGCGATGACGGGCGGTATCGTGCGCCGCTTGAGCTCCGCTTCCGTCCGCATGCGCCGCAACACCTCGACGCCGTCGATGTCGGGCATGGAGATATCGAGGAGGACGAGGTCGAAACCCGTGCTCTCGAAAGCCTCGATGCCGGCGAAGCCTGAATCGGCGAGGACGGCGTAGCAGCCGAGGCGCTGCAGGTGCAGCTCGATCACCTTGAGGTTCACGAGGTTGTCGTCGACCGCCAGCACGCGCAGCCCTTCGAGGGCGGGGCGTTCGTCATCGGCAGGCGGTGCGTCCTCCACCGCCGCGGGTTCGGGAGCGGCGGTGGCGCAGACCGGCAGCTTGAAGGTCAGCTCGAACCGGGAGCCGCGGCCTTTCTCCGTATCCACCATGAGGCTGCCGCCCATGGCCTCGACGAGACCCCGGGTGATGGTCAGGCCAAGGCCCGTGCCGCCATAGCGCCTCGTGGTGGAGCTGTCGGCCTGGGTGAAGGGATCGAAGATGCGGGAGGCTTCCTTCTCGGTCATGCCGATGCCGGTATCGGTGACCGCAAGAACGAAACTCCCCGGGTCGCCTCCCCGCTCCGCGGTCAGGGTGATGCTGCCTTCTTCGGTGAACTTCACCGCGTTGCCGATGAGATTGTGGAGGACCTGCACCAGGCGGTGCTCGTCGCCGACGCGCCGGGTTTCGAGCCCGGGGTCGATCCTCACCTCGATCTCGATACCCTTGTGCCGGGCCTCGGCCTCGTGGAGGGCGGCGACCCGGCTGACCACCGCGCGGAGGCAGAAGCTCTTTTGCTCGAGCTCGACCCGGCCCGCCTCGATCTTCGAGACGTCGAGGACATCGTTCAGGAGGACGAGCAGCAGATCGCTGGCCTGGCGCATCACGCAGAGCTTCTCGCGGGCGTCGTCGCTGAGGTCGGTCTGCTCGAGGGCCGAGGCCATCCCGATGATACCGTTCATCGGGGTGCGGATCTCGTGGCTGAGGACGGCGAGAAAGTCGCTTTTCGCCTGGCTCGCCCGTTCAGCCGCGCGCATCCCGCGTTCCGCCCGCTCCCGCGCCCGCTCGAGCTCCACGCTTGCATTCTCGAACCCCGGAAGGGCGAGGGCGAGGTGGGCGATGAAGACGCTGGCCGCGAAGAGGAGCGCCATGGTCGCCATGGTGCTGTGGTCGAGCCTGAGGGCGAGGGAGACCAGCGGCAGCAGCACAACCATCGAAGCATGGGGAAGGAAGCTCGTCAGGAAGGTCCCGCGCTCATGGTGCATGTGCAGCATCACATGGGTCATCGATCCGCAGAGCCAGAAGCCCGCGAAGATCTGGAAGCCGGGGTCGTCGGAGAACCATGCGAGCGCGGCGATCCCCGAATAGAAGAACGCCGCCTGGACGTTCATGGCGGACAGGATGAGGTATTCGCGGCGGCTGAGAGCTGCGCTCCGATCGGGGGGCAGGATGCGACGGCGCAGCCAGAGGTCGCTGAACTGGCTGAGGATGACGACGCCGAGCACGGTGAAGACGTAGACAGGCTCGGTTGCGGGAAGCAGGAACAGGCCTCCGATCCCCGCGATCAGCAGTCTCGTGACGAGGTGCCCTTCGCGGGCCCTGGCCGTGGCCTTGAGGCCGAGCAGACGCCTGGAGGGGCCTTCGCCAAGGTGGTCGTCACTGATCAAGGCGTCTTCCCTCCGCACCTCAAGGTAACGGAGGTCCGGTTAATCGCCGCTGAAAAGGTCAGGGCCCATCGTAAACGATGGTTGACCCTAACCCTCGAACGGATCCTTCATCAGGATGACGTCCTCGCGCTCCGGGGAGGTGGAAACGAGGACGACCGGGCAATCGAGAAGCTCCTCGATGCGGCGGACATACTTCACCGCCTCGGCAGGAAGGTCCGCCCAGCTCCGGGCGCCGGCGGTCGAGCCCTCCCAGCCCGAAAGCTCTTCGTAGACAGGCTTCGCGCCCGCCTGTTCGGTCGTGCCGGCGGGAAGGTAGGCGTAGTCCTTGCCGCCGATCTCGTAGCCGACGCACACCTTCAGGGTCTCCATCCCGTCGAGAACGTCGAGCTTGGTCAGCGCGATGCCGTCGATGCCTGCGGTCTTGAGGCTTTGCCGCACCAGGGCCGCGTCGAACCAGCCGCAGCGGCGCTGGCGCCCCGTGACGGTGCCGAACTCATGCCCGCGCTCGCCGAGCCGCTGGCCGATCTCGTCGGTGAGCTCGGTCGGGAAAGGCCCCGAGCCCACACGGGTGGTGTAGGCCTTGACGATGCCGAGACCGTAGGCGTCGCCCGCATGGCCGAGCCCCGTGCCCGTGGCCGCCTGCCCCGCCACCGTGTTCGAGCTGGTCACGTAAGGGTAGGTGCCGTGATCGACATCGAGAAGGACGCCTTGGGCGCCCTCGAAGAGGATCCTCTTTCCCGCGCGGCGTGCCTCGTCGAGGAGTTCCCAGACAGGGGTCGCGAAGGGCAGCAGGACCTCGGCTGCGCGTTCGAGGCTCTCCATCACCGTCGCGGGCCTGACCGGCTCGGCGCCGAAACCTGTCCGCAGGGCGTTGTGGTGGGTCAGGAGGCGCTCGATACGCTGCTCGAGGCTGTCGAGATTGCGAAGGTCCGCGACCCGGATGGCGCGGCGGCCGACCTTGTCCTCGTAGGCGGGGCCGATGCCGCGGCCGGTGGTGCCGATCTTGCCCGCCCCCGCCGCTTCCTCGCGCAGGCGGTCCAGCTCCCCGTGCAGCGGCAGGATCAGCGAAGCGTTCTCGGCGATCGCGAGGTTGACCGGGGTGATCTTCACCCCCTGCTCCGAGAGCCGCTCCACCTCCGAGGCGAAGGCCTCGGGGTCGATGACCACGCCGGAGCCGATGACCGAAAGCTTGCCTTCGCGCACGATGCCCGAAGGAAGAAGCGAGAGCTTGTAGACCTTGCCGTCGATGACGAGGGTGTGCCCGGCATTGTGCCCGCCCTGGAAGCGGACCACGACCTCAGCCCGCGCGGACAGCCAGTCGACGATCTTGCCCTTGCCCTCGTCGCCCCACTGAGCCCCGATCACCGAAACATGCGCCATGTTGATCTCCTCGAACGTTGGAAGCCGCCTAAGGCCTTCCGGACGGGAAAGGAAGGTGGCGCCGCCCCGACGGATGCGAGCGGTTGGCCCTGGCGGCTGCCCCTGCGCCCTCGGGTTGGGTGACGGTCCCCAGTCTCCGGCCCGCCAGCCTCTGCCACGGACGGGGCGGGTTCATGAAAGGAAGATGCCCCGCGGCGACGGGTTCGCGATGATCCTGCAAAGGCAGGGGCGCGGCGATCGCTCGCTTGCGGCCAGGGTCCGCCCGGCCTACGGCCCGGACATGCCTCGCCCGCCCATTGCACCCCCCAAGGAGCCGACCCGCGCCGACTGGGCCCTCTGGTGCCTCGTCGCCGTCCTCGGCGGCTCCGCCCCGGCGGCGATCAATTTCGCGATCGCCGGAGCGCCGCCGGCGGTGATCGCAGGGGTACGGATCTGGGCGGCGGCGATCATTCTCGTTGTCTATGTCTACGCCACGGGCCGCAAGCTCGCCTCGCCCCTGACCGCGGAGGGGCGGCTCGTCTGGACCTACGCGCTGGCGGCGGGCTTCTGCGGCTACGCCCTGCCCTTCCATCTCTTCCCCATGGCACAGCTCGAGGTGACCTCGATCATGGCCGGGATCATGATGGCGTTCCTGCCGGTCCTCGCGGTCCTGACAGCATGGCTTTTCGCCGGCGAGCCCCTGACCAGGAAGAGCTTCACGGGGGTGGTGATCGGCACCGTGGGCGTTCTCATCCTGATCGGGCCGGCGGCGCTTTCGGGGGCGGGCGGCACGCTGTTCGGCATCGGGCTGCTTCTTTGCGCGGTCTTCGGCTATGCCCTGATGGGCGTTGTGATGCGCCGGGCGCCCGAGCATCCCGCGCGGAGTTTCGCGGCGGCGATGATGCTGTCGGCCGCGGTGATGTCGACGCCGTTCACCCTCGCCGAAGGGTTCGGCGAGGTGACGAAACAGGGCTGGATCGCGATCGCCTATCTCGGGCTCGGGCCGACGGGGTTCACCTCGATCGCCATCGTCACCGTGGTCAGGCGGGCAGGCTCGGGCTTTCTGTCCACCAGCGCCTATGTCGCCCCGGTGGTGGCGATGCTCTTCGGGGTGCTGGTCTTCTCCGAACCCCTGACCGTGAACCAGATCGTTGGCTTCCTGACCATCATCGGGGGGATCGCCCTCACCCAGAACGCCTTCGTCCGGCTTCAGAAGACGATCTGGCCGCGCATCGTCGTGACCGCATTCCCGAACAGGACCACCCGCGAACCCTCCAGCGAGCAGGAAGCTTCCCCGCCGCGGGCCGAGGCCTGAAAGGCCGAAAGCGTGGTCCGGCCGAGGCGCTCGGCCCAGTAGGGAACGATCACGGCATGGAACGACCCGGTGAAGGGGTCCTCGGGGATGCCGAGCTTCGGTGCGAAAAGACGGCTGACGACATCATGCCCCGATCCAGGCGCAGTGATGCCGAGTTCGTCCGCATCGAGGGCTTCGATCGCGGCGTGGTTCGGCCGCACCCTGCGAACCGCCTCCTCGGAGGGAAGCACCGCCACCATGAAGCTTCCCGCGCGGTAGACCTTCTCGAAGGGCTCGCGCAGGGCGTCGGCGAGACCGTCCGGGGCGGGAATTTCCAGCATCGGATTGGCCGGCAGGTCGAGACCGTAGCGGCCGTCCCTGCGGAAGACGCGCAGGGTGCCGGACGCGGTCTCGAAGCGGACCTCCTCGCCACCTTCGCCGAGTTCGTGCAGCAGCGCGTGTCCCGATGCGAGGGTCGCGTGACCGCAGAGCGGGACCTCGCCGCCGGGGGTGAACCAGCGCAGATCGAAATGGCCCTGGCCCTTGCGCACGAGAAAGGCGGTCTCCGAGAGGTTATGCTCGCTCGCGATGTCCTGCATCACCTCGTCGGGAGGAAAACCTTCCATCACCATCACCGCGGCGGGGTTGCCCCGGAACGGCTCGTCCGTGAACGCATCGATGACGAGAAAATCACGGCTCATCTTCAAAGTCCCCTTTCGGCGCGGATCTGTTCATAGGCGGTGTTGATCGCAGCCATCCTGTGCTCGGCGATGGTGACGAGGTCGGAAGGAACGCCCCGGGCGATCAGGGCGTCGGGGTGATGCTCCTTGACGAGGCGCCGGTAGCCGGACTTGAGCTCGGCGTCAGGGACCTCGTGGGGGATGCCGAGGATCAGGTAGGGATCGTCGCCCGCCGACCCGCCATGGGCCGCGCGCAGGCGACGGAAACAGGCCTCGGAAAGGCCGAAGGCGTCCTTGGCCTTTTCGAGCAGGCTCAGTTCGCCCGGATGCAGCACGCCGTCCGCCATGGCGATGTAGAAGAGGCAGTCGAGAACATCCTCGAGCACAGCCTTCTCCTCACGGAAGAGGCCCGCCACCTGCCTTGCGTAACTCTCGAACCCCGAGACATCCGATTTGGCGAGATCGTAGACCATGCGCATCCTGGTCTCTTCTTCCGGCGGGACGTGGAAGAAGGAGCGGAAGGCGGCGAATTCGTCATCCGTGGCGATACCGTCGGCCTTGGCCATCTTGGCCGAGAGCGCGATCAGCGCAATCGAGAAGACCGCGGCGTCGCGGCGCCTGCGGCGCTCGGACATGGCGTCCATCACCGCGCCGAGGCTGCGCTCCCTGGCCGCGTCGAGTATCGCGGCGATCCGTTCCCACAGGGTCATGTGCAGTTCCTCAGCTCGTGATCCGGACGGTCCCTGACACCTGTGTTAGGGGATGCCGATGAGCATAGAAAGCCGCAACCCCGCTACGGGCGAACTTCACCAGAGCTTCGAGGAACTGACGGACGATCAGGTCGAGGCCGCACTCGAACGTGCGGCGGAGGCTTCCGAAAGCCTCCGCCGCATGGGCCGCAAGGACCGCGCGGCGGGCCTCATGCGGCTCGCCGGGAATCTCGAGAAGGACCGCGACAGGCTCGCTGCCATCGCGACCGAGGAGATGGGCAAGACCTTCGCCTCGGCCAGGGCCGAGATCGACAAGTGCGCCTCGGTCTGCCGCTATTACGCCGAGCACGGACCAGCCTTTCTCGAGGACGAACCGGTCAAGATCGACGAGGGCTCGGCCTATGTCGCGACCCTGCCGCTGGGCCCGATCCTCGCGGTGATGCCTTGGAACTTCCCCTACTGGCAGGTCTACCGCTTCGCAGCGCCCGCACTGATGCTCGGCAATCCGGGACTTCTCAAGCACGCCTCGAACGTCCCCCGCGTGGCCCTCGCCATCGAGGAAGCGATCATGAGCGCGGGTTTCCCCGAGGGCGCTTTCCAGACCCTCCTCGTCAGCTCCGGGAAGGTCGAGAATATCGTCCGTGACAGGAGGGTGAGGGGAGTGACACTGACCGGGTCGGAACCTGCCGGCAAGGCGGTCGCCGCCGCCGCCGGCGACGAGATCAAGCCGTCGGTGCTCGAGCTTGGCGGCTCCGATCCCTTCATCGTCATGCCCTCGGCCGACCTCGATGCTGCCGTGGCGGCGGCGGTGACGGGGCGCACCATGAACAACGGCCAGTCCTGCATCGCGGCGAAACGCTTCATCGTCCACGACGAGGTTCATGACAGCTTCAAGCAGAAGCTCGCCGACCGGTTCGCAGCCCTCAAGGTCGGCGATCCGATGCATGCGGACACCGATATCGGACCCCTGGTCGACGCGAGCGCACTGGACGAGATCTGCGGCCAGGTCGAACGCAGCGTCAAGGCGGGCGCCACCCGTGTCTGCGGCGCCGAGCGGGTGAGCGTCGAGGGCTATCCGCAAGGGAACTGGTTCAGGCCCGGCATCCTCGCCGACATCCCCGAAGACGCACCGGCCTACCGCGAGGAGATCTTCGGCCCCGTGGCTCTTCTCTTCCGTACGCCGAATCTCGAAGAGGCGATCGAGCTTGCCAATGACAGCCCCTTCGGCCTCGGCTCCGCGATCTTCACCAGGGACCGCTCGGAGGTGGACCATGCCGTCCGGCGGCTCGAGGCCGGAGCGACGGCGGTCAACCGCATCGTCGCATCCGACCCGCGCCTGCCCTTCGGCGGGGTGAAGACTTCAGGCTACGGACGGGAACTTGCCAAGGAAGGGCTGCTGGCCTTCGCCAACCGCAAGACCGTGACGGTGACGGGGCTCTAGCCCCTCACCCGAAATCCTTGAGGAGCCGCTGCTTCTGGCGTCCCCATTCGCGGTCCTTCTGGGTCTGGCGCTTGTCGTGGAGCTTCTTGCCCTCGGCGAGGGCGATGTCGAGCTTGACCAGCCCGGTCTTGTCGAAAACCATACGCAGGGGAACGATGGTGTTCCCCTTCTTCTCCACCGATCCGACGAGCTGGTTCACCTGCCTGCGGTGGAGGAGGAGCTTGCGCGGCCTCTTGGGCTGGTGGTTCTCGCGATTGCCGCCCGAATATTCGGGGATGTTTGCATTGATCAGCCAGATCTCCGGGCCCTTCGGTCCGTTCTCGGGCGAGCAGTAGGCTTCGGCGATGTTGGCCTTGCCCTCGCGAAGGGCCTTGACCTCGGTCCCGGTGAGAACGATCCCCGCCTCGATCGGGTCGTCGAGCTTGTACTCGAAACGGGCCCGCCGGTTCTCGGCGATCAGCTTGCGCGTGGGTTTCTCGTTCTTGGCCATGGATCAGGCGAGATCGAGACCGGCGAGCGCCGCGTCAACCTTCGCCTGCGCATTTTCGTCGGCCGGGACGAGAGGGAGGCGAAGCTCGTTCTCGATCAGGCCGAGCCTTGCGAGGGCGTATTTCGCCGGCGCGGGCGAGGCGTCCGAGAACATCGCATCGTGCAGCGGCGTGAGCCTGTCCTGGACGAGAAGCGCCCTGGCGTAGTCGCCGGCGATGCATGCCTCCTGCATTTCCGCGCAGAGGGCCGGGGCGACATTCGCCGTCACCGATATGCAGCCGAGCCCGCCCATGGCGTTGAATCCGACGGCGGTGATGTCCTCGCCCGACAGGAAGATGAATTCGTCGGGACAGGTGATCCGGTGCCGGGCCACCCTGGCGAGGTCGCCGCTCGCGTCCTTGAGCGCCGCGACGTTGGGAAGGCGCGAAAGCTCCGCGATCAGGTCCTCGCGCATGTCCGTCGCCGTTCGCCCCGGAACGTTGTAGAGGATCAGGGGAAGGTCGGTGGCGGCGGACAGGGCCTTGTAATGGGCAAGGAGGCCCCGGCGGTTCGGCTTGTTGTAATAGCCGGTGGTGGCCATCACGCCGTCGCAACCCACCTTCGCGCAGGCCTCGGCCAGCGCCACGGCATCGCGGGTGACGTTCGCCCCCACGCCGCCGATCACCGCGGCACGGCCGCGGGCCATCTCGACGGCCCGGGCGATCACGTGAATGTGCTCCTCCTCGGTGAGGGTCGCCGCCTCGCCGGTGGTGCCGGCCACCACGAGGGCGCGGGTCCGGCCCGCAACTTGCCTCTCGATCAAGTTCGAAAGGGCGTCCTCGTCCACCTTGCCGCCCCTGAAAGGGGTCACCAGGGCCACCATCGAGCCGGAGAGCCAGGGAAGAGCCATCTTTCCTCCTTCTGCCGCGACCACGGCGCGGGCTGAACGGGCACGGGTACTGCGCCGGACGCGCCGGGGCAAGGTGGAGACGAGGTTAACAGATAAGACGTGCAGGACGGGAGCATATGGTTCAAACTGTCGGAATGGTCAGGGGTCTTCTCGCGAGCGCCGCAATCCTTCTCTGCGTCACCGGAGGGGCCGAAGCCGCGCGCGTGCCGGTCCTGAAGCCGCCCGCTCCGGCCTCCCCTTTCGTCTCCGACGCCGACGCGCAGATCCTGAGCGCGGTGGTCGATGACCTCGGCCGCGGCCGCTACGCCGCCGCGATGCGGGGACGCGACGCGATCTCCGACCCGGTGGCGCGGTCGATCGCGACATGGGGCATTCTCGGCTCGAGCGCGGACGGCCTGACGCTCGCCGCGTGCGACGCTTTTCTCGACGCGCATCCCGACTACCCCAACCCGATCACCCTGCAGCGCAAGGCCGAACGGCTGATCGATGACGAAGCGCCGCCGGAGGCCGTGATCGCCTTCTTCGAG
>CAZAFU010000042.1:0-10118 GCA_964484475.1 uncultured Caulobacterales bacterium | reverse complement strand
GGTTTCGGGCTTCGGCAAGCTGCATCTCGGCCGGGCGCTGCTCGCCACGGGCAACGAGGAAGCCGGCAAGGGCTTCATCAGGCGGGCCTGGATCGAGCACAATTTCAACCAGTCCGACAGCCGCGAAATCCTCAGGCGCCACGGCGATCACCTGAGTGAGGACCATCACTTCGAGAAGGCCGACCGGGCGCTGTTCAACCGTTCGACGGCCGGCCTCGAGGACGTGCGGGGCCTTCTCGACGAGAGGCGCGAACGCGAGGTCGAAGCGAGAAGCGCCCTCCTGAGACGGCGAAGTTCGTCCACGGACCTCTTCAACCGCCTGCCCCCTGAGTCCCAGCGGGACAGCGGCGTCCTTCATGCCATGGTGCGCTATCTCAGGCGCTCCGGCCGGGAAGAGGACGCGATCGAGGTCGCCAAGCTCGCCCCCCTCGACAGCGGTTCGCTGCGGGATCCCGGATCCTGGTACGAGGAGCGCAAGCGCCTGGCGCGCTGGGCGATCAAGAACGGCCTCTTCAACGACGCCTACAATCTTTCGGCCTATTCTGGGCTTGAGGAGGGCGCGGATTTCGCCGAGGCCGAGTTCATGGCCGGCTGGCTCGCGCTGCGGTTTCTGGTCGATCCGGACAGGGCTCGGGCGCATTTCGACTTCCTCCTGTCCGGTGTCGATACGCCGATCAGCATGGCGCGGGGCCATTACTGGCTTGCGCGCTCCTACCAGGCGATGGCGGATCCCCTGCGTGCGCGGGCCCATTACCGTGTGGCCGCAGATTTTCCCTATACCTATTACGGCCAGCTCGCCGTGGAGAGCCTCGGCGAGGAGGCCCCCCGCTACGGATTTCCCAAGGAGCGCCCCGTCGATCCGGCGGCTGTCGCACGCTACGAAGGGCGCAACCTCGCCCGGGCGATGGAGATCCTCGACCGGATCAACGAGCGCGGTCTCTACCGCCGCTTCGCCCTCGCCCTCGACGAGGAGCTGTCTTCCGAGGACGAAATCAGGATCTTCTCCGAAAGGGTCCGCGACCAGCAGGAATGGGATCTGGTCGTCCGTGCCGGGAAGGTCGCGCGGGGCAGGGGCCTGCAGGTGCCGGAGGCCATCTATCCGCTCTACCCGCTGCCCGGTACGGTGGAGGAATTCACCGAGCCCGCGCTCGTCCTCGGGCTCAGCCGCCAGGAGTCCGAATTCAGGTCCGATGCCGTCTCCTCCGCCAATGCGAAGGGGATGATGCAGCTCCTGAACTCCACCGCGCGGATCACCGCGCGCAAGGAGAACATCCCCTACAGCGCCGACCGGCTCCTCACCGACCCCGCCTACAACTTCACGCTGGGCGCGGCACATCTGAGCCACCTGATCGAGCGCTTCGGCGGCAGCTACGTGATGGTGCTGGCGGGGTACAATGCCGGGCCACACCGCGTGGACGACTGGGTGGAGACCTACGGGGACCCGCGCGATCCCGACGTCGACCCGGTGGACTGGGTGGAGCTGATCCCCTTCGCCGAAACGCGCAATTACGTGATGCGGGTCCTCGAGAACACGCAAGTCTACCGCACGAGGCTCGGCGACGAGCCCCTGGGGCACCGGCTGGTCGAGGACCTGACCCGGGGAAGCGCATCCACCCTCGATGCGATCGGCCAGCCGATCCCTGCCCCGAGGCTCTGGATGGCAGGCGGACGGGATGGCCCGGCCGGGCCGGTCGAGACCCACTACGAGGCGCCGCCCCTGGCGCTGCGCAGGATCGGCGGGCTATCGACACCGCTGCCCGCGGACAGGACCGCCCTACCCTGACACCTTGTTCCAGCGGCCTTCGTAGTTCTGCTGCCAGTAGGTCACGGCGAAGCCCTCGGCCCTGAGGGTCTTCCACCTGCCTCTTGCCTCATCGACACCCGAAGCATCGAAGAGAAGAACGGTGCGGGCGAAGCGTTTAATCACGTCGGGCGCCATGCTCGCCCCGGGCGCAAGAAAGGCCGCCTCGGCGCCGTTCGGGGCCTCGTCATCGAGACTGAGGAGGACCGGCTGCTCTTCCCCCCCGGGGCCGTGCGGCAGGAAACTCTCGTCGCGATAGGTCCAGAGGGCCTCGTCCATGGCCTCCAGCGCCTCGCGCGAGCCGAGCTTGACCAGCGCCCGCCAGCCCCGTGCCAGGGTCTTTTCGAGAAGCGCGGGCAGCACCTCTTCGGGCCGCGACCGCTCGAGATGGTAGAAGAAGACCTCGCTCATGATGAACGCCCATTAGAGTTAACGGCTTCGCTGTGTTTTTCACCTAGAAGGAAAGGTGGTTCAAAGAGCAAGGACTTGATGTCCGGGGAGCGCGAACATGCCGAACGAAGCGCGGTTGCAGCGGGGATCGCTGAGCACGATCAAGCCGCGGGCACGGAAGGTCTCGATGGTTGAACAGCGGCCGATCGTCATCTGGGCCGTCTCGGACGGGCGCGCGGGCATGCAGAACCAGGTTCTCGGCGTCGCGGAGGCCCTCCAGCGGCGCACACCCGCTTCGATCGCCGTCAAGCGCATCACCGTCGATCCGGCGGTGGAGAACTGGCCGACCTTTCTCTGGGGCAATCCCTTCCGCCACCTGACAAGGGACAGCGACCGGCTCGAGCCGCCGTGGCCCGACGTCTTCATCGGCTGCGGCCGCCGGGTGGTTCCCTTCGCGAAGGCCCTCAAGGCGCACTGCTTCACCGTGCAGACGCAGGACCCGCGCGCCAAGCCGAAGGATTTCGGCATGGTCGTGCCGCCGATGCATGACAGGCTGCGCGGACCCGGCGTGGTGCCGATCCAGGGCAGCCCCAACCGGCTGACCAAGGAACGCCTGAAGCTCGAAGGCGCGCTCCTGGCCGCGTCCCTGCCCGACCATATCCGCTGGCGTTCACCCTTCGCGGCCTGCCTGATCGGCGGTCCGAGCAAGGACTATCGCTGGAACGAGGAGGTCGAGAACGGGATCATCGCGGCGATCGCAGCAGCGATCGAAGCGGGATACGCCGTGCTCGCCACCACCTCCCGGCGCACGCCCGCAGCCTTCCGTGAGCGGCTCGAATACCACTTCAAGCCGAAGAACCTGTGGCTCTGGAACGGACAGCCGGTCGGGGCGATCGAGAATCCCTATTTCGGGCTTCTGGGCCTCTCCGAGCGCATCCTGGTCACCGAGGAAAGCGCCAACATGATCACCGAGGCCGCCTTCACCGGCAAACCGGTCCACCTGATGAAGCTGGCTGGCGGCGGCGCCAAGTGGAAACGCTTCCACGAGGCGCTGGAGGAGCGGGGCGTCCTGCGGCCCCGGGCCGGGATGACCGAGACCTGGAAATACGCCCCCCTCAGGGAAACCGACCGGGTCGCCGACGAGATCGTCAAGCGGCTGACCGCAAGAGGCGTGATCCAGGCGACGATCTGAGGCCGCCCATCCTGCCTGAGATGAAAAGGCCCGGGGACAGCATCCTGTCCCCGGGCCTTTTCCTTGGCCTTCGGAGCGGCGGGCCCGGAAGCCCGCCGCCCTCGTCTCAGAACTCGGCGTTGACGCCGACGAAGAAGAAGCGGCCCCGCGGACCTGCCGGGCGGGACAGGGCGCCGCGATAGGGCTCGACCTCGGTCAGGTTGTTGACACCGCCATAGACCTCGAACCGATCCGAGAGCTGGTAGCTCGCCGAGATATCGTGGACGAAGGCGGTCCCGGTGTAGAGAATGTTGGCAAAGTCCGGATCCGCTTCGACGTCGTCATTGTCGATGCCGGAGAGGAGCTGGTCGCCCTCGAACCGGCCACGCCAGCCGAAGCTCCACTCGCCGACCAGGTAGTCGGCGTTGAAGTTCACGATCCACTCCGGCCGGCTCAGCTCACCCAGGACGTCTGTGACGGCTTCCGGCGCGGCAGGGTCGCGGACTTCCTCGTTCTTGATGAAGTGGGTGCCCTGCGAACTGAGGAGGACCTGGCCGGGAAGGTTGCCGAAATCGGCAAGATCGAAGCCGTAGTCCACCCGGAAGTCGACGCCCGAAGTCTCTACCGAGCCGAGGTTCACGAGGCCCGAGCGGAAGCCGGTGATGAAGCCGTTGGTCGGGTCACGGTCAACGGCGTCGCAGAACTGGTTGTTGATCGTCGGAAGGTCGACGCAGTTCTGGGCGATCTGGAAGGCGCTGAGCGAGTCGATCAGGCCCTCGATCTCGATGTCGTAGTAGTCGAGGGTGACGACCAGACCGTCGAAGACGCCCTGGAACTCACCGGCCGGACGCCAGACGGCGCCCAAGGTCAGGGTATCGGCCACCTCGGGCTCGAGATCGGGGTTGCCGCCGCTCTGACCGGGGATCCGTGCAGACACGAAGTTGGTCGAGTTGTAGTTGGCGATGTCCGGGATCAGGAGCGCACAGTTCTGTGCACGGAACTGGGTACCGGCACCGATGAACTGCGGGTTGCAGGGGTCCGAAGCGGCGTTGATGAAGTCGGTGAAGACAGGCGAGAACGCCTCGAAGATGTTTGGAACACGGACTGCTCTCGAGCGCGTGGCGCGGAGGGTGAGGCTGTCCACGATCGACCAGCGCCCGCCCACGTTCCACGTGTCGGTGCTGTCGAACACATCGTAGTCGGAGTAGCGGTAGGCACCCTGCACTTCCAGGCGACGGATGAACGGCACATCGGCGAGAAGCGGGATACGCCCCTCGATGAAGAGTTCGGAGACCTCGTATTCGCCCGAGGAGGCGTTCTCGGGACCGCCGTTCGATCCGATGGTGCCGAAGGTCAGGCCGGCAGCGGTGAGGCCGTCGGGCTTGAAGGCACTTTCTTCAGCGCGCCATTCATAGCCGAGCGCGAAGTCGATGGGGCCGGCCGGGAGCGAGAACCAGGCTTCCGAACTGCCCGACAGGGTGGCCAGGAAGTTGCGCTGCTCGATGGTGTTCTGGCTGGTGGTCGGCTGGAAGATCCAGTCGGCCGCTTCGGCCGTGATGGTGTTCTGGCCGAAGATGTTGATCGGAACACAGGTGCCGTCGCCCGCCTCGAAGGTCGAGAGGTTGAAGTCGGCGTTCTGCGCCGGGAAGGGCGAAGACGGCGGGATGTAGCCGGCGCCTTCGAGCTCCGACCGGCAGACGATCTCGCCGGTGGTCGGATCCTGGACCGCGTCGATGGCCGCAAAGAAGCGGTCCTCGACCCGTGCGAAGGACGTGATGTCCGCATCGGTGCGGCCGAAGTTGTAGGACAGCTCGTAGTTGAGGCCGTAATCCTCGATCGTCCCGGTGAAGCCGCCGACGATGCGGAAGGTCTGACGCTCCGCATTCGGGTTCGAGCGGGCGTTCGCGTCGAGGGTGTCACGGGAGACCGCGATCACCGGGTCGATGCCGTCCGCCCGCAGCGATCCGAGCTGGGCGCGCAGGGCTGCCGGGATGAAGGGGTTGTCGTCCGCGATCGGAATATCGTCGTTGAAGCCGTTGACCTGGTTCGACTCCTGCGTGTTCGAGAAGAAATACTTCGCGTCCACGAAGAAGTTGGCCCAGTCGGTCAGCTCGTACTCGGCCATGGACTGGAACAGGAACCGCTCGGATTTCGGCTGCAGGATCTCGTCATCGGGATCGGTCGGGACACCGTCCCCGCCCGAGGCGTTGAAGCCGTCGATGAAAATGTCACCGGGGTTGTAGGGACGCAGGTTGCCGCCATCGACGACCTGGCAGGTGGGTATGTCTGCCGAACCGATGGTGAAGCATCCGGGCACGCCGCCGCTCGAAACCGCTTCGACGAAAGCACTCGCACCGCCATCGCCAAGGGCGATGATGCCGTAGTCGGACGAGATCGGCAGGGTCACGTCAGGCAGCCAGACGTTGGAGAACCTCTCGTCGATGCCGGTGGCAGGGCCGTTCGGAAGCAGGCCCTGGAGGCCCGAGCCGGCGAAGTCCCGCTCGCCCGACCGCAGTGCGGAGGTGAACTGGTACTCGGAGGCGAACACGATGTTGCCGCGGCCGTCGCCGGTTTCGAAGCCGTTGGCGAGTGAGACGAAGTACTCCTCGGCGTCGCCGTCATCGGTCACGCCGGCCTGGGTGCGCAGCTCGAGCCCGTCGAAGTCCGAACCGTCGCGCATGATGAAGTTGACAACGCCCGAGACCGCGTCGGCACCGTAGATGGCCGATGCGCCGCCCGTGAGGACATCGACGCGGTCGAGGAGCGCGGTGGAGATCGAGTTGATGTCGACGGCGGCCGTGCCCTCGTTGCCGGAGACGTGGCGCCTGCCGTTTTCGAGGACCAGGGTGCGTTCTTCGCCGAGGGCGCGCAGGTTCAGGAAGGATGCGCCGAGGGGCGTGCCGTTGAAGGCGGAGAAGCTGCCGGGGAGCGATGCCTGGAGAGCCGGCGACTCACGCAGCAGCGTCGCGATGTCGAGCTGACCCGATTGGCGGATGTCCTCGGCGCCGAAGGCGACCACCGGGCCTGCGGAATCGAGCGTGTTGTCCGCCTGCAGGCGCGAGCCGGTGACGATGATCACGTCGTCCCGCTCTTCGGTATCGGTCGGCTCGGCCTGAGCCGCTGCCGCTCCTGACGCCAGCGCTGCGAGGCCGGCGGCGGCGCTGCTCAGTTGCAAAGCCCGCCTGAAGGTCATTCTGTTGGTCATGTCTGTCCCCTTGTTCTCTCTTGTCAGCCGGCGGGAGTGATTTTCCCCCCGAAGTTCGACCGCACCAGAAACCGGCGCGGCGAGGCCCGGGGCCAGTAGGGTTTCATCCTGTCCATGACGCAAGTGCGAAGACGCCCCCTCCCCGGGCAGCGATACACATTGTTGCCTATGTGTGACGCATTTGTCACAATTTGTCAGTCCCACGAGACGATCATGCCGAATTTCGGCTTTTTGTTCGCAGGACGCACCACTGGGAGAGCGCGCAGCGGCACGATCGCGCGCGTGAGGGATGAAGGCTCTTCGGCGTCTTGAAGGAATCGGCCGAGACGGTCACATACCCCCCTCTCCACGACCCGAGGACACTCCCATGGCCGAAACACTGCACCGCAAGCTCCTGATCATCGGCTCCGGCCCGGCCGGCTACACCGCCGCGATCTACGCGGCCCGCGCCATGCTGAAGCCGACCATCGTGCACGGCCTGCAGCCGGGCGGGCAGCTCACCATCACCACCGATGTCGAGAACTTCCCCGGCTTTGCCGACGTGATCCAGGGCCCGTGGCTGATGGAGCAGATGCAGAAGCAGGCCGAGGCGGTGGGGACGGAGATGATCTCCGACATGATCACCGAGGCGCATCTTGACGAGCGGCCGTTCCGCTTCACCGGTGACAGCGGCACGACCTATACCGCCGACGCCGTGGTGCTCGCCACCGGCGCCTCGGCGAAGTGGCTCGGCATTCCTTCCGAACAGCATTTCCAGGGCTTCGGCGTTTCGGCCTGCGCTACCTGCGACGGTTTCTTCTACCGGGGAAAGACGGTGGCCGTGGTCGGCGGGGGCAACACCGCGGTGGAAGAGGCCCTGTTCCTCACCAACTTCGCCGAGAAGGTTGTTCTGGTCCACCGCCGCGACAGCCTGCGGGCGGAGAAGATCCTGCAGAAGCGTCTCCTCAACCACCCCAAGATCGAGGTGATGTGGAACCGCGAGGTGGACGAGGTCCTGGGCGACGAGACGCCGAAGGGCGTCACGGGGGTCAGGCTCGCCTCGACCGTGGGCGAGGAGCCCGTCGAGATTCCGATCCACGGCCTCTTCGTCGCCATCGGCCACGCGCCGCAGACCGAACTTTTCAGGGGCCAGGTCGAGATGAAGCCCTCGGGCTATATCGTCACCGCCCCCGATTCCACGGCCACGTCGGTTCCCGGGGTCTATGCCGCCGGCGACGTCACCGACGAGATCTACCGCCAGGCGGTCACGGCGGCGGGCATGGGCTGCATGGCCGCTCTGGAGGCCGAGAAATACCTTGCGGCCCGAGAAGAGCTCGGCGGTGAGGCGGCGGAGGAGCAGCACGAGATCGAGCAGCATATCCGCGAAGAGCACGTCGCCGAGTAGCCGCGCGCAGGGCGGTCGGCCTCTTTCAGGACCGGATCAGAACGGCGAGGCGACGGGTTGGCCCGCGTCAAGGGCCCGCCCGTTCCGCTGATGCTGCCCGCGAAGCCGCGTTCGGCGCCTCCGCAACAATTCCCGGACGAAGACAGACCCCCCGGGGGGTCAGACCACCGCACCGCCGTAGAAGAGGCTGCCGAGAACCACGAAGAGGACCGTGGCGACCGCGCCGATGCCCACGGCGTAGATCCATTCCTTCTCCTTGTCGGCGAAGAAGGCGAGCGTGACCACGCGGCTCACGGCGCCAGCGGCGAAGGGAAGCGCCGAGAAGGCGAGCACCACGAGGAAGACCGAACGCGTATCCTGGCTGTTGGCGAAATTCGCCATGGGGATCGCCGCGAAGAAGATCGCGATGGCGCAGACCAGGAAGACGATGGCGACGGACATCTTCTTGGTGGCGAAGGGAAGGCCGAAGCCGCACAGGAAGACGAGCGCCAGAACCAGGAAATAAAGCACGGGCCGGAGAACTCCTCGGGGTCAGGTTGGTTGATGGTTTCGCGGGCTCCTAGAGGAGGTCAGCGCGAGGCGAAAGGGTTTGCGGGCTTTTCGTAAAGAAGAAGCCCTCCGCCTCAATCCGCCGGGGTGGAGGAGAAGACCCGGTCGAGCCGCTGCATGGTGCGCTCGTCGGTGAGCTGAAGGTGCAGCGGGGTGATCGAGATGTGCCCGGTGAAGATCGCATGGAGATCGGTCTCGACCTCGGGCTCGCTCGGCCTGCCTGCGAAACCGAACCAGTAGTAGCGCCGCTGGCGCATGTCGGTGCGCTCCTCGACGAACAGCTCGAGATTTTCCCGGCGGCCCTGCCTGGCGAGTTTCACGCCCTTGACCTCTTCGGGCGCACAGTCGGGAAAATTGACGTTGATGACGACATTCTCGTCCCAGCCCTCGTCGAGAAGCTGCCTGATCACCCGCGGGCCGTGGGCCCTTGCCACTTCGAAGGGGGCCTTGTGGCGGTCGAGCCGGGCCTGGCTGAGGGCGATCGAGGGGATGCCGATGCTCATGCCCTGGAAGGCGGCGGCGATGGTGCCGGACATGGTGACGT
Source organism: uncultured Caulobacterales bacterium (assembly GCA_964484475.1). Taxonomy (GTDB): domain Bacteria; phylum Pseudomonadota; class Alphaproteobacteria; order Caulobacterales; family Parvularculaceae; genus Parvularcula. The sequence continues at coordinate 1,074 of CAZAFU010000042.1, read as the reverse complement.
CCTCGGCCATGTTCTGGCCGTTGTTGACGCCGGAGAGGACGAGGTCGGGGCGATGGTCCTTGAGGATCTGCTCCACCCCGAGCTGCACCGAATCGGTGGGCGTACCGTCCACCGCATAACGCCGCTCCTCCACCTTCCTGATGCGCAGGGGCCGGGTCAGGGTGATCGAGCGCGCCATGCCCGACTGGTCCACCTCGGGCGCGACGGTCCAGACATCATCGGACAGCTCCCGGGCGATCTCCTCGAGGGCGTGGAGCCCCTTGGCGTTGATACCGTCGTCATTGGAGATGAGAATGCGCATAGAGTGTTCCTTGATCGCCCGTGGGGTCGTTAACCACTCTCCGGCATGACACCGCAAGGGTCGCAACATGGACGAGGTCCGGTCTTGCCTCCGCCGGCGGGGCGGCTGACATTCGTCTGGCAAGGGAGTGCGTGATGGACAACCATTCGGTCGAGGATTTCTGGCTTTCGGGCCTCGTGATCGGCAACCGCCTGTGGCGGCTGTCTCTCGGCGACGCTGCCGCCGGCGCCGAGGCGCAACGGATGGTCGCGGAAAAGATGGAGGCCGCGGCGCGGGGCTATTTCGACCTGACCCTCGGCCTGATGACCGGCGACAGGACATGCTGGGAGACCCCCTACGACACCTTCATGGCGCCGGGGCGGAAGACCCTGAGGAAGAACGCGAGCCGGCTGGCCGGCTACCGCGCCCGCTGAGCACGGGTCAGCCGCGCTCGATCCGGTCCTTGCCCATCAGCGGGCGGAGGACGTCGGGCACCGCGATCGAGCCGTCTTCCTGCTGGTAGTTCTCCAGGATCGCGACCATGGTCCGGCCCACGGCAAGGCCCGAGCCGTTCAGGGTGTGGACGAAGTCGGGGCGCTTCTGGCCCTCAGCCCGGTAGCGGGCCATCATCCTGCGGGCCTGGAAGGCACGGGTGTTCGAGCAGGAGCTGATCTCCCGGTACTGGTCCTGGGCGGGGAGCCAGACCTCGATGTCGTAGGTCTTCGCCGCGCCGAAGCCCGTATCGCCCGAACAGAGGAGCATGGTGCGGTAGGGGAGGTCCAGGCGCTTCAGGA
>CAZAFU010000041.1:0-21435 GCA_964484475.1 uncultured Caulobacterales bacterium | reverse complement strand
CCGGGATCGAGAACCTCCTCAAGCACTACGTCCCCGAAGTGACGGCCGTCGAAGCCGTGAACTGAGCCTCCCGGCCGGGGCTGGCATCATGCCTGCCCCGGTTCTAGAGGTGCGGGCATGGAAAGAACAAAACCTGTCTCCGCCGAAGCCCAAGCGCAGATTTTCACCGAGGCCCGGACCCGCAATGCCTGGTCCGACCGCGAGGTGACCGACGAGCAGATCCGCGAACTCTACGATCTCACCAAATGGGGCCCGACCTCCGCCAACTGCTCGCCGGCACGGTTCCTTTTCCTCCGTTCGGAGGATGCGAAGGCCCGGCTCAAGCCGCACCTGATGGAAGGCAATGTCGCCAAGACGATGTCGGCACCGGTCGTGTGCATCATCGGCAATGACCATGATTTCCTCGAGGAGCTGCCGAAGCTTTTCCCCCATACCGACGCCAAGGCCTGGTTCGTCGGCAATGATCCGCTGATCGCCGAAACGGCCATGCGCAACGGGACCCTCCAGGGCGCCTATCTCATGATCGCCGCACGCATGCTGGGCCTCGACTGCGGCCCGATGTCGGGTTTCGACAAGGAGGGCGTCGACAAGGCGTTCTTCGCGGGAACCAACATTCGTTCGAACTTCATCTGCAATCTGGGCTACGGCACGGACGACGACCTGTTCGACCGAAGCCCGCGCCTCAGCTTCGATGAAGCGGCGGAGCTTCTCTGATCCATTTCGCCATCGATACGTGTCTCTCGGCCCTGACCCTCGCCTTGAGGCGGGAGGACGGAGAGGTGTTCGGATCGTCGGAGGCCATCGGTATCGGTCACGCGGAGAAGATCGGGCCGTCCGCCAGCGCCCTTTTCAAGGCTGCTGACTGCGCACCCGGGGATATCCGCAAGATCGGTGTCACCGTCGGGCCCGGCTCGTTCATGGGGCAACGGGTCGGGATCGCCTTCGCCAAGGGGCTTGCCATGGGATCGGGCGCGCAGACCGTCGCCCTGACCACCCTCGAGGCGGTGGCCGCGACGGCGGGCTGGCCCGTGGCCGTGGCGATCGATGCGCGGCGGAGCCAGATCTACGCCCAGGCCTTTACCGCCGGCGGGAAGCCCTCGGGCCCCATCGAGGTCCTGTCCTATGAGGAGGGTCGCGCCTGGCTCAAGGCGCAGACAGGGAGACGGGCAGGCTCGGGAATTTCCGCGGCCGATCCCTCCCTCAATGCCGAAGGGCACGCGACACCTTCCCCCGAAGCGCTCCTTCGCCTGACGGCGGAACGATATCCCTCGCCCCTCAAGACGCTCTACCTCAGGCCACCCGACGCCAAGCCGCCCCGCCGGAGCCCGCTTTGAAGGTCAGGATCGCAACCGCCGCCGACTGCGCCGACCTGACCGCCCTTCACGCGAGGACCTTTCCCGGCAACTCCTGGGACGAGACTTTCTGGAGAGACGCCGTTGCGAGCCAGCATGACCGGGTCCTCGTGATCGGCGAGCCAGCGACAGCCTGCGCGGTCGTCCGCCTGATGGGGGAGGACGCCGACCTCCTGACGATCGGCAGCACGCAGCTGCGCCAGGGGCACGCTTCCGCGCTGCTCGCCGCGGCAGCAGCCATGATCGGCCCGTTGGGCGTAAAACGGTTGTTTCTCGAGGTGAGCGCGCGCAATAAGGCGGCAACGGCTCTTTATGACCGGTTCGGGTTCGAAACGGTCGGCACGAGGCGAGGGTATTATCAGGACGGCAGTGATGCCGCAGTGATGCGGCTGGACCTGCACCATGGAGAATGACGATGGATCGGCTGGAGAAGATCTGCGCGGAAAAAGGCCTACGAATGACGGACCAGCGCCGGGTCATCACGAGGGTCATCTCGGCAGCCGATGATCACCCCGACGTCGAGGAGATCCACCGCCGGGCAGCCGAGATCGATTCCCGCATCTCGATCGCAACGGTCTACCGCACCATGCGCCTGCTCGAGGATTACGACGTCGTGCAGCGCCATGACTTCCAGGACGGCCACGGCCGGGCCCGCTACGAGGAAGCCACCGACGACCACCATGACCACCTGATCAATGTCCGCTCCGGCGAGGTGATCGAGTTCGTCAACGAAGAGATCGAGCGGCTGCAGGAAAGGATCGCGCGCGAGCACGGCTTCCGGCTGGTGGATCACCGGCTCGAACTCTACGGCATCCCCCTTGGCGATGGTGACACGGGCAAGGGCGAGGCCTGAAGCGTTCCGGCCGCGGCGCGCTCAGCCGGGCGCCGGGCGGCAGAAAAGGAACTCCCTGTCGGCGTGATTGCCGACCATGTATTTGTATTCCTTGGCGAAGCCGAAGCCATACCGACGGTAGAGCCGTTGTGCGCCGTGATTCTCCGAATAGACGCTGACGTAAAGATCGGCGTAGTTCGTTTCGAGCCAGGCAAGGGCGGTCTCGAGAAGGGCGACACCCCATCCTGAGCCCTGATGGGCAGCCGATATGTAAAGGCGGGAGAGCTCGCCGTCCCGCACGCCCGGCCTGTCCACGGGCAAGGTGTTGGCCCCCGCCGACGCATAGCCGACGACCCCGGCGGTCTCGTCCTCCAGGAGCCAGGCGGCCGCGCCCCGGTCGCCGAGGATCTGCCGGTAGGCCTCCGGTGCGTGGCTGCGGGCGAGGAAGAGCTCGAGATCCTCGGCCTTGTAGAGGTGCCCGAAGGTTTCGGTGAACGTGGCCGCACCGATACGGCTCAAACGGGTTTCGTCGCCGGGCTTTGCGCTTCTGATCCTCAGCATCGCGGGGCTCCTTCCGTTGAAAAGGCAGTGGTCGCTCTTGTCCCCTGATGGGGTTCTGCTGACATCCGTTGCGAAGGCAAGGGCGGGAAAGACGGGTATGGGCAAGGCGTCGGGTACGATCGGGCCGGTGACAGCCGGGGCAGGCCGGGTCCCGCAGATCCTGCTGCGCTTCGCGCTTCCCGGTGCCCTGATCGGCTTTCTCGTTTTCATGGTCAGCGAGACCGGCGGCTTCGGTGAGCCGGAGGACTGGTGGCGGGCCGGGCTCGTCACGGCGCTCCTGTCGGGGGGCGGTACCTATATCCTCGTGACGGCGCCGGGGCTGACGAGGCAGGCGAGCCTCTCGGGTGTTGTCGTGGGAGCGTGTCTCGGCGGCCTGATGGCCCTCGCCTCGGCTGGGGAAGGGGCGCGGGTGACCGGAGGCGTTCTTCCGGTTCTTGCCGCGCTCACCATCTTCATCGTGGTCCTGCCCTTCCTCAGGGCCCGGCTCGAGGGGGCCGGCCTCTTCGACTACCGCCGCCTCTTCGCCCATGCGTGGACGACCCCCGTCGTGGTTGCGGTGGCGCAGGCCTTCGTTCTCATCGGTTGGCTCCTCGCCCTTCTGGTTGCGGCCCTGTTCGCGTTCATCGGCCTTCCCTATCTGCGGGATGCGATCGGGGAGAGCGGGTTTCTCCTGACCTATGGCGGTCTCCTCGAAGCGGTGGCCGTCGGCGTCCTGCGTGAACGCGAGCAGGCCGTCCTGGCCGCGCGGTCCCTCCTGATGGCGCTGATCCGGGTGACCGCGCCGGTCTTTGCGGCCTGTGCCGGTATCTTCGTCATTGCCGTGATGTTCCGCGGCTTCGGGTCCCTGATCGGCGAACTCTCGCCGGTCGCAACCCTCGCGACATCGGCACTGGCTGGCATCGTGATGATCAACGCGATCATCGCCGGCGAGGGTCGCCCCGAAACGCCGCTGTTCTCCGCGGTAGCGCGGGTTCTCGGTTTCCTGATCCTCTTCCTGATGGTCCTGTCGGTCTACGGCCTCTACCTCCGCATCGGCGAGGAAGGGCTGACACCGAACCGTATCATTGCCGCCGTCGCGGTCGCCCACCTCGCCCTTTACGTACCCCTTTATGCTGTCGGCGCGCTGTCCGAGGGTTGGGGATTGGTCAGGCGCGGCAACATCGTCCTGTCATGGGTTCTCGTGGCGACGGCCGTCTTCGTCATGACCCCCTTCTTCACCCCCCAATCCTGGTCGGCGCGGTCACAGCTCGAGAAGATGAGCGGCGCGCCCGGGAAAGCGGACCTCACCGACCTTGCCTATCTGCGGGACCGTCTCGGCCCGCCCGGCCGGGCGGCCTTCGACGGGCTCGCTGCGGGGGAAGGCGTTCTCGCCGAAAAGGCGCGGGAGCTCGGGGACAGGCCCGCGCCCTACCCGCTCCCGTCCGACGAGGCCGTGCGGCGCGGGACCATCGAGGCGGTCCCGAAGGGGACGACCCTCGACCCGGCCCTTCGCCAAAAGGCCCTCCGGGTGACCCCGCCGGGGCGCGATGCCCTCGTCCTCCAGCCATCTGCGGGCGAGGCTTTCGTCCTCGTGGTCGAGCCCTACGGGGTGACCTTCCACCACCTCCGGTTCGGCGGCGGGGCATGGGAAACCCTGATGGCCACCCCCGTGGCACGGGGCGAGGAAGAACGGGAACGCCTTCTCGAGGCCGCGCGGCGAGGCGAGGCGGGTTTCGCCGCCTTCACCTACCGCCTGCCGGTGATCGGCGGAGACCCTGTCCACCCGGGGGCCGATGCTCTCGAGCCCTATCGCGCGGAACAGAGCTTGGGCGAAGCCGAGGAAGGCGCTAACTGACGCGGCCTGACCGAGCCCTTCGACGGAGCCTCCCCATGACCGACGCCCCCAAAGCCGAAAAGCGTGACCACGCCATCAGCCTCCACGGCCAGACGAGGAACGATCCATACTTCTGGATGCGGGACGACAACTGGCAGGAGGTCCTGCGTGACCCGGGCCTGCTGCGCGAGGATATCCGCGATCATCTTGAGGCCGAGGTTGCCTATCACGACGCGGCCACGGCGCATCTCGAAGGCCTGAAGGCGCGGATCTTCGAGGAGATGCGCGGGCGCATCAAGGAGGATGACAGCTCCGTACCCATGCGCGACGGGCCCTACGAGTACTATGTCCGCTACCGCGAGGGCGGTCAGTACCCGCTCTACTGCCGGCGCCGCGATGAGCGCAGCGACGAGGAGCTGATGCTGGACGGCGACAGGGAGAGCGAAGGCGCCGAGTTCTTCTCGATCGGCGGGGTCGATACATCGTGGGACCACCGGCTGATGGCCTACGGCATCGACCGTCTGGGTTCGGAATATTACGACATCAGGGTGCGTGACCTCGAAACCGGGAAGGACCTTGCGGACCTGGTTCCTTCGACCGATGGCGGCGTCGTCTGGGCGAAGGACAATGGCGGCTTCTTCTATGTCGAGCGGGACGACAACCAGCGGCCGAAGCGGGTCAGGTTCCACAGGCTCGGTGATGATCCTTCTAAGGACCGCCTCGTTTATGACGAGCCCTCGAACGAGATGTTCCTGTCGATCGGGGAGACGTCTTCCGATGTCTACATGACGATCGACATCTCCAACGGCGAGACCTCCGAGGTGCGCATCCTCGATCTTTCGGACCCGGAAGGGGAGCCGCGGCTGATCCGGGAACGCGAGCGCGGCATCCTCTACGATGTCGATCATGCCGGAGGGCGTTTCTACATCCATACCAACATCGGCAATGCCGTCGATTTCAAGATCATGACCACGCCTGAAGACCGCCCCGGTGAAGAGAGCTGGGAGGACTGGCTTGCGCACAAGGCGGGCCGCTATGTGGCCGGCGTCCTTCTCTTCAAGGACTGGGTCGCCCGCGAGGAACGCGAGGATGCCCGTCCGAAGATCGTGGTCTCGCGCCACGATCGCAGCGACGAGCACGAGATCCGCTTCGAGCAGGACGCCTATGCCCTGGGGCTGATGGGATGGGGCGAGTTCGAGACCGACCATGTCCGCTTCGTCTATGAAAGCCCCAACCAGCCCGCCCAGATCCTCGATTACGACATGCGCGCGCGCACCCGCGAGCTCCGCAAGACGCAGGATGTCCCCTCGGGGCACGACCCGGATGCCTATGTGGTCGAGCGGATCGAAGCCCCCGCCCCCGATGGCGAGGAGGTCCCCGTCGTCCTCCTCAGGCGGAAGGATCTCGAGCCCTCGGCCGACACGCCGGTCGTCCTGTACGGGTACGGATCCTACGGTATCTATATCGATGACGGGTTTTCGACGAGCGTCCTGAGCCTGGTCGATCGGGGGGTCATCTACGCAGTCGCGCATATCAGGGGCGGCTCCTCGAAGGGCCGGCAGTGGTATCTCGACGGCAAGCGGGAGAAGAAGGCCAACACCTTCTCCGATTTCAACGCGGCCGCCGAGGCGCTGATCGCGAAAGGCTACACCGGGCGCGGAAGGATTGTCGGCTATGGCGGCTCGGCCGGCGGGCTCCTCGTCGGGGCGGCCGTCAATCTCGACCCCTCCCTTTACGGAGGGATCGTCGGGGCCGTGCCTTTCGTGGATGTCGTCTCCACGATCTCGGACGACACCCTCCCTCTCACTCCGCCCGAATGGGAGGAATGGGGCAACCCGATCACGGACGAAGACGCTTTCAGGACGATCCTCGCCTACTCGCCCTACGACAATATCCGCACAGGCGAGACCTACCCGCCCATTCTCGCGACCGGCGGGCTGACGGACTACCGGGTGACCTATTGGGAGCCGGCCAAATGGGTTGCAAGGCTCAGGGAGGAGGCAAGGGGCGGGCCCTTCCTCCTCAGGATGAACATGAGCGCCGGGCATGGCGGCTCGGCCGCACGGTTCGAACGCCTGAAGGAGCGCGCCTCCGACTATGCCTTCGCGCTCGACGTGCTGGGGCTCGGTGACGCGAGGCCCGCCGACTGACACCGGGCCTTCGCCGCCGATCGCTTTCACCTTATGTCATCGGCAGATAGCCACCCTTCCGACGGAGACCGCCCATGTTGACGAGCCTTCTCACCCTCACGGCCATGACGCTGCAGCCTGCCCCTGCCGAGCATCCTTTCGATATCGAAGTGGTTGCCGACATGGAGGAGCCATGGGCCATGACCTTCCTGCCGAACGGCGCGGCGCTGGTCACCGAGAAAGCGGGCAGCCTCATGCTCGTGGATCCGGAAACCGGCGAGGCGCGCGAGATTTCAGGCGTCCCCGATGTGGACTACGGCGGACAGGGCGGCCTCGGCGACGTGATCCTGCATCCCGACTTCACCGAGAACGGCAAGGTCTATCTCTCCTATGTCGAGGCGGGGAACGGGAACCGCCGCGGCGCCGCCCTGGCCACGGCGACCTTCAACCGGGACGAGATGGCCCTTGAAGACGTCGAGGTCATCTGGCGGCAGGAACCCAAGGTCACCGGTCGCGGGCATTTCGGTCACCGTCTCGCGTTCTCGCCCGACGGCGAGTACCTCTTCGTGTCTTCGGGCGAGCGCCAGAAATTCAACCCGGCGCAGTCCATGGAGATGAATCTCGGCAAGATCCTGCGGCTCAATCCCGACGGTTCGGCCCCGGAAGACAACCCGTTCTACGATCAGGGCGGTGTTGCGCAGCAGATCTGGTCACTCGGCCACCGCAACCCCCTGGGCATCGCCTTCGATGCGGATGGCCAGCTCTGGGAGCACGAGATGGGTCCCAAGGGCGGGGACGAATTCCAGGCCATCGAGCGGGGAAAGAACTACGGCTATCCGATCGTCTCCAATGGCGACCACTATTCGGGCCGGGAGATCCCGGACCACGACACCCGCGACGAGTTCCGCGAGCCCGACGAGTGGTGGACACCGGTGATCAGCCCCGCTGGCCTCGTGATCTACAAGGGCGACGCCTTTCCCGAATGGACCGGCTCGGCCCTGATCGGAGGCCTGTCGTCGAAGGCCCTGATCCGCGTGACGTTCGACTGTGAACTCAACGGCCGGGACATCTGCGAGGCCGAGCGCTTCGACATGAATGCCCGGATCCGCGAGGTCGCAGAGGGCCCGGACGGCCTGGTCTGGATTCTCGAAGACGGCGGCGACAGGGGCGAGGGCCGTCTTCTCAGGCTCGCGCCATCGAACTGACCTTGGCCTCGGGGTGCGGGGTGGGCTAACCCTGCACCCCGAGATCCAAGGAGATTGCCGATGCCCCTCGACCAGCTTCCCGACGCGCAGAAAGCCTGGTCGAAGCCGGAGATCGCCGAACTCTTCGGGTTACCGTTCCCCGAGCTCGTCTTCCGCGCTGCGGCGGTCCATCGGCAGCACTTCGACCCCGCCGAGATCGAGGCGGCGCAGCTTCTCTCCATCAAGACCGGCGGCTGCCCCGAGGATTGCGGCTATTGCAGCCAGTCCTCCCGCTTCGATACGGGCCTGAAAGCTTCCAAGCTGATGGCGACCGAGGCCGTGCTCGAGGATGCGCGCCGCGCAAAGGAAGGCGGGGCCACCCGCTTCTGCATGGGCGCTGCGTGGCGTTCGCCCAAACCGCGCGACATGCCCGCCCTGACGGCGATGGTGGCCGAGGTGAAGGCGCTGGGCCTCGAGACCTGCATGACCCTCGGGATGCTGTCGGACGAGCAGGCGACCGAACTCGCCGATGCCGGCCTCGATTTCTACAACCACAACATCGACACTTCGCCCGAGCACTACGACAAGGTGGTCACGACCCGGAGCTTCGCTGATCGCCTCGATACGCTGGAGGCCGTCAGGCGCGCCGGCATATCGGTCTGCTGCGGGGGAATCCTCGGTCTTGGGGAAACCCGCGAGGACCGGGTGAGCTTCGTTCACACACTCGCGGGCCTTCCCGAGCACCCGGGATCGGTTCCGATCAACGCTCTCGTGCCGATCGAGGGCACCCCCCTGTCCATGGGCGAGCCGGTCGATCCGGTCGAACTCGTCCGCACCATCGCGGCCTGCCGCATCACGATGCCGAAAAGCGTGGTCCGCCTCTCCGCGGGCCGTGAAACCATGAGCGACGAGACCCAGGCCCTCGCTTTCCTCGCGGGCGCCAATTCGATCTTCGTCGGCGAGGCCCTCCTGACCACCGGCAACCCTGATAAATCGAAGGACGCCCGCCTGTTCGCGAAACTCGGTCTGTCGCCGAAAGCCCCGCCCACGAACCAGGGCCACGGCCCTGCGATGCGGCCCCCACGCTGAGGCCCGGCCGGGGCCGGCCCTTCCGGTTGCGAGGGGTCGGCGATCGTCCTGAGTAACCGGGTTCACGTTCCGTTATCGAAACGAGCCCTCGCGCCAAACCATGCTCCCCGCAGCGCCGGGCCTCGTTATCGAACGATCCGGGTGAGAAAGTGACGACCGGGCCCGGGGGCTGATTTCGCAGCCCCGGGAAAACCTGCTAGGATTTGTCGTCAGCCAAGGAGGACGCCATGCGTGAGTACCAAAGCTATTCTGCGTTCTGGCCTTATTATCTCCGCGAACACGCCAGGCCCGGGACCCGGTCTTGCCACTATGTCGGGACCGGTCTCGGCCTGCTCGCCGTGGCAGCGGCCATCGTCACGGGGAATTGGGCGCTGATCCTTCTCGTGCCCCTTCTGGGCTACGGCTTCGCATGGGTCAGCCACGCCTTTGTCGAGCGCAACAAGCCCGCCACCTTCACCTACCCGCTCTGGTCGCTGGCGAGCGACTACCGGATGTTCTTCCTGGCCATGACAGGGCGGCTGAAACCGGAACTCCGCCGCGCGGGCGTCGAGACCAGAGGCGAGGTCGCCGAGGCTCACTGACCGATCGCAAGGCGCCTGACGGGGGTGTCGTCGGCCTGTCTCCTGACCCAGTCGATGAAGGCCCTCACTTCCGGCAGGGCCGACTTGGCTTCGGGATAGACGAGCCAGTAGGCGAAATCCGTCGGCGTCTCGCCGCCGAACGGAATGATCAGGCGGGCCGCTTCGAGGTCTGCGAGCGCCAGGGCGTAACGGGCCAGCGCGACCCCCTTGCCGGCCACTGCCGCTTCCAGGACGAGAGACGACTGGTTGAAGCGCGGCCCCCTCGCGCCGTCACAGGTCACGCCCGCCGCCTTGAGCCACATCGGCCAGGTCGCAACTCCCTCACCGTCGCTGTCGTCATGGATCAGGGTGTGGTGGGGGAGATCGGAGACGGAGCGTAGCGGATGCTCGCCCGTGCGCAGAGATGGCGCGCAGACCGGAACGATCGTTTCGCTCATCAATCGTTCGGTGACCAGGCCCGGATAGTCGCCCGCGCCGAACCTGACGGCGAGGTCGATGTCGGCCGTGGCAAAATCCACGACGTCCATGTCGGCATGGACATAGACGTCCGTTTCGGGATGGGCCGACTGGAAATCATCAAGACGCGGGACCAGCCACTTCGAGGCGAAGGAGGGCGCCACGGAGACAGTGACCCGCGCTGGCCCCCGATCCGCCTGCATCAGTCTCACCCCGGTCGCCAGCCGGTCGAAACCTTCACGCATGTGCGGGAGGGCAGACTGCCCCGCCTCCGTCAGGGTCAGGCCCTTGGGGTCCCGGCGGAAAAGAGGGGCGCCCAGCCATTCCTCGAGGATCCGCATCTGCTGACTGATCGCGCCGGGGGTCACGGAAAGCTCGTCGGCCGCGCGAGAGAAACTCAAGTGCCGCGCCGCCGCCTCGAAGGCGCGAAGGGCATTGAGAGGTGGAAGTTTGCGCATCCCATCCGTCCTGTTGAGGAAACCTAATATCGACTGGCACGATCATTCGTTTGCACCAACCATCTGATCGCGCCACATCGAAATCCACACCCTAGACGATAGGTTTTCTAAAGCCATGCGATATTTTCCGGCCTTCATGGATCTGCAGGACCAACAGGTTTTCATCACCGGCGGCGGGGAGCTGGCCTTGCGAAAGGCCCGGCTGCTCCTCGGGGCGGGAGCCAGACTGAAGGTTTTCGGAGCGGCCGAGGAAGATCCGATCGTCGGGGAGCTCGGCGGCAGGATCGAGACCGCCGGCCGCCTGGACGACCTCGCCTTCCGCGATACCCCCAAGCTGCTGGTCGCCGCCACCGGCGACGAGACCGAGGACGAAAGGTGCGCCCGGCTCGCGCGGTCCTACGGGGTGCCGGTGAACGCCGTGGACCTTCCGCACCTGTGCGACGTGGTCGTCCCCTCGATCGTCAGCCGCGGCGACCTGGTGGTGGGGATATCGACAGGCGGGGCGGCACCCGTCATCGGAAGGCGCCTGCGCGAGAGGCTCGAGGCGATGCTGCCCGCCCGGCTTGGCGATCTCATCGGCTTTGCGAAGGCGCGAAGGGCGCGGGCCGGTGCGGCCGTGCCGGCCGCGCAACGGCGGGCCTTCTGGGAGGAGGTCTTCGGCGGGCCTGTCGCCGAAGCCGTGCTGGAGGGCGATACCGAGGAGGCCGAGAAGCTGTTCGGGGAAGCCCTCGAAGGGCGCTCCGGGCGGGGTCAGGTGCACATCGTCGGTGCCGGGCCGGGGGACCCGGAACTCCTGACGCTGAAAGCCCTGAGGGTCTGTCAGGAAGCGGACGTCATCCTCCACGATGCCCTCGTGACCGACGAGATCCTGGCGCTTTGCCGCCGCGACGCGGAGCGAATCTATGTCGGCAAGAAAAGGGCCGAGCACGCCCTTCCGCAGGAAGAGATCGGCGCGCTGATGACAAGGCTTGCCGGGGAGGGAAAGCGTGTCGTCCGGTTGAAGGGAGGCGATCCTTTCATATTCGGCCGCGGCGGCGAGGAACTCGAGGCCCTGAAGGCCGCAGGCATTCCCGTGAGCGTCGTGCCCGGTATTTCCGCAGCGCTTGGTTGCGCGGCGAGCGCGGAGATCCCGCTGACTCATCGAGGTGTCAGCCAGTCCGTGACCTTCGTAACGGCCGAAGGCGGAAACGGCAAAGCTCCCTCTACGGACTGGAAGGCCCTTGCCGCGGTCGGCGGTACCATCGTCGTCTATATGGGCATGTCGAAAGCGGGTGAGGTGGCATCTGCCCTCCTGAACGCAGGCCTCGCCCCGACCCTGCCGGTTGCCGTCGTGGCGGAAGGGACGCGCCGGACCGAGACGATCGTCAGGGCAACGCTCTCGGATCTCGGCCTCGCGGCCGGTGCCGTGGGTGCGCCCGGGGTCATCATCATCGGAGAAACCGCCCGCAAGGCGCGGGGCGAAGAGATCCGTTCACTGCTCGCGATGAAGGAGGCCGCATGACCGCTCCTGCGAATACCGGGAAGAAGGCTCCCGCCGACAGCGCGGTGAAGATCGCGGCGGGCGGGGTGAAGAAGGCCCGGAACGAGGGCCTCAAGGTCATCACCGCAAACGACCTTTCGAGCGGCGGGGTGGTCTATCGACGGCGTGATGGTTCGTGGTCGGATGACCTGAGGGCGGCGGCTCTCCTCGAAGGCCAGGAGGCGCTCGATGCTTTGGCCGCCGCGACGGCCGACGAGGGGAGCGTTGTCGGCCCCTACCTCATGGATGTGAGCGATACACTGAACCCATCGGGACGCGCGGTCCTTCGCGAAACCATCCGGTTCGAAGGTCCCACCATCCACCCTGAGTTCGCCAGGCATCCGCGTGCGGAGGTTGCGTAATGTACCGTTACGACGATCGAGACCGCGCCATCGTCAGGGCGCGGGCCCGCGAGTTCCGCCGGCAGGTCGAGCGGAGGGTCGATGGCCGCCTGAGCGAAGACGAGTTCAAGCCCCTGCGCCTGATGAACGGCCTCTACCTCCAGCTTCACGCCTACATGCTGCGCGTGGCGGTGCCCTATGGCAGCCTTTCTCCCGACCAGGCCCGGACCCTCGCGTCGATAGCCCGCGACTACGACCGGGGCTACGCTCACGTCAGTACCCGTCAGAATTTCCAGTTCAACTGGATCAGGCTCGATCAGGCCCCCGATGCGCTCGACCGCCTGGCGGAGGCCGACATGCACGCGATCCAGACCAGCGGGAACTGCATCCGGAACACAACGACCGACCACTTCGCAGGCGCGGCCCCCGGCGAGGTCGAGGATCCCCGCATCACCTGCGAGATCATCCGTCAGTGGTCGACCCTTCACCCCGAATTCTCGTTCCTGCCGCGCAAGTTCAAGATCGCGGTCAGCGCGACACAGGAGGACAGGGCAGCCATCTCCGTTCACGACATCGGGCTGCAACTTGTCAGGAGCCGAGAAGGAGAGCCCGGCTACAGGGTGCTGGTCGGGGGCGGACAGGGCCGGACCCCTGCCATCGGCTCCCTGATCCGCGAGTTCCTTCCGCAGAAGGAGCTTCTGTCCTATCTGGAGGCGATCCTGCGGGTCTACAACCTCGAGGGGCGGCGCGACAATCTCTATAAGGCGAGGATCAAGATCCTCGTTGCGGCCATGGGTCCTGAAGCCTTTGCCGAGGCCGTCGAGCGGGAGTTCAGTGCCCTGCGCGCGTTCGGCCCGGGCGGGTCGGTGGACCTTCCCCAGAGCGAGCGTGCCGCCATCGCGGCTCATTTCGCTCCGCCGGATTTTCAGGCCGGTGACGATGACGCTTTCCGGGATGCCGCCGAGCGCGATCCCCTTTTTGCGGCCTGGCTCCGTTTCAACACCCACGACCACCGCAGGGGTGATCACCGCTCGGTGACCGTCTCTCTCAAGGAGGCGGGCCAGCCGCCCGGCGATATCACTGCCGAACAGCTCGACGCCATCGCAGCGATCGCCGAGACATTCGCCTACGGAGAGCTGCGCACCACGCACGAGCAGAACATGGCGCTGCCGCACGTGCCGGCGGGCCAGCTCCATGATCTTTGGCAGGCCCTGCGTGAAGCGGGTCTTGCCACCCCCAATGCAGGGCTCGTGTCCGACATCATCGCCTGTCCCGGCCTCGACTACTGCAACCTTGCCAACACCCGCTCCATTCCCATCGCGAAAAGGATACAGGAGCGTTTCGCCGCCCACGAAACCCAGGCGTCGATTGGTGAGCTGAAGATCAAGATCTCAGGGTGCATCAACGCCTGCGGCCATCACCATGTCGGGCATATCGGGATCCTCGGCGTCGACAAGAAAGGCGAGGAATACTATCAGTTGACGATAGGCGGGCGTGCGGACGAAAAGGCAGCCATCGGGACCATCGTGGGGCGTGGGCTTTCGACCTCGGAAGTCGTCGATGCCGTGGATCGTCTCGTCGGTTTCTACCTGAGGAACCGGACAGACGCCTCGGAGCGTTTCATCGATACCGCGGAACGCATGGGTGTCGATGCCTTCAGGAAGGTCCTTTATGCCGATGCTGCTTGATCTCGCCACCGGCCGGACGGAGCCTTCGGAGGGCTGCGAACCTGATCTCATCATCCCGCCGGATGCGGACCTTTCGGCGCTGGCCGATGCTATCCGTGCCGCCCCCCGGACGATAAGGCTCGAGGCGGCGGGCTTCAAGGACGGGCGGGTCTATTCACGGGCGCGCCTTCTCAGGGAGCGTTATCTTTTCGCTCACGTGGTCGAGGTCGCGGGGCCCGTCCTTCCGGACCAGGCGGCGTTCCTCAGGCAGAGCGGCGTGACCAGAGTGCTGCTTGAGACCACCGATCGGCTCGCCGACTTCATCGAGACCCTTGACGGCTCGCCTCACCTCTATCAGCGGGGCTTTCCCGTCGCCCAACCTCTTCGCGCTTCCGGAGACACCCGATGACCGCAGCGGCCCTGCCACTCGCCGATGAAGGCCCCGCGCGGGACGCGCAGGCCCGCACCCTGTCCCGCCGGTTCCTCGACGCGCCGGCGGAAGAGATCGTCCGCTTCGCCGTCACCGAGGGTTTTGCGGGCCGCACTGCCCTTGTCAGCTCCTTCGGGGCCGAGGCCTCGGTGCTCCTCCACCTCGTCAGCCGGGTCGATCCCTCGACGCCGGTCGTTTTCCTCGAGACCGGCAAGCATTTCGCGCAGACCCTGGCCCATCGCCGCAAGCTCGCGAGCAGGCTGGGGCTGACCGATGTGAGGGACATCAGGCCGGACGCGGCCGAGACCGTCGCTGAAGACCCCAGTGGGGATCTCTGGCGACGGGATGCCGATGCCTGCTGCGAGCTGCGCAAGGTCCGACCCCTCGCCGGTGCGCTCGACGCCTTCGATGCCTGGTTCACCGGCCGGAAGGCGTTCCACGGCGGTGAGCGCATGAGCCTGCCCGTGTTCGAGTGGAACGGCGTCCACACGAAAGTGAACCCGCTGGTGAGCTGGAAGCCGGAGGACGTCGCTTCGTACATGGAGGAGCACGACCTGCCGGCCCACCCGCTCGTGGCCCAGGGTTTTCCGTCCATCGGATGCTGGCCCTGCACCAAGCCGGTGGAATCGGGCGGCGATGTGCGCTCGGGACGCTGGCGGGGTCAGAGCAAGGCGGAGTGCGGCATCCACGGCCGGTAGGTCTTTCCCCGCTCCTTGTCATCGGGGGGTCCGCCGCCTAGCTGGACAGGATGTCGAGCCTTTCCCGCACCACCAAAGCCCCTTCCCAGCGGCAGCTCCGCGCCGGCGAACTCATTCGCCACGAACTCGCGCAGGCGCTGCAGCGCGACGAGATGCATGACGAGACCCTGGCGAACCGCAACATCACGGTCAGCCAGGTCCAGACGTCCCCCGATCTCAAGCACGCGACGGTATTCGTCACGACGCTGGGCGGGATCGATGTTGATGGTGCGGTCAAGGCCCTCAACGCGGCAGCGGGCCGCATCCGCCGCGTGCTCGCTCCGAAGCTGGCGCTCAAATACCAGCCGGAACTGCGTTTCCGCAAGGATGAGAGCTTCGACCAGGCGGCGCGAATCGACGACCTGCTGCGCGACACCCGCTGAGCACCCCTTCTAATTGTTAATAGAACCTTGCCGGAGACGGCCTTCTTGCCTTAGGCTCCTTCGGGCGCCGGTACGGAGAGGGTGAGGCATGTTTTTCAAACGCAAGAGGCGCGAGGAAGCGCTCCGCGACGAGTTTGAAGTCATCAAGGCGACTGTCGAGGGCACCGAGCCCGAAGCTGTCGAGGAAGAGCCCCGCCACGCCCTGGCCCTGGCCCCGCGCGAAAACCGCAGTCTCGTGTCCGAGGCGACGATCAGGCTATTCCCCGGTTTCGAGCGCGAGGACTTCGAAGTGGGTTTCGCCACCGATATGCCGTCGCTCGTCATGCGCTGGAAGGACGGGGGTGACTGGTTCACCATGCCGTCCATGTTCAATCGCGCCGTCCTGTCGGCCATGGATGAGCGTGAAAGCGCGAACGACCTGACCCGTCTTCTGCGCAGCTACGGTTACGACGTGGGCGAAGAGCAGGCCTGAACTCTCCATATGGACTTGACGTTGAAGGGTCGTCGGGCATATCCGCCGGCCCTTCCTCGGTCATGGAGAGCGCGCATGGGACGGCGCAAAAAAGGTCGCAAGGTCAATGGCTGGCTGATCCTCGACAAGCCCTATGATTACGGGTCCACCGAGGCTGTTTCGCGCCTGAGATGGTTTGCCGATGCACAGAAGGCGGGCCATGCGGGCACGCTCGATCCGCTGGCCACGGGGATCCTGCCGATCGCCTTCGGTGAAGCGACCAAGACGGTTCCCTTCGTCCAGGACGGTCTGAAGACCTATCGGTTCACCGCACGTTTCGGGGTCCAGACCTCGACGGACGACCGCGAGGGGGAGGTGGTCGCGCAAAGCGATGTGCGCCCTTCCGACGATGAGATCGAAGCCGTCCTCCCCCGTTTCGAAGGCGAAATCGAACAGGTTCCACCGGCGTTCTCCGCTATCCTCGTCAATGGTGAACGTGCCTATGACCTTGCCCGGGAAGGCGAGAAGGTCGAACTGAAATCCCGTGAGGTGATCGTTGAGAGCTTCCGGCTCGTGGAACGGCCGGACGCTGACAACGCGGTCTTCGAAGCGGTTGTGGGGAAGGGAACCTATGTTCGCGCCCTGGTGCGCGACCTCGCCGAAACTCTCGGCACGGTGGCCCATGTCGCCGATCTCCGCAGGACCCGGGTCGGGCCCTTCGGCGAAGAGCAGGCGGTGACGATGGAAGAGGTGACCGGCTTTGCTCCGACCACGAAGCTCGCCGCGGACCAGCGAGATTTCGAACGGCTCGAGGAGTGCCTGACCCCGATCAGCGACGCCATGGCCGAATACCCGAAGGAAAAGGTCACCCCGCCCGAAGCTCAGCGCCTGCGGTCAGGGCAGGGGGTCGTGCTGACGCCGGCCCGTGCGAAGGTCCTGAGGGCAGGGGCGGCGGGCGTCCTCGACACGGTGCTGGCCGAAGACGACACCGGCGAGGTGGCCCTGTGCCGCCTCGACGGGCTGACGCTGGCGCCGAGCAAGGTTTTCCAGCTCGGCGCCTGAGAGGTCACTCGGAATCGCGTTCGGGAGACCGCTCCTTGGCGTCGTCCTTCTGTTCCTTTTTGGCCTTCTCGGCCTTTTCGATATCGGTCTGGTCGCGGGCGACATCGTCGACGCGTTCCTCGCGATACCGCTTCATGGAGCTGTCGTCGGTGATTGGCAGTTCGCGCATGGTCATGTCCTCGGTTTAGCGGTTCACAAATCGGATGAAGCGGCTCTGGTCGCCGCTCGCCGTCTCGGATTGAAGGATGGCCGCAAGGCCCTTGCGATCGAAGACATCGAAGAAATTCTCCCAGCTCATGGTGGCGAGGTCGTCTTCGTCCTGGAACTTGATACGCAGGATCACGCCCTTCTGGCCGTCCCCGATGGTATCGCGGACAGCGGCAGGTTCCCCGCCGCGCTCCTCCGCCCAGGTTTTGATCTCGTCGTGATCGGTGGTCGTGATCGTGCCTTGGTCGCTCATCGTTCAATCCTCCGACAGGCAGACACGGCTGAGGTCCCTCGCGTTCCGGCATTGAACCAGCTGGCCAAACCGCTCAGACCGTCATTTCATGTTTCAGGGAGTCACGATGAGACGAGCGATTTTGGCAGTGATGGGCGGGTTGCTGGCGGCCTGCGGCAGCGATGACGAGAACGCGGGCGCCCTGCCTGACAAGGATCCCTTCCCGTCGACCTACGCGCCCTACCCGTCGGAAAACTTCGTCCTGAGGGGCGCACGTATCCTGACGGCGACCGGCGAGGTGATCGAGGACGGCTCGGTCCTGGTGGTCGATGGACGGATAGCAGGCGTCGGCCCGCGCGGTGAGCTGCGGATCCCCCGCGATACCCGGGAAGTGGATGCCACCGGCAAGACCATCACGCCCGGCCTCATCGACATCCACAGCCATCTGGGCGTCTATCCGAGCCCTTCCATGGCCTCGACCTCGGACGGCAACGAGGCGACCTCCCCCAATACGGCCGGTGTCTGGGCCGAGCATTCGATCCAGCCGCAGGATCCCGGCTTCGGCCGCGCCCTGGCCGGAGGCGTGACGACCATCCACATCCTTCCGGGTTCGGCGAACCTCTTCGGTGGCCGGACCGTCACGGTGAAGAACGTCCCCTCCCGGACCGTGCAGGGCATGAAGTTCCCGGGCGCGCCCTACGGCATCAAGATGGCATGCGGGGAGAATCCGAAACGCGTCTATGGCGACCGCGGTGGTCCCGCGACCAGGATGGGGAACATGCGCGGCTACCGCCAGGCTTTCGCCGATGCCCAGGGCTATGCCCGCGAGTGGTCGGCCTATGAAAGCAAGCTGTCGAGCGAGGACGGTGCGGGAACCCCGCCCCGGCGGGATCTCGACAAGGAAACCCTCGCGGGTGTCCTCGCTGGGGAGATCCTCGTTCACATGCACTGCTACCGCGGCGACGAGATGGTGCAGATCCTCGATGTCGCCGAAGAGTTCGATTTCGAGATCGCCGCCTTCCACCACGGCGTCGAGGCCTACAAGGTGGCCGACTACCTGGCGGAGAACGACATCTGCGCCGCTGTGTGGGCGGACTGGTGGGGTTTCAAGCTCGAGGCCTATGACAGCGTGCGGGAGAACGCGGCCCTGATCGCGGCGCAGGAGGGCGGCTGCGCGATCATCCATTCCGACAGCGACATCGGCATCCAGCGCCTGAACCAGGAGGCCGCCAAGGCCATGGCGGACGGGAACGCGCTCGGCCTAAACATCGCGCCGGAGGAGGCGATCTCCTGGATCACGTCCCACCCGGCCAGGGCCATGGGCATTCTCGGCGAGACCGGAACGATCGAGGCAGGCAAGGCCGCCGACCTCGTCGTCTGGAGTGGTGATCCGTTCTCTGTCTATTCACAACCGGAGAAGGTCTTCGTGGACGGAGCGCTTCTTTATGACCGTGCCGACGAGGCGCGACAGCCGGTCTTCGATTTCGAGCTCGGGCAGTCCGCGCGGGAGGATATCTGATGTTGAAACGAATTCTCGTGACCGCAGCCTGTCTGGCCGCAATGCCCGCCGTCGCGCAGGAGACCGTCGCGATCACCAACGCGACGCTGCACATGACCTCGCCGAGCGGTGATGTCATCGAGGGCGGTACGCTGATCCTCCGTGGTGGGCGGATCGCGGCGGTAGGGGAGAACCTGCCCCTGCCCCAGAACGCCCGCACGATCGATGCGCAGGGACAGCCCGTGACACCCGGTTTCTTCGTTCCGGTCTCCGCGATCGGGTTGACGGAGATCGGGGCCGACCGTGAGAGCAACGACGCCGCGACACGCGGAGAGCCGACGATCACGGCCTCGCTTTCGGCAGCGGACGGTTTCAATGCCGACACGAGCGTGATCGACATCACCAGAGCCGGCGGCATCACCCGGGCCTATGTCACGACGGGATCCGGCGATTCGATCTTCGGCGGTTGCGGCATGGTCATCGCCATGAAGCGCGGCGAGGACGCCATCACCGAGCCTTGCGTCGCGCAGTCCGTGACCCTCGGCGGCGCCGGCGCGCGCCAGCATGGGGGCTCGCGGCCCGGGGCGTTCGCGGCCTTCCGCCGGGCGCTGGAGGATGCGGCTTCCTACCGCGATGATCCCGAAGCCTACGCGGGGCGGGACCTTGGTGACCGTCTGTCCGCAGGCGATGCCCGAGCGCTGCTCCCGGTGATCGATGGCGACCGTAAACTGATGGTCGGTGTTGAGAGCATCTCGGACATCCGCCGCGTGCTCGATCTCGGCGAGGAGTATGGCCTCGACCTGATCCTCGTGGGCGCAAGCGGGGCCTGGCGCCTCGGGGACGCGATCGCCGACGCGGGTATCCCGGTGATCACGACGCCGCTCCTGAACCTTCCCGCGAGTTTCGAAACCATGGCTTCGGATGAAGCTGCGCCCTCGCGGCTTGCCGAGGCGGGTGTCGAGATCAGTTTCTTCGATCCCGGGACAGGCTTCACGCACAATGCACGCCTCCTTCCCCAGCTTGCCGGCAACGCCGTTGCGGCGGGCCTCCCCTACGAAGAGGCGATGCGGGCGGTCACGCTGGCTCCCGCGGCGATGTTCGGCCTCGACCGGCAGCTCGGCAGTCTCGAACGGGGCAAGCTCGCCGATGTCGTGATCTGGAACGGCGACCCCTTCGAGCTTTCGAGCCGCCCCGTGCGGGTCTTCATCGAAGGCGAGGAGATGAGCCTCGAGAACAGGCAGAGCAGGCTCGCGCGTCGCTACCTCGATCTTTCCGGACGGGAACTGCCGGTCCAGTACCGCAGGGACTAATCGGTCTCGTGGAAGCCGGCGGCGATCAGTTCGCTGACGGCTTCCACCGCTTCTTCCGCGCCTGCGCCCTCGGCCGCAACGAGGACTTCGGTTCCCTTGCCGGCGCCGAGCATCAGGAGCGCCATCAGGGAGCGCGCACCGACGGTGTTCGCGTCCCTGGAGATCGTGATGCGGGCCTCGAAACGGCCGGCGGTCTCGCAGATCCTGGCGGCGGCCCTCGCGTGGAGGCCGCGGGTGTTGACGATCTCGACCCGCCTCTCGGCAGTCGTGGTCACGCCGCGCCCTCGTCGCCGTTGAGGACCCAGCTGGCCACGTTGATGTATTTGCGTCCCGCGTCGTGGGCCGCCTTCACCGCCTCCTCCATGCTGCTGTTCTCGCGATAGGTTTCCGATGCGAGCTTGATCAGCATGGGCAGGTTCACCCCGGCGATCACCTCCGCCCTGGCCTCTTCCATGACGGCGATCGCGAGATTGGAGGGGGTGCCGCCGAACATGTCGGTGAGGATGATCGCGCCGTCTCCGCCGCCGGCCTCTTCGGCAGCCCGCACGATGTCGCGCCTGCGCTTTTCCATGTCGTCATCGGCGCCGATACAGACCGCCCGCATGCCGGCCTGCGGCCCGACCACGTGAAGGGCAGCCTGAAGCAGTTCCTTGGCAAGATTGCCGTGGGTGACGACGACGATACCGATCATGGGGCCTCCGCGCGGGGTCTAGGGTCCGGGTTCGAATCCGCACCACAGGGTTTCGCCCGATGCAAGCGATCCCGCAAGAAGGCGTACGCCGGCTGCGTGCCTTGCGGCATGTCCAAGGGGAATGACCGGAGCGGACCGGAGGGCAGGGGGAAGCCCGGGAAGTTCCTTCCCCAGGGCGAAGATGAAGGCGATCCGGGAAGGCGGCGCGGGACGGACCCGGGCGATGCCGCCCTCCCTGATGTGAAGAAGAGGGCCTCCGGGAGATGGCAGCGCGCGCCCGTCCCGGTCGATCAAGACGAGGTCATCGGCGATCAGGCCGGTCTTGCCGAAGGGGCAATGGGCGATCAGTTCCGCAGCGAGGCGTGATTTTCCCGCCCCCGGTTCTCCCAGGAGGAGGATCCCCAGAACGGGCTCGCCTGGCTCCAGGGCGAGGCCGATGGCCGTGCCGTGAA
>CAZAFU010000040.1:0-21561 GCA_964484475.1 uncultured Caulobacterales bacterium | reverse complement strand
GACAAAGCTCTGAGCCATAAAGACCGCCCTCAACTTCGGCCCCTTAGCGGGCCGATCATGTTCTAACTGCCCGATCTGCCGGGCGAAGACCGGTCCCTTCGGCGGAAGAGGACCGACGACTAAGCACCAAAACCCCGCGCCCAAAGGGCCGGCGGGGTCAGAGACGCTCGGTTCTTCAAATTTTGACTACGATGTAGGTTCGCACGTGCACAGCCAGACCCCGGGATGGCCGCCGCCCCGAGGAACGGGCCCGTTAAGCCAATTGCAATCGGTTGACAAGCGGTTTTTGCGCAATTGAAGGAACCGCGCCTCAAACCGTGAACGCATGGCGGAAGCCTTGGTTCCGCGCCTGCCTAAATGGCTCGACCCCTCCCCTCAGCGCTGGCAAGCCCCCACCGTCACAAGCCCCGGGGAATGTTCTCTTGCATATGAAACCGATCCTCTCAGCCCTTCTCGCCGGTAGCGTGCTTTCCGGTGGCGCCTTCGCCCAGGACGAGGCCGGCAACTGGCCCTATCCTGAAGACACCCCCGATGTCGCGCCCGCCAGCGCCGGGCTCGCAGGGTCGGACCAGGCCAGCGTGGTCCGCTACTTCAAGGTCCTCGGCGCCCGCGGCGGGCAGATCTCCCCGGACGGCGAGACCGTGATCTATTCGAGCTCGATCACCGGCGAGCCGCAGGTTTTCGCGGTGTCCGCCTCCGGCGGCGCGCCCCGCCAGCTCACCTACGGAACGGGAGTGTCGAATTACAGCTTCGCCCCGGACGGGCGGATCCTCGTCGCCTCGGATACCGATGGCAACGAACGGGTCGGTTACACCCTCCTGACCCAGGACGGCCGTCAGGAAGAACGCATTCTCGCCGCTTCGGAAGCCTTCAACAGCTTCGGCGACTTCGACGATGACGGGGACCGATTCGTCTTCGCCACCACGCAGAGGAACGGGACAGACTTCGACATCTACCTCGCCGGGAACGGCAGCGAGCCCGAAGAGGTTTTCGAAGGGACGTTCGGCTTCTTCCCGCAGGCCTGGCGGCCCGGTACCGATGAGGTCATCGTCACCGAGACCCGGGGCGAGGACGGCAATGTGCTTCACCTGCTCGATGTCTCCACCGGGGAGATGGAGACCATCTTCGATCCGGAGGTGACCTCCAGCTATTCGAGCTTCGTTTTCGAACCCGACGGCTCGGGCTTCTACATGGCCACCAATCATGAGCGCGAGTTCAACGGCCTCGCCCGCTTCGACCTTGCCGCCTATGAGCAGAGCGGCGATGCCGAAGCCGCCCTCACCTTCATCGAAGAGCCCGAAAGCCGCGACGTCGAGGACATCGCCCTGGTCGGCGGGCGCTATCTGGCCTGGACCGAAAACGACAACGGGTATTCCGAGGTCGGGATCATCGATCTCGATCGCAGGGGCCGGTCGGTGAATGTCCCCGAGCTGCCTCGCGGGGTCTATTCCCTCGACGGTGCCGAGAATGCGATGAAGATGACGGTGAACATCACCGGCCCGCGCACCCCCGGGACGGTCGCCGTGGTGGATCTTTCGGGCCGCAGGCCCTCGATGACTGTCGTGGCCGAGCCGCAGGATGCGGGCCTTCCGATCGAGGACTTCCAGGCTCCCGAATCGGTTCGCTTCGAGGCCCGCGACGGCGTCGAACTCCAAGGCCTGCTCTACCGGCCCGACGAAGACGGCGACGCTCCCGTGGTCATCATGGTGCATGGCGGGCCCACCGGCCAGGCCCGACCGACCTTCGAACCCCTCGCAGAATACCTGACGAGCCGGGGGATCGCGGTCCTCGACCTGAACTTCCGGGGTTCCACCGGTTTCGGCAAGTCTTTCGCGCGCCTCGACAACCAGCGAAACCGGACGAAGTCCGTGGACGACGTGGCCGATGCAGTGGGCTGGCTGAAGGAGACGGACGGCCTCGACGGCGAGCGGGTTGCGATCATGGGCGGCTCCTACGGCGGCTATCTCACCAATGCCGCGGTCGGCGCGTACCCGGAGCTCTTCGACGCCGGTGTTTCCATCGTCGGTGTCTCCGACTGGGTTCGCGCCCTCGAGGAAGCCTCCCCGTACCTGAAAGCTTCCGACGTCATCGAATATGGAGACATCTCCGACCCCGAAGAACGCGAATTCTTCGCGTCGATCTCGCCGATCAACAATGTCGATGAGATCGAAGCCGCGATGCTCTTCAGTCACGGCGTCAATGACCCACGCGATCCGGTTACCGAGAGCGACCGTATGGTCCGGCGGCTGCGGGAGCGGGGCGTGGATGTGACCTACCTCCGCTGGCCGGACGAGGGCCACTCGGTGCGCAAGCTGCGCAATCGGGTGCACATGATGCAGGAGATCACGGCTTTCCTCGAAGACGAACTCGGCGTCAGCGAATAGGAGCTGCCAATCGCGCTTGTCCGCACCCGTCCCTTCGGCCGACGAGGAACGGGCAGGCGCGATGGAGACGGCAATGCTCGAGTTCTACACCAACCCCATGTCCCGCGGGCAGATCGCACGCTGGGCCCTCGAGGAGGCAGGCGCCGACTACAAGGAGAACATCGTGGCCTACGGGGCGCCGATGAAGTCGGACGCCTATCTTGCGATCAACCCCATGGGCAAGGTCCCGGCGATCAGGCATCACGGCCAGGTCGTCACCGAGAGCGCCGCGATCTGCGCCTACCTTGCCGACGCTTTCCCGCAGGCGGGTCTCGCCCCCGCCCCCGGGGAGCGGGCGAGCTATTACCGCTGGATGTTCTTTGGCGCCGGCGCATTGGAAGCCGCGGTCATCAACCGTTCCATGGGGTTTGAAGCCTCCGAGGAACAAGGCCGCATGCTCGGCTACGGGAACTACGACCTCGCTGTGAAAGTCCTCGAAGCCTGGCTCTCGAACCGGCTCTATGTCTGCGGCGACCGCTTCACGATGGCCGACGTCTATGTCGGCGCGCAGGTCGATTGGGGCATCCAGTTCGACACCCTGCCAGAGCGGGACGCATTCATCCGCTATGCCGAAAGGGTCCGCGACCGCGACCCGTACCGCAAGGCCAAGGCCCGCGACCAGGAGCTGATGGCGGCGATGCAGGAAGACAACGAGAGCTAGGCCCTGCAATCCAGTAGAAAGGCCGGGAGCGGACGGTTTGGTCCGGCCTATTCATCCGTTGCGCCGCTGCGGCCCCGCCGCCCCCCGTGGCGGGCCGACGGACGACTGACATGTACGCAAGAAAAAACCCGGCCGCGAGGGCCGGGTTCTTCCGAAACGTTCGTGAGGGAACGAAACTTACTTGAGTTCGACGCTCGCGCCGGCACCTTCGAGCTTGGCTTTGAGCTCTTCGGCTTCGTCTTTGGAGACGGCTTCCTTGACGGGCTTCGGCGCGCCTTCGACGAGCTCCTTGGCTTCCTTGAGGCCAAGGCCGGTGATGCCGCGGACTTCCTTGATGACGTTGATCTTCTTGTCACCGGCCGAGGTCAGGATGACGTCGAATTCGGTCTTCTCTTCAGCGGCCGCACCGCCTTCCCCGCCGCCGGCCGGACCGGCCATCATGACGGCACCGCCTGCTGCGGGCTCGATGCCGTATTCGTCTTTCAGGTGGTTCTTGAGCTCGTTGGCTTCGAGAAGGGTGAGACCGACGAGTTGTTCAGCAAGCGCTTTGATGTCTGCCATGGGATGTTATCCTTTCCGTGAACTGATGAGGCAGTGGGCCTTACGCGTCTTCGCGTTCGGCCAGGGTTTGGGTGATGGAGGCGAGGTTGGACGCCGGGGCGGTGACCGCCGAGACGATATTGCCCGCCGGGGCGATGATCTGGCCGACGATCGAGGCGATGATCTCTTCGCGGCTCGGCATGTCGCTCAGCGACTTGATGCCCGCCTCGTCCATCGCGGTTTCGCCCATCAGGCCACCGACGATCTCGAGGGTCTCGCGGCCCTTGATCCATTTGACCACGACCTTCGGCGCGGTGACCGGATCCTCGGAATAGGCAATGACGGTCGGACCGGCGAAGAGCTCCTTCACCTCCGATCCGGGACGGTCGCCGATGGCGATCCGGGCGAGGCGGTTCTTGACCACCTTCACGCCGCCGCCCGCTTCGCGCATCTTGTTGCGCAGCTCGGTGATGTCGGCGACGCTGAGGCCGTGGTTCTTCATCACCACAATGACCTCGTTGTCATTGAGGACGTTCTCGAACCAGGCGACCTGGTCCTTCTTCTGTTCCCTGTTGAGGGGCATCGAAACTCTCCGTCTAAGACGAACCGCTTGCCGCGACGGAGAACAGCGCCGCCTGTTCGGGGGCGCTCGAGAAGCCTGATCAGCCGTCTCGGCAGGACTTACGGCAGCCTGCGGTCTTCGACGTGGCGCAGTTCACCTGCGCGAGCCGGGCCAATGCCCGATCACTCAGCGCCCGTCAACCCCAAGATCGCCGGCACGGCAGGATGCGGGCGCATCGATGGCCGGCACCGTCACTGTCTCGGTGGGCCGCGTCTTCACCCGCAGGGCGGCCCGTCCGCCATCGGAGCTTCGCCATGGTTCGGGGAACCGCGAGCGGCGGGAGAGAAGGTCCGGCGCCGGGCCACCCGCCGCGATCACGTAGCCGAGCTCTTCGAGGATCACCGGCATCGAGACTTCATCCGCGGTCAGGGAGGCCACTCGCACCACGCTGATCGGGCGGTCGGCGGCGACATCCTCGGCCGCTTCGGACTGCCCGAGGCTGAGCGCGAAGACAGGGGGTGCGGACGGGCAGGCCCGCCTGAGCGCATCGCCGAGGCGGCTGGCCCTGTTGCGGGCCCTGAGGTCGTTGCGCGGACGCCCCCCGTCAGCCGAAGCCGAACCGAAGACGAGGAGCGCTTCGGCCTGACAGAGCCGGTGAGCTTCGGCAAAGCCTTCCGCGAAGGTCCCCAGGGGCACCTCGCGACTGCCGAGCTCCACGAGGTCCTCGCGTGCGTAGACCCAGTGGGCCTCGGTCGGCACGGGATCGAAGGTGAGACGGGGCGGCGCGTCGGCAGTGATCGTGGTCGTGCAGGGGACGCACGCCTCTCCGTCGAAGAACGTCCCTTCCCCGCATGCCGGAAGAGGCTCGGAACGTTCGAACCCCGGTTCGGTGAACGCCCCCTCGGAGGGTTCGGGATCGAGCCTCTGGTCGCGGAGGTCGGGTAACCGCTCCCCGGCGCGGGCGATCTCTTCCGGCACAGGCTCGTCGGCCCGCTCCACCACGCCGCCGGGGCGCGGCAGGAAGAGGAGGAAGGCGAGAACCGCGATCAGGGCCGAGAAGATGGTGGCGAGGCTGCGCACGGGATCGTCGGGAATCAGAACCAGGAAGAGGCCGAGAAACAGGAGGACCGCAAGGACCGCCGCGGTGCTGATCGCTCCGCCGAGCCCCGGGGTCGGGGTGGTGATCAGCTCGGCGACCGGCACGGCCGCGCTGCAGGCCCCCGTGGTGCAGAAGACGAGCGCAACCACAGCGCCGACAAGAGCCGCCACCGCGCCGAAGAGAACGGCGAGGATCACTCCCCTCAAAAGCCCTGCGGCGGCACCCATCGCGGTCCACGCCTCCACCTGCGAATTTCCTAAACTAGCGGAAACCTTGTTCCCTGTGGAGTCTCGCCGGCAAGGCCCTCCATCAACGGGTGCAAAGCCCGTCCGACTCGGTAAGAAGCGGAGCATGACCAACGCAGCACTGATCGTGGCGGGAGGGCGCGGCCTGAGGGCCGGAGGCGAGCTTCCGAAGCAGTACCGGGACCTCGCCGGCGAGAGCGTCTTGCGGCGAACCCTGCGGGCCTTCTGCATGCATCCCGGGATCGACCTCGTGCAGGTCGTGATCGGCGAGGACCATGACGAGCTCTACCGGCAGGAGGCCTCAGGGTTGCCTCGCCTCGCCGATCCGGTGACAGGCGGGAAGGAACGCCAGGCTTCGGTCCTCCTCGGGCTCGAGGCGCTGGCGCCTTGCAAACCGGCCAAGGTCCTGATCCACGATGCCGCCCGGCCCTTCGTCGCCGAGGAGACGATATCGTCCGTTCTCGCGGCCCTCGACACCGAAGACGGCGCGATCGCCGCCCTTCCCGTCGCCGACACGCTGAAGCGCGGACGGGAAGGCCTCGTCGAGGCCACGGTCCCCCGCGAGAGCCTCTGGCGGGCCCAGACCCCTCAGGGCTTCCGCTTCGAGCGGATCCTCGGCCTCCACCAAGACTACAGGGTGCGGGACGACATGACCGATGACGCCTCCCTCTTCGAGGCGGCTGGCCTTGGGGTTCGGCTGGTCGAGGACCTGCCGACCAATTTCAAGATCACCCGGCCCGAGGACTTTCGCCTCGCCGAGCAGCTTCTGGAGCGTGAGATGGAAACCCGTGTCGGCTCAGGCTTTGACGTCCACGCCTTCGAGGACGGCGATCACGTCACTCTCTGCGGGGTGGTCGTTCCCCATGACCGGAAACTGAAGGGTCATTCCGACGCCGATGTCGGCATGCATGCCCTGACCGATGCGATCTACGGCGCGCTGGGCGAAGGCGACATAGGCCAGCATTTCCCGCCTTCGGACGAAGAATGGCGCGGGGCACCTTCGGAAGTCTTCCTCCGCCATGCCGCCGATCTGGTGAAAAAGCGCGGTGGCCGCCTCCTCCATTGCGACGTGACCCTCATCTGCGAGGCGCCCAAGGTGGGTCCCCACCGCGAGACCATGCGCGGCGTCCTCGCCGGCATCATGGGCGTCTCCCTCGACAGGGTCTCGGTGAAGGCCACCACCACGGAGAAACTCGGCTTCACCGGCCGGGGCGAAGGCATCGCGGCGCAGGCCACGGCCACCATCAGCGTCAGGGGCAGCGCATGATCTCGCCCGCGTGCCGCAAGCTGGCCACCGATCTGGTCGCAGCGGCGAGAGCCCGCGGGCTGGCGCTCAGCACCGCCGAAAGCTGCACGGGAGGGATGGTCTCCGCCGCCCTCACCTCGGTATCGGGGTCCTCTGCCGCGTTCACCCACGGCTTCGTCACCTATGCCAACGAAGCCAAGCGGGACCTCCTCGGCGTTCCCCAGGGTGATCTCGACAACCACGGCGCGGTCAGCCGCGAAGTGGCCGAAGCCATGGCGCGAGGTGCACTGAGAAAGGCGGGAGCCGACCTGGCAGTCGCCATCACCGGGATCGCAGGCCCGGGCGGCGGCTCCCCCCTCAAGCCTGTCGGCCTCGTCTGGTTCGGCCTTGCCACGAGAGACGGCGTGAGAACCGAACGCCGGGTCTTTGCGGGACCGTCACGCCAGCTGATCCGCGAACATGCGGCCCGGCAGGCCCTCCGCATGCTGCTGGCCGCGGCGCGCTAGTTCAGGCGGCGCGGGTTTCGACCGGCAGGCCGGCCTTCTTGAGGACCGAGGCAAGATCGCCCCGCTCGAACGGCTTGAGAATATAGTGCGACGCCCCGGCGGCCCGCGCGAGGGCGAAGACCCGCGGCTCGTTCTCCGTCGCCATGAGGATGACCATGGGCTTGGGCTGAAGGCTGCATTCGGCGAGCCCGGTGAGGTAGTCGAGCGCGCCGGACGAGGGAAGGTCCCAGTCCAGAAGGATCACGTCGGGTTCGAAGGGCTCGGTGGCCTCCACCCCGGCTTGCGCATCCGCCACGGCCTGCACGTCGTAACCGAGTGAAGCGGTCATGGAGGTCAGGATCTCGCGAACCCTTCCTGAGTCTTCGATGATCAATGCTTTCGTCATGCCCTGCCCCTGACGCGGATTCCCTGACGGGACAGGTAGGACGAACAGGCTCAACCGAGAATTAAGCCGCTGTTTCAAACTTTACCGAAGAAAGATGTTCACCCGCTCCTCGAATTCTTCAGTCGTGATCGCCTTGCCGACCGAGGAGGCGAGCTTCTGCGCGAGGCGCGCCGGCATCAGCTTCGGTTCGTCCGACGGAGGTCGCCCGGCAAGGGTGTCGGTCATGTCTTCGGGCAGGCGCGCCTTCTTGCCCTCGGCGATGATGACGAAGCCGCCGGCCACGTCCTCGACGCTGACCACCGATCCTGCGCGTGGAGCGATGCGCTCTGCCGCAAGAAGGAGGTTCAGGAGCGCCCTGCCCTCCGCCTTGCCGATGCCCGAAGGGGCGATCTTCCAGCGAAGGTCCGCCTTCTGGAACTTGTAGAGCCGCTCCGCGAGGCTCCTGAGCTGCTCGCTGTCGAGCTGGCCTTCCGCGCCGCCCGCCGCACCGAAGGCGATCCTCGCATATTCGATCTGGGTGACGAGCTTGGCCGTGGCTTCCCGCACCAGGCTGTCGGCATGGGCCCTCAGCTCCTGGTCATCCTCGTTGTCGAGGACGTCGAGAGCGGTGTTCAGCGCGCCAGCGGGATTGATGAGGTCATGGCAGAGACGCGAAGCCAAAAGGCTCGCGAAGGAGAGGTCGTTTTGATCAGTCATTTCGAAGCCTTTCACGCAGCCGACACCGTCAGGCAAGCACCCAAACGCCAACCTCAAGGTTAAGGGAGTGTTTCCGCCGAAGCGATCGTGAAAGGATGAATTCGCAAAGAGTCCGTCCGGGCCTTCGCCGTGCGGAATTCATCGAGGCTCTCGCCCTCGAGGGCCTGGCCCACCGCGACCTTGATCGTCTCGGGGTTCATGGGCTGGTTCTTGCTCCACACCTCGTAGTGCAGGTGCGGCCCGGTCGAGCGGCCCGTGGTTCCGACATAACCGATCACCTCGCCCTGCCGCACTTCGGATCCGATCCTGAGGCCGGGCACGAAACGGGAAAGGTGGGCATAGGCGGTCTCAAGCCCGTTGCCGTGATCAATGCGCACATAATTCCCAAAAGTCCCGCGGGGACCGTAGAGCTTCAGGACGCCGTCCCCCGCCGCCATGATGGGCGTGCCCGTCGGGGCGCCGAAATCGATCCCCTTGTGACCGGTCGTGTAGCCGAGAACCGGGTGCCGCCGCCGTCCGAAACGCGAGGTCACGCGCGCGCCGTTGATCGGCGTCTTCATCAGGAGGGTCCGGGGGTCGCGCCCGTCCGCCGAGAAATAGGAGCCCTCAGCCTGCCCCTCGGGCCGGAAGCGGTAATATCCCTGAGAATAGCGCCCGCCCTTCCAGGTCAGCGCTGCGAAGACGATATCGCCGGTGCCGATCTCGCGCCCCTGTTCGTCGTAGAGAACTTCGTAGACCAGCTCGAACCGGTCGCCTGCATAGATCTCCCGCACGAAGTCCACGTCGAAGGCGAAGACATCGGCGAACTCGATCATCATCTGCCGCGGTACCCCGGCGCCGAAGGCGGAGGCGAACAGCGAATTCCTGATCTCACCCGCCGCCGCGACGTAGCGCTTCTCGATCTCCACGAGCTTCGTGGCGGCCTCGAAACCGCCGGGCACCCTTCCAAGAGCGACGAGCCGGCCAGCGGGAAGCAACACCTCCATGGCCTCGAGGCCCCGGCGCCATCCGCCGGCCTCGATCTGGAACGGAGTGACATGGGCGCGCCGGAACTTGAGCCTTACGGCAGTGCCCGGATCGAGCTTTTCGAGCCCGGACTCCTCGAGGAAGACGGCGGCGGCCTCTTCTGCATCGGCGGCACTCATGCCCATCCTGACCAGGAAGGCATCAAGGGCCTCACCCTGCAGGATCGGTTCGGTGATGAAGCGCTGGCTCTCCTGATAGGCGCGGAACTGGCCAAAGAGGCTGTCCTCGGGAAGGGCATCGCGGCTGACCCAGAGGCGCCTGACATCCACCCCGTTCGCCTGACCTCCCGCACCATTGGCCTGGGCTAGCGCGCCGGTCGGCAGTACAGAAAGCAGGGCCGTGAGAAGGGCGAGGAGAGCGAGCTTCATGGCATCCGTTCTGAAGACAGCGCGGCGGCCGCTCAAGCTGTCGCTATCCTACGCTTAAGAAAGGCTTCTCAGGCCTTTTTCATGGTCTCGAGGACCTCGGCGATATAGGCATCGACGTCGATGTCACCGGTCGCCTGCCCCTCGATCCTGCGGCGGACCTGATGGGGCAATGTCGAGGGATCCGGCTCGCCCGAGGCGGATACCGTGGCTTCGATGATCCGGCGCAGGGCCTCCTTGTCGAGTTGGGGTTTGCTGGTTTCGGCCATCGGCTCCTCCGCTGCGACTTGTCTTGATGTGGAGAGGGAACGGAAAAAGCAAAGCGCCAGTTCGCAAGGCCCCTCGTCGCAGCGTACCCCCCGCATCCCGTCCCGGTATCAGTCCGCGGGGATATCCGTGCCTTCCGCGAAGAAGATCGTCGCGCCATCAGGGGCCTTGATGCCGAAGACCCGGGCCTCACCGAACGGTCCGTAGTCGGTGCGATGGAGCGGAATCGCCACCTCGCCGCCCCGCCGGGCAATGGTCCTGCGGGTCTCCTCCACGCTGTCGACCGGATAGGTCACCGACAGCCACCCGAGATTGGGCGCTTCGCATCTGTCGGCGTAGTCCTCGCCTTCGAGCCCGTCGATCTCGATGTATTCCATCCGCCCGGTCTCCATCGGCACGGGATAGAAGATCCCGGCAAGATAGGGGATCGTCGTGGTGAGGTTCGTCGGGATGCCGAGGGGCATCGGGGTGGGTTCCTTATCTGTATAAGGATCGCCATACCAGAACGTCTCGAACCCGAAGATGTCGGTCATCAGCCTTTTCGCGGCTGCCCGGTCGCGGGTCATCTGCATGATGTTGAATGGCTGGCTGACCCGCTCGAAAGCCGGGAAACCCTCGGGCAGCGGATTGGCGAGCCGCTCGTAGCCCTGCACCTGCAACCCGTCCGGTCCCTTGAAGACCACGACGTTGAGCTTCGAGGGGCCGAACTCGAGATAAGTGATCGGGGTCTCGGTCCACCAGCCAAGCGCGATGGCGTCGTCATAGACGCTCTCCATCCCCTTGATCCGGACCATGACGGACCAGATGCAGCCCGTGTCCCACGCCCGGGCGCCAGGACGGGTGGGAACCTTGCGTCCGGCCCCCTCAAAGCGAAGCAGGCGGATGAAACCGTCTTCCGATCCGGGTGCCCCGAGAACGAGCGCCTCGCCGCTGCTCCCTTCGGCAAGTCCGAGGGCCTCGATCTCCCTTGCATCGACCGCACCGCGATGGAGGATCTCGTAGCCGCCGATCTGCGTGAAGAAAGCTGCGGACCGGTCAAGATCGGTCACGCTGGCCGTTGCCATGAGCCAGGGTTCTTCGGTGACCGGCTCCGGCTCCCGCGCCGCAGCGGTCGCGAAGACGGCGAGCGCAAGGGCGCCCGCCGCAAGGGGGTTCGGGAGCCGCATCAGGCTCTAGAACCTGACATCGAGATCGACCCCCCACTGCCGCGGCGGCGAAGCGTAGACGTCACCGCCCGCGGTCGTGCTGGTCGCTGCGCGCCAGACCTGCTCGTCCGAGAGGTTCGTGCCCCACAGCGCGAGGGTCCAGCGGTCGCTCTGCGGCGTGTAGGCGATCCTGGCATCGATCAGGGTGTCGGGATCGGTGAGGGTCGCGGGCGGACCATTGGCCACCAGGCTCCAGCTTTCGTCCTCGAAGGCCGCGCTCACGTTGAAGAAGAGATTGCCCCCGTTGCGCAGGTCGTACTCGTACTGGGCACCGATGAGCCCCTTGTACTCGGGAGCGTTCTTGAGTTCGAGATCGAGAGCGCATTCGATCGTTACGACACCGCCCGGACAGGCCGCGCCGGCGTTCGTCAGGCCGCCAGCCTGGAACTCGGTAACCTCGGTGTATTCTGCATCGAGAAGGCCGAGATTGCCGTACAAGGAGAAATTGTCCGTCAGGAACAGGCGGGTCTCGATCTCGAAGCCCTGGATCTCCGTCTCGTCCACGTTGAAGCGTGTGAAGCCACCCACATCGGGCACCGTCGCGCCGATCTGGAGGCCTTCGTAGGTGTTGAAGAAATAGGTGGCGTTGAAGCGCAGCCGGTTGTCGAAGAGCTGGGTCCTCACACCGACTTCCGTGGTTGCCACCTCTTCCTCGTCCACCGGCCTGAAGCAGCCGAGGCCGCCCGCGAAGCAGTCAGGAGACCATCCCCCCGACTTGAAGCCCGTGGCGTAGGAGACATAGGCCATGACGTTGTCCGTCAGGTCCCAGTCGAGACCGACATTGTAGAGCGTGTTGACGAAGGTCCGCTCATCGTCGCGGGTGCCGATGAGGCCGATACCGCTGAAGGTCTTGTCTTCTTCCGTATACCTGACGCCCGCGGTGAGGGTCAGGGCCTCGGTGAAGTCGTAGGTGCCGTGCCCGAAGATCGCGAAGGCTTCGGTATCGGTTTCGATCTGCGTCAGCGCGACGAAGTTCACATCGAGTTCGACGTCCTCCTGATAGTAGTAGATGCCGCTGACGAAGTTGAAAGGCCCGTCGAAGTCGGAGCTCAGGAGGAATTCCTGGCTGAACTGGTCCTGGTCGGTTTCCTGGGCGAAGGGGATCGAGACGAGGCTGTCCAGCTCGTCTTCCATGAACCTGTAGCCGGTCAGGGACTGAACCTCGAACTGTCCGAGGCGGCCGGAGATATCCATCGAGACGCCGCCGGTCTGGACCTCGGAATTGAAGTCGGTGAAGCAGCCCGTGGGCTGGAGGAAGCTTGGAAAGGCCGAAGAACAGGTGGTGCCGACGGGCGGCTCGATCGTGAAGATGTCGCCGTCGGCATCCACGGCGGGTGCCCGTGACGCCGGGATCGGGTCGGACTGGTCGTCGGTGTAATCGCCGATGAACGTCACTTCCCAATCGGGGTTGAAGACGTGGAGCAGCGATGCCCTGACCGAGGCGAGACTGACGTCACCGACCTCCCCGCCCTGACCGGCGAAATCACCATTGGGCTGGAGGTCCCAGAACCCGTCCCGCTGGCGGTAGAGGCTCGAGACCCGCAAGGCCGTCTGGTCGGAGAAGGCGATGTTGCCGGCATAGCGGGCATCGAAGCGCCCCTCGTTGCCCACGGTGATTCCCGCCTCGGCGCCGTTCTCGAATTCGGGCTTGCGGCTGACGAGCTTGATCGCGCCGCCCGAGGCGTTGCGGCCATAGAGGGTGCCCTGGGGACCACGGAGCACTTCGATCTGGGCCAGGTCGACGACATCGAAGAGCGCGCCCACGTTGCGACCGATATAGATGCCGTCGACATAGATCGCGACGGCCGGATCGACTGCGCCGCGGCTCTCGTCCTCGCCAACGCCGCGGAGGAAGATCCTTGCCGAGTTGGCTGTGCCCGTGCCTGCGGCGATGGAGATGTTCGGGACCTGGTACTGGAGGTCGCTGACGTCGAAGATGTTCTGTTCGGTGATCTCTTCGCTGCTGATCGCGGTCACCGCAGCCGGCACGTCCTGCAGGTCCGCTTCACGGCGCTGGGCAGTGACGATGATGGTGTCGTCGGCATCGACCTCGGGCGCTGCGGTCTGGGCGTGAGCCATCCCGGTCAGCGCCGCCGCGAGGGCCGCCGAACCTGCCGCACACCGAAGGGCTAATCTCGTAGAACGCATCGTTGGCCTCCCTCTCCTGAGCTTCCTGGCTGGAATCGCCACAAATGATATATCTTTTGCCATGAAGTTCCAGCCAGCTCGGCAGCGAAAAGCAGGTACCGTTGCGAGAAGTCCTCACTCCGGGTCGGAAATGGAGGGTCGTGCTGGCAGGCCGGGCACCAAAACCACATCGAACCTGGCCCAGTCCTCTTCGATTCTCGTCTTGCGGAGCGCCTGATATTCCTCGCTGAACCAGAAAGAGCGGGCCGCCTCCATGCTGGGCCAGCGGGCGACAACGAAGCTTTGTGGGGCCAGGTCGCCTTCAAGGACTTCCACATCCTGCCCAATGCCAAGATAGGTGCCGCCATAGCGCTCGTAGAGCGGCCCAAGCCTTGACGCATAGCCTTCCATGAAGGCCTCGCGGTCATGAACTTCTCCGAGAACGATCAGGTATGCCGCCGCTTCCTCTTCTTCCGCCAGCGCCGCCGGCACCTGCATCAAGGCTGTCGCCAGAGCCACGAAAACTGTCACAATCCGCATCGGTAACCTCCTGCCCAGATGATTTGCGCGGGAAATGATATACCATTAAACCGAACGCAGGAACGGGAGAGCTGTATGACCGAGGCGAAGGCGGAACCGACCATGGTACGGTCGGACAAGACCGCGCGTGAAATCTTCGAGGAGGTCATCGCGAACCCGGCCCGCGCCGCTTTCGGTTTCGGCGAGAAACTCTGCATCGTGAATGTCGATCCGCAGAAGAACTACACCCGCCCCGACCTCTTTCCCAAGACCGCCTACGTCACCGACCCCGACCAGTTGAGCCATATCGACGGCATTTCGAAAGCCGCCCGGGCGAACGGGCTGCCAGTTGTCTGGACCCGGGTTGCCTATATGGACAACGCCGCGGACGCCGGCATCTGGGGTACGCGGACCGACACACCGGACAGCCTGCAGAACATCAGGTACGGCTCGGACCGCCATGCCTTCGACGATCGGCTGACGATCGATGAGCGGGTCGATGCGGTCTATACGAAAAGGATGCCGAGCGCCTTTTTCGAGACGCCGCTCCAGAGCTTCCTCGTCTGGCACAAGGTCGACACGGTGGTCGTCACCGGCGGCTCGACCTCGGGCTGCATCAGGGCGACAGCGGTGGACAGCCTCTCGCGCGGCTACCGCACCATTGTCCCCATCGAGTGCGTGGCCGACAAGCACGAGAGCTATCACTTCGCCAACCTGACGGACCTGCATCTCAAATATGCCGACGTGGTCCCCGTCGCGAAGGTCTACGAGGCGATCGAGAAGACGCGGCGATGACCCATTCCGATCCCAATCTCTACGACTACTGGCCCTATGAAGGGCGACCACGGATCGAGTGGCCGGGGGGCAGGAAGCTCGCCTTCTGGATCGCACCCAACATCGAATACTACGAGTGGAACCCGCCTCCCAATCCGCAGCGCAAGCCCTGGCCGAGGCCGAACCCCGATATCGTCGGCTATTCCCAGAGGACATGGGGGAACACGGTCGGGCACTGGCGGATGATGGACCTCTTCGACCGCCACGGGCTGAGGGGGTCGATCTCCCTTTCCGTGGGCCTCGTCGACCATCACCCCGAGATCATCGAGGCCTGCGCGGAGCGGAACTGGGAGTTCTTCTCCCACGGGATCTACAACACCCGCTTCTCCTACGGCATGGACGAGGCGCAGGAACGGGCGGTGATCGAGGACTCGATCAGGAGCGTGGAGGCCGCCACCGGCCAGCGGATCAGGGGTTACCTCGCTCCTGCCCTCACCCATACGGAGCGGACCCTGGACCTGATCGCGGAATACGATTTCTGGTATTCGTGCGACCTCTTCCAGGATGACCAGCCCCAGCCTCTCAAGACGAAAACCGGCAAGCTTGTCTCGATGCCCTACTCCCTGGAGGTGAACGACGTCATTGGATATTCCGTACAGGGTTGGTCCGCGGAACGCTATGCCGATGTCCTGATCCGCCATTTCGACCAGCTTCTCGAAGAGGGAAGCCGCTCCGGCACCGTGATGTGCATTCCGCTGCACGCCTATCTCGTCAGCCAGCCGCACCGGCTGAAGCCCTTCGCGCAGGTGCTGGAACACATCGCTGCCCACCGGGACGACGTCTGGTTCGCGACGGGGACGGAGATCGCCGCGCACTACCGGGAGCATTACTGGGACCAGACCCTTGCCGATATCCAGAAACGCGGCGTGATGACGGGGGGGACGGGTTTTGCCTCTTCCTGACGACTACACCACCTATCCGAAACGCAGCCGCGGGATGGATCAGTCCCTCTACGGATGGGATCCCCTGCCGGGGCGGCAGAAGGCCGAGCTGAAAAGCTCCGCCCGCGCAGTGGCGGTGATCGTGGTACCCTGCGCCTTCTTCCCGCTCGACCCGCCCACCGAGCCCTTCAGGCATGCTTCGGGGATGAAGACGCCCTACCCCGATCTTCGGCACTATACGGTCAGGGACTACGGCAACCGGGTCGGGGTCTTCCGTATCTTGCGGGAGCTGTCTGCGGCGAAGCTCCGGGCCACCTTCTGCGTCGATGCGATGACGGCCAGGCGGTATCCGCCTCTTCTCGAGGCGATCGCCGCGGGCGGCCACGAAATCGCGGCCCACGGAGTCTCCTCCGCCCATATCCATCACGCGGGCCTTGGCGATGAAGAGGAGCGAGCCCTGGTCGCGCGGACACGCGAAGCTCTTCCCGACGCCAGCACGTGGCTCAGCCCTGCCCGCAATGAAAGCTTCAGCACACCCGCCCTTCTCGCGGAGGCCGGGTTCACGGTCACCCTCGACTGGGAAGCCGACAACCGGCCGCTTCCCCTTTCCACGGAAAAAGGCCCGGTGACGGCCATACCGCACTACAACGAGCTGTCGGACGAGCTCCTTCTTGGGGCTCGCAGCCAGACCGAGGACGAATGGTACCGCCAGCTGATGACCGCGGCGGACGACCACGTCTCGCGCTACCGGGAAGAGGGAGCGACGGCCTTCGCCTTCACCCTCACCCCCTATATCGCCGGCCAACCCTTCCGGATCACCGCCCTGCGGAAGATCCTTTCGAGCCTCGCCGCCATGGACCGCCTCGACATCCTGACTGCGAAAGCCTGCGCCCACGCATTCGGAGCTGAGGATTGAACCGGCGGCAGATGCTCGCCTCGGCAGGAGCGGCCATGATGGCCGCCGGTGCCCCCGCCTATGGAGCCAAGACCATGCGATACTCCGCGCTCGCGCTTCAGACCGTCTGCGATGCGGTCAACCAGGACCAGGATGCCGAGGCTGCCGCTGCCCGGATGAATGCCAGTATCGACCGGGTCCGCGGCCAGATCGCCTCGGCCAGGGGCTTCCTGAAGAGCTTCAACGGCTACGACCTCAGGCTCGTCGTGCTGCCCGAGTACTGGATGACCGGCTTCCCGCTCCGTGAGAGCCGGGAGGAGTGGCAGGCCAAGGCCGCTATCGACATGGAAGGCGCCATGGCCGAAAGGCTCCAGGGCCTCGCGCAGGGACTTGGTATCTATCTGTGCTCGAATCATTACGAGAACGACCCCCGGTTCCCCGATCTCTATTTCCAGTCCAACGTGGTCTACGGGCCCTCGGGCGACGTCGTGCTGCGTTACCGGCGGATGATCTCCCTTTACACACCCTCGCCCTATGACGTTTGGGATGCCTATCTCGACGCATACGGCATGGACGCCGTGTTCCCGGTGGCCAGGACGGAGATAGGGAATCTCGGCTCGGTAGCCAGCGAAGAGATCCTCTATCCTGAGATCGCCCGGGCCCATGTCTTCAAGGGCGCGGAAATCCTGCTGCATCCCACCTCGGAGGTGGCAGCCCCCGGACTGACCCCGAAGCATATCGCGAAGAAGGCCCGGGCGGTGGAGAACATCGCGTATCTGGTTTCCGCGAACTCTGGCGGCATCGAGGGGACGCTCATCCCCGCCGCTTCGACCGACGGGATGTCGACCGTTCTGGACTGGTACGGACGAACCCTTGCGGAAGCCTCGGGCGGTGAGACCATGAACGCCAACGCCGTCCTCGATATCGAGGGCTTGCGTTCGGCGCGGCGGCAGACCGGCATGACCAACACGCTTTCACGGATCCCGACCGCAGCCTTCGCAGAGGTCTATGGCCGCGCCGATCACGCGCCGCCGAACCGGTCCGGGGACGCACGCATGATCGAAAAATCCGAAGCCCTGTCCCAGCAGCAGGCCGTCATCGAGGGCCTTCTCGAACGGGGTGTCCTTGAGAGGTGAGGCCATGACGACGAGTTCTCCGCCCAGGGTCGACCCGGTCGCCGGGAGATGTTTCCTCGTTCTCTGCCGTGACGGCGAGAACGCTGCTGCGCTGAGGGCCGAGCATCTCGAAGGCCATCTTCGCCACGTCGAGAAGCACTGGCAGCGCTACGTGACGGCAGGCCCGCTGCGCGAGCCCGGGGCGGAGGCGATCTGCGGCTCTCTCTTCCTGATCCTCGCGGACAACCGGGAGGATGCGAAAGCCCTGATGCAGGGCGATCCTTACGTGACCTCGGGCCTCTACCGCAGCACCGAATATCTCGAGTTCACCAACGCTATCGGCCGGTTCCTCGGCGGCAAGATCTGGGAAGACGCGGCATCGATCGCCCACCGCGCCGCAGGCGTTCCGACGGGCAGCGCTTGACAGCGCGGCCCGGGGCTTCGCAAACCTTTCCCCT
Source organism: uncultured Caulobacterales bacterium (assembly GCA_964484475.1). Classification (GTDB taxonomy): domain Bacteria; phylum Pseudomonadota; class Alphaproteobacteria; order Caulobacterales; family Parvularculaceae; genus Parvularcula. The sequence goes on along the minus strand of CAZAFU010000040.1, from coordinate 3,506 downwards.
TGCGCAGGGCCGGAGGAGAGCGATGGCTGACAGGACGCTGAGCTTCACCGCGGACATGCTGGACGAGGAAGCGCAGATTCCGCTCTACCAGCAGATCTACGACCTGATGCGTGCGGAGATCGTCAGCGGCAGGCTCGGCCAGTACGCCCGGCTTCCCGCCGAGCAGGACCTTTCCCAGCAACTCGGCGTTTCGCGCATCACGGTAAAGCGGGCACTGAACGAGCTTGCCGCCGCGGGCCTTGTCAGGCGCCAGCGGGGTCTCGGCACGGTCGTCACCTATGACGCATCAGCCCCGGTGATCTCGGGCAGCTTCCAGACCATGATCGAGGGCCTGACCCGCATGGGGGTCGATACCAGGGTGCAGCTCCTCGACTGTGTCCTGACCGAGGCGACCCCCGCGGTTCGCGAGGCCCTTGCCCTGCCGCCCGGCGCCTGTGTGCAGCGGATCGTCCGTCTGCGCCACCTCGGCGATGCGCCCCTCTCCTATCTCGTTTCCCACATCCCCGAAGACATCGCGGAGAGCTATGACGAGGCAGAGCTTGCGAGCGGATCGCTCATCACGCTCCTGGAGAAGGCAGGCCATTCCCTCGTCGAGGCGGAGCAGACCATCGCCGCCGCGCCCGCGGAGGCGGCGGTCGCGGTGAACCTCGGCATCGCCCAAGGCGCGCCGCTCCTGAGGGTCCACCGGATCATGCGCAATGCGGAAGGCCGCCCGGTGCAGGACATCACCGCGCATTACCGCGCCGATCGCTTCGAGTACCGGATGCGACTCAGCCGCGACGATGGCGTCGAGAATGTCTGGATCGCCAAGGAATAGGGGCTGCGCCGAAGGCTTTGGCGAATGGACCGGCAAATGATATATCTTTTGCCGGGAGGCCCCAGTCTTGTTGTTCACTTCGCTGCTGCTGCTCTTGCACGTCCTCGTCCTCGTCTACTGGCTGGGCGGTGATCTCGGCGCGTTCTACACCAGCCGCTATCTCATCCGCCCGGACCTTCCCGCGGATCGAAGGCTGCTCGCGGCGAAGATCGTCTCGGATGTCGACATGGCGCCGCGCACCGCCCTTATCCTGACCCTGCCCACCGGACTCGCCGCAGCGGAGGCGCGCAGCTGGATCTCGCTCGGCTGGCCCGTCGTGGGGCTTGTCGCGATCCTTGCCCTCGGCTGGCTCGCGGTCGCCTGGCGCCTGCACGATCGCGGTGCGTCCCGGCCGCTCGCCGCGGTCGACAGGGCGTTCAGATGGGGTCTTTTCCTTGGGGCGGCGGCAGCGGGGACGGCAGCGCTTATCGGGGTCACCACGCTTCCCTTCTTCATCGCGATCAAGCTTCTCATCCTCGCCGCCTGCGTCGCACTCGGCCTCGTGATCCGCATTGTTCTCAAACCTCTCGGCCCCGCACTGGGCGGGCTGTCGGAACCTGAGAGCGGGGCGGAAGTTCAGGTGCGATCCGTTCTTCTCCGTGCACGTCCTCTCGTCGCCCTCATCTGGGCCCTTCTGGTAGCGGCCGCCTTCTTCGGTCTTCACCAACCCACCAGCCTCTAGGAAGCCCTGTCCGTGACCAAGCCGATTTCCGCCTTGCAGGCCCTCACCGAGACACTCCGCCAGCGGCTCGGCACCGAAGGGTACAGGGACGATGACGAGGCGCTCGAGCTGATGAGCACCGATATCTGGTCGAGAGGCGAGCGCCCCGCCTTCGTCGCCGCTCCTGCCAATCTGGAAGAGCTCAGGGCCGTCGTCGGGGCGGCCTACGAGGAAGCGGTCCCTCTCAACCCGCGCGGCGGCGGCATGTCCTATACAGGAGGGTACACGGCGGACCGCGAAGGTGTCGGCATCCTCGACCTGCGCCGCATGGACCGGATCATCGAGATCAACGAGCGGGACATGTACGTCACCGTGGAGGCAGGCTGCACCTGGAAGACGCTGTACGAAGCACTGAAACCGAAAAGGCTGCGTACGCCCTTCTTCGGTCCGCTTTCAGGCATCAGCTCCACGGTCGGTGGCGGGGTTTCCCAGAACAATGCCTTCTTCGGCGCCGGTGCCTACGGTCCGACTTCGGACAGCGTGATCGCCCTCACCGTCGTCCTTGCCGATGGGTCGGTGGTGCGGACAGGTACCGCCGGCACCAGGGGCGCCGCGCCCTTCTTCAGGCATTACGGCCCAGACCTTGCCGGTCTCTTCCTTTCTGATGCAGGGGCACTCGGTTTCAAGGCGGAAATCACGCTGCGACTGATCCCCGAGCCCGGAGCCGAGGCCTATGCGAGCTTCGAGTTCGGCAACAGGGAGGCCTGCGCCCGGGCATTGGAGGAGGCCGGGCGACTCGGCCTTGCGGCGGAGATCTTCGGCTTCGACCCGGCCCTGACCGCCGTGCGGATGAAGCGCGCCTCCCTCGCAGAAGATGCCAAGGCCCTTGGCGAGGTCATCAGGAAACAGAAAGGTCTCTTCAGAGGGCTGAAGGAAAGCGTAAAGATCGCTGCCGCGGGGCGGGGTTTTCTCGGCGGCGGGACATGGTCACTTCATATGACCACCGAAGGTCTGTCCGAGGCTTCCGCCGAAGAAAAACTCCAACGCCTGAAGAGCATATGCCGCAGGCACGACGGGCGCGAGGTGGCGAACACGATCCCCAAGGTGATCAGGTCCTCGCCGTTCACACCACTCAACAACATGCTCGGGCCCGAGGGCGAGCGCTGGGTCCCGATCCACGGCATCGTGCCGATGAGCAAGGGGCCGGAGACCTGGGCGAAGATCAGCGATGCCTTCGCAGAGATGGCCGACCGGTTCGAGAAGCACCAGATCAGTACGGGCTTCCTCGTCACGACCCTGTCGAACAACGGCTACCTCGTCGAACCGGTCTTCCTGTGGCCTGACGAGCGCTACGCTGTGCATGATGCGTCCGTCGAAACCCCGGTTCTCGACCGGGCCACCGCATTCCCGCGAAACCCCGAAGCCAATGATGCCGTGAGGCAAGCCCGCGCGAGGGTGCTGGAGATCTTCGAGGAAGCGGGCGGCGCCCATTTCCAGATCGGCAGGGCCTATCCCTATCTCGCCACCCGCGAGCCCGGAACCGAAGCGCTCCTCAAACGGATCAAGGCCCTTCTCGATCCGAAGGGCACCGTCAATCCCGGAGCACTGGGGCTCGAACCGGCAGCGGGGCCGATCCCGGTTCGCAACCCCCGCACCGGGAGCATCGACGGCAGTCTCGCGCCGATCTCCCCGGTCGGGTTGCGCCGGACCGCCGAACGCCTGCGCGGCGCGGGCCGGGAATGGGGCGCGATTTCCATGGAGGAACGTGGCAAGCGGCTTCTGAAGCTCGCGAGCGCTATCGAAGAGCGAAGGGAACAGATCGCCCGTGCACTGCGCGCCGATACGGGGCGGCGCAGGGTTGCGGGGTTCGAGTTGGACGGGGTCATCGCTTCGATCAGGGGCTGGACGGCACAGATTCCCATGCTGAAGGACCAGTGTGAGTGGAAGCAGGGCATCAGCAACCCGCAGATCAGGCACCGCTCGCAGCTC
>CAZAFU010000039.1:559-21564 GCA_964484475.1 uncultured Caulobacterales bacterium | reverse complement strand
CGGAAGAGGAACATCGGGTCTTCGCCACCGAGGAGCATTCGCGCCGCCCAGTAAAGAGCAGCATCGTCATCACTGCCGCGGATCGATTTCTGCAGGACGCTCGCAAGGTCGTAATGGGCATCACCGGATCGGTCATGAGCATAGGCGCGCGGCACCACGCGCTCGAGCAGCGCATGGGTGTCGAGGGGTTCGGCGGCAGTGATTGCGGCGACCTGCTCGACGAGGCCAAGCAGTGCCCTGCCATCGCCATCGGCCATGGTCATCAGCCGCTCGCGCGCCTCGGCCTTGAGGGGAAGAGGCCTTCCGATTTCCGTCTCTGCGCGGACGAGAAGGGTTTCGAGGTCCCCGCGGGAGAGCCGCCTCAGTTTGAGAACCGTCGCGCGGGAAAGGAGTGCCTTGTTGAGGGCGAAGCTCGGGTTTTCGGTGGTCGCGCCGATCAGGGTGATCGTGCCGCTTTCCATGTGAGGCAGAAAGCTGTCCTGCTGGCGTTTGTCGAAGCGGTGGAGTTCGTCGACGAAGAGCACCGTGCCCTGCCCGACCTCCTTTGCCTTCTGGGCTTCGGCGAAGACCTGCCGCAGTTCCGCGACCCCGGAGAAGATGGCGCTGAGTGGGACGAAACGCCGGCCCGTCTCCTTCGCGATCAGGCGGGCCAGGGTCGTTTTTCCTGTCCCCGGGGGGCCGTGCAGGATGATCGACGGCAAGGAAGGCGTCGCGAGAAGCGTCGCCAGAGGCCCGTCCTTGCCAAGGAGGTGCTGCTGGCCAGCCACCTCCGCAAGGCTTTTCGGCCGCAGGCGGTCCGCAAGGGGCGCAGGGACCCCATCGCTCAGCCCGGCGGCCTCGAAAAGGCTCATCGGCCGAGCCTGTAGGTGATCGCCCTGCCATCCCGCCCTCTCAGGGTGAGGGTGCTGAAGGCGCCCCGCCGCAGGACCCTGGTCAGGGAATCGACATCCGGCACGGGCTGGTCGTCAACGGCGAGGATGACCGTCCCCTCGCGCAGCCGATAGCGTCGGGCGTAGCTGCCGGGCTCGACGCTGAGGATGATGACCCCTGTGTCGAAGGGGTTGCGCCCCAGCTCGTCCGCCAGCGCCGGGGAAAGGTTGGCCACGGTCGCGCCCGAAAGCTGGTTCTCCCCGGTCAGGAGCGTCTCGTCAGGCCGCGGCCTCTGGGGAGGCAGCTCGAGCTCGGCCCGGGTCCGCCGTTCCCGCCCGTCCCGGATGAACTCGATCTCCACCCGCTCGCCTGCATCGAGGGTTGCTGGCCGGTAGCGCAGCGCCTCGGCATTCATCACCGGAAGGCCCGCGATCGAGAGAATGACATCGCCCTCGCGCAGGCCCGCCTGCTCGGCCGGGCCGTTCCTGTAGATCTCGCTGATCAGCGCCCCCCGGGGCCGGTCGAGACCGATGGCCGTTGCGATCCGCGCGTCGATGTCCGAACCCAGGACGCCGAGCCATGGCCGTTTGACGATCCGGTCGCCCCCGACGGCGGAAGCCACGATGCGCCGGACGAGATTGCCCGGAATTGCGAAACCGATTCCGTTCGAGCCGCCGGAGCGGGAGAAGATCGCCGTGTTCACGCCGAGGAGCCTGCCGTCGATATCCACCAGCGCGCCGCCGGAGTTGCCCGGATTGATGGCGGCGTCGGTCTGGATGAAGAACTGGTAGTCCGACACCGAGACGTTGGTCCGGCTGAGCGCCGAGACAATGCCCGAGGTGACCGTCTGGCCGACGCCGAACGGATTGCCGATGGCCAGCACGATATCGCCCACCTCCGCCCGGTCGCTGTCGGCATAGGTGAGATAACGCAGGGGCTCGCCCGCCTCGATCCTGAGGACGGCAAGGTCGGTCTGTGGATCGGCGAGGAGGAGTTGAGCCTCGTATTCCCTGCGGTCGTTGAGGACCACGCGGATCTCGTCCATGCCCTCGATGACGTGGTTGTTGGTGACGATGACCCCTGTCGGGTCGACGATGACCCCCGAGCCCAGCGACCGCTGCACCCGCTCCCGCCCCGCCCCGGGGACGTCACCGAAGAAGCGCCGGAAGATCGGGTCGTCAAAGAGCGAAGCGCTGCGAGTCTGCACCCGGCGGCTCGTGTAGATGTTCACCACCGCCGGCGCCGTCTCTTCCACGATCGGCGCGTAGCTCGCCCTGAGCTCGAGATCGGTGCGCGGCTGGAACGTCTGCGCCGCGGCACTCGCCCAGAAGGTGGCGAAAAGGAGGAAAAACCTGAGAGGAACTGTCATGCAACCAAGCCTCAAGACACCCGTTGTATAGACTCGCTGCGCCGCGTAGGCGCCCGCAACGGTCTGCCGCATCACGCCATGCGGCGTCCAGTGCGTTGCGCCGGGGAAGGTAGGGCGACTTATGGTGACGACCGCCATCGGCTTCGGACTGGTCCTTTGCGCGGTGCCTGCCCTGACGCTCTCGGCTTGGGTCCTGATCGAGGTTCTCGCCGCCCTGCCGGGCGCCAGTCCGTCGACCCCGGCAGCCTCACGCGGTCCCGCTGTCGTCATCATTCCCGCTCACAACGAGGAATCCGGGCTCGCTGCCACTCTCGAGGACTTGAAGCTCCAGCTCCGCGCAGATGACCGGATCGTCGTCATCGCCGACAATTGCAGCGATGGCACCGCAGGCGTTGCGCGCGCTTGCGGCGTCGAGGTCCTCGAGCGGGAGAATGCCGATGAGCGCGGCAAGGGGTTTGCCCTCCAGTTCGGTCTCGACGCGCTGCGTGAAGCCCCTCCGGCGACGGTGATCTTCGTGGACGCCGACTGCCTGCACGGTGAAGCCAGCCTCGACCTGATCGCCGGGCGGGCGGAAGCGGAAAACCGACCGGTCCAGGCGCTCTACCTGATGCAGGCGCCGGGTGAGAGTTCCCCGAAACGCCGGGTCGCGGCCTTTGCGTGGCTTTTCCTCAATCAGGTCCGGCAGCTCGGGCTCTACCGGCTTTCCGGCACGAACCGCCTGACCGGTGCAGGTATGGCCATGCCGTGGCCTGTCGCAAAAGACCTGAGCCTGGGATCGGGAGAGATCGTCGAGGATCTCGCCCTGACTGTCGCTCTCGCCCGCGGGGGCTTGAAGGTCGTTCACGAACCCTCCGCCCTCGTCACGAGTTCCTTCCCGGAAGACGACGCCGCCTCGACCGTCCAGCGTGCACGGTGGGAGCACGGCACCCTGCGCATGATCACCCGGGGCGGGCTGCCCCTCTTCGCCGAAAGCCTTGGCAAACTCTCTTTCTGGCGAATGGCCCTCGCCCTCGACATCATCGTCCCACCCCTGACCCTTTTCGCGGCAATCCTGCTGGCGCTCAGCCTTCTCACACTCCCCGCCGTCCTCTTCGGGATCAGGCTTCCATTCCTGCTGATGATGACCGCCTGCACGCTTTTCGGGCTCGCCGTCGCTCTCGCGTGGTTGCGGTTCGGCCGGGAGGCTCTGCCGCCCCAGACACTGGGGTCACTCCTTCCCTTCCTCCTGTCCAAGGTATCCGTCTACGGACGCTCGGGCCGGCAAAGCTCGCGGCAGTGGACCAGGACGCCGCGGGACAAGGAGAAGAAAACCCCATGAAGGTCGGCTATCTCCTCAACACCTATCCGGCACCGAGCGGCACCTTCATCAGGCGCGAGATCGAAGCGCTCGAGCGGGCGGGGGTGGAGGTCCACCGCCTGTCCGTCCGCCGCTTCGACGGCGAGCTCGTCGATCCCCGCGATATCGAGGAAGCAGAGATCACGGACTATCTCCTGAGCGGCAATGCCAAGGCGCTCGGCAAGGCTTTCCTGACGGAGACCGTGAGAAATCCCGCAGGCGTGGCGAGAGCCCTGCCCGCCATGCGCCGGATCGCCAGGGACATGGGCGACTGGGTGCGACCCCTCGCCTATCTCGCCGAGGCCGCTGCCCTTCGACAGAAGGCCGAGGCCAAGGCCCTGAGCCATATCCATACCCATTTCAGCACCAACGCCCCCGCAGTTGCGATGCTCTGCCGCCTGATGGGCGGCCCCCCCTTCAGCTGGACTGCCCATGGGCCGGACGAATTCGTCAGTCCCGGGAGGGTGAGCTTCGATCTCAAGATGCGCTATTGCGCCTTTGCGGTTGCCATCAGCCACTACGCGAAAATGCAGCTCATCCGCTGGGGCGGGAACGAGCACAGGCACAAGGTCGTGGTGGGCCGCTGCGGCCTCGACCTACGGGACTTCAAGGTTACGGAAGTCCCCTTCGACAAACGGCTGGTCTGCGTAGGGCGGTTGTGCCCCCAGAAGGGGCAGGCGTTGATCCCCGAAGCCATCGCGCCGATCGCGGCGGACCACCCCGATCTCGAGGTTGTCCTCGTGGGGGATGGGGAGAGCCGCGCGGAGATCGAGAGCGAGATCAGACGCCTGCGCCTCGAAAAGCAGGTTCGGCTCCACGGCTGGGCTACCAACGCCGAAGTGCGTGAGGCCATCAGCTCCTCCCGGGCGCTTCTCCTGCCGAGCTTCGCGGAAGGGCTTCCGATCGTCATCATGGAGGCCTTTGCTCTGGGCAGGCCCGCGATCTCGACCTTCATCGCGGGGATACCCGAACTTCTCGACGCAGACTGCGGCTGGATCATCCCACCAAGTTCCACCGATGACCTGCGCCTCGCCATCCGGGCCGCCGTTGAGACGTCGCCGGGAAAACTCTCACGCATGGGGCGGGAGGGCCGCAGGAGGATCGAAGAGCGCCACGGCATCGACGCCCTGGCCACTCTTCTCAAGACGGAGTTCGAAAAGGCCTCCGTCTCCTCCTAGTCCGCGTCCTTGTAGACTTCGCCTTCCTTCATGACGAAGGCCACGCCGTCTTCAAGAACGGTGATGTTGTCATAGGGGTTGCCATCGACCGCGATCAGGTCGGCGAACTTGCCCTCCTCGATGGTCCCGATCTCGTTCTCCATACGGATGTTCCTGGAGCCGATCACCGTCGCCGAGCGGATCGCATCTTCGGGCGACATCCCGGCCTCGACCATGAGCCCGAATTCCCGGGCGTTCTCGCCATGCCTCGAGACCCCGCTATCGGTCCCGAAGGCAATGGTCACGCCTGCCTTGTGAGCGCGCCCGACCATGTCCTTGATCTGCGGTCCGACGGTCGCGGCCTTCTCCTTCTGCGGCGGGGTCAGGAAAGTGTCGGGATCGGCGGCCCATTCGCTCACCGTTTCCCCGGCAAGGATCGTAGGCACCAGGAAGGCATCGTTCTTCTTGTAAAGGCGAAAGCTGCCCGCGTCGCCATAGGTCCCGTGCTCGATGGTCCTGACACCAGCATTGAGCGCGGCGTCGATGCCTTCCTTGCCGTGGGCGTGCGCTGTGACGTCACGGCCGTAATTGGCTGCGGCCTCCACCACGGCGACAAGCTCGTCATTCATCATCTGCTGGCCGACGCCGGTGGCCGTGTTGGACAGGACGCCGCCGGTCGCCGCGATCTTGACCCCTTGCGACCCTCGCGAAATGACCCACCGGGTGGCCCTGCGGCAGTCATCGGCACCGTTGCAGATCCGCTCGTCGTTGTTCAGCCGGGCGATCTCGTCGACATAGCCCTGGCTGCCGTCCGCATGCCCGCCCGTGATCCCGACCGAGCTGGTCACGATCAACCGGGGGCCCGGTACCGCCCCCATCTCGATTCCATCGGCGAGGGCCCGCACCGCCTGCGCATCGCCGCCGACATCCCTGACGGTCGTGAAACCCGCGTCGAGCGTGCGCTTCGCATGGAGCGCGCCCATCATTGCCCGATCGGCCGAAGAGAGCTGAACGTTCTGGAGACGGCCCTGGGGGTTGTTTTCGCTGGTGATGTGGACGTGCCCGTCGATGAACCCCGGAAGAACGGTCATGCCGGACAGATCGTAGCTGGCCTCGATCTCGTGTCCCTCGCCCTCGAGGTCATCATCGGAGACCATTCCCGAGCGCACCTCAGCGATACGGTCGCCTTCGATGAGGATAGTGGCGGCTTTCGGCCCCCCTTCTCCGGGTACGGCGATCAGCCGGTCGGTCCTGACCACCTTATAGGTCTCCGCGAGGGCTGAAGAGGGACCACCCAAGGCGGTCAAGGCGGTTGCGAGCGTCGCGAGCGTTCTTATTCCCATAGGAGCCAGTGCAACCTGTTCCGCAGGTCCTGTCCAGCCCTTTCAGCGGCAAGAAAAAAGCCGCCCCGTGGGGCGGCCTTGATGACTTCCGCTTTTCGGGAAACCTTATTCTTCGTCGTCCTCGACGAGCGTCATGGTCGGGCCGCTATCCGCACCTTTCGCGGTCTCGTCACGGTCCACGAATTCGATCACCGCCCGGGGCGCGTTGTCACCAAAACGGAAGCCCGCCTTCATGACACGGGTATAGCCGCCATTGCGCTCGGCGTAGCGGGGACCGAGGGTCTCGAACAGCTTCCCGACCATCTCGACGTCACGGATCTTCGAGATCGCCTGACGGCGCGCGTGCAGGTCGCCCTTCTTAGCGAGAGTGATGAGCTTGTCCGCAATCGGCTTCAGCTCCTTCGCCTTCGGCAGGGTGGTGACGATCTGCTCGTGCTTGATCAGCGACGCCGCCATGTTGGCGAACATCGCGCGGCGGTGGGACGCCGTGCGGTTGAGTTTACGGTGCGCAACGCCGTGGCGCATGGTTCAATCTCCACTACTCCGGCGACGCCGGATGGTTTGGTTTCTTCCAAAGCGAAAGAGGACCGAACGGCCCTCCTTCACGGAACTTTACGACTGGTCCTCGAACTTGCGAGCCAGTTCCTCGATATTGTCCGGCGGCCAGTCCGGCACGTCCATGCCGAGATGGAGGCCGAGCGACGCCAGCACTTCCTTGATCTCGTTCAGCGACTTGCGGCCGAAGTTCGGGGTACGGAGCATCTCGCCTTCGGTTTTCTGGATCAGATCACCGATATAGACGATGTTGTCGTTCTTCAGGCAGTTGGCCGAACGAACGGATAGTTCAAGCTCGTCGACTTTCTTGAGGAGCGCCGCATTGAACAGCAGCTCTTCTTCCTTCTCCTGGGCCTGATCCGCTTTCGGTTCGTCGAAGTTGACGAAGATCTGAAGCTGGTCCTGCAAGATGCGGGCGGCGTAGGCAGCGGCGTCCTCCGGGCTGACTGCGCCATTGGTCTCGAGATCGAGGATCAGGCGGTCATAGTCGAGAACCTGGCCCTCACGGGTGTTCTCGACGCGATAGGACACGCGGCGCACAGGCGAATAGAGGCTGTCGATCGGGATCAGGCCGATCGGCGCATCCTCGGGACGGTTGCGATCGGCCGGGACGTACCCCTTGCCGGTCTGGACCGTGAATTCCATGCGCAGGTCCGCGCCCTCGTCGAGAGTGCAGAGCACGTGCTCCTTGTCGAGGATCTCGATGTCGGCCGTTTCCTGGATGTCACCAGCGGTCACGACACCGGGACCCTTCTTGTGGAGGGTCAGGCGCTTCGGGCCGTCGACATGCATGCGCAGCGCGAGCTGCTTGATGTTCAGGATGATGATCGTGACGTCTTCGCGGACGCCGGGGATCGAGCTGAACTCGTGCACGACGCCGTCAATCTGCACGGAGGTGACAGCAGCACCCTGCAGTGACGACATCAGGATGCGGCGGAGCGAATTGCCGAGCGTCAGGCCGAAGCCGCGCTCGAGCGGTTGAGCGACGATGGTCGCCTTGCGCTGCGGATCGAAACCCGGCTGCACCTCAAGCTTTTGCGGCTTGATGAGCTCCTGCCAGTTCTTTTCGAGCATAGTGTCTCCTTGAAACGCTTCGAGGTGCGCCCGAACCTTGCAGTGAGTCGTTAGACGCGGCGGCGTTTGCGCGGACGGACGCCATTATGCGGGATCGGCGTGACGTCCTTGATGGTGGTCACGGTGAGGCCGGCAGCCTGAAGCGCGCGCAGCGCGCTTTCCCGGCCCGAACCCGGCCCGCGGACCAGAACGTCGACCGAGCGGAGCCCGTGCTCCATCGCCTTTTTCGCTGCATCTTCGGCAGCCATCTGGGCGGCGAAGGGGGTCGACTTGCGCGAGCCCTTGAAGCCCATGTGACCGGCGGTGGACCAGCTCACGGCATTGCCCTGGGCGTCGGTAATGGTGACGTGGGTGTTGTTGAAGGACGCGTTCACGTGAACGACGCCCGACACGATGTTCTTGCGTTCGCGGCGGCGGGGCGCCTGACGGGTCGGAGTGCGAGCCATGGGTTACTTCTTCTTCCCGGCGATCGGTTTGGCCGGACCCTTGCGGGTGCGGGCGTTGGTATGGGTACGCTGGCCACGGACCGGAAGGCCCCGGCGATGGCGCAGGCCGCGATAGCAGCCAAGGTCCATGAGGCGCTTGATGTTCTGCGCGTTTTCACGGCGCAGGTCGCCCTCGACCGTGTAGTCGGCGTCGATCGCCTCACGGATACGCAGCACTTCTGCGTCGGTCAGGTCCTGCACGCGGCGCGCGGTGTCGAGGCCGGTCTTCTCGACGATCTCCATCGCCTTGGACGGGCCAATGCCATGGATGTAGGTCAGCGCGATATGCACGCGCTTGTTGTTGGGGATGTTCACGCCAGCGATGCGGGCCATCGGGTTCCTCTCTTGCGGGTACGCGGCCCAGACGCCGCGTGGTCAAAACGTGCACGGGTCCGGCCCGGCCGAGCCGCGTCAGATCCGTGTGTGCAGAATGAGGGGGTCTAGCCCCTCAACTTCGCTTGTCAAGCGTCGTTTCTCTAAGCTTCAGCGCTGTTCAGCGCCTTCTCGATATCGGCGGTCACCGCTTCGATCGGCTGCATGCCGTCGACGGTCTCAAGGAGCCCCTTCTCCTTGTAGTAGGGGATCAGGGGAGCCGTCTGGTCGTTATAGACACCGAGCCGCTTCCTGAACGTCTCCTCGTTGTCGTCGCTCCGGACCTCCTCGCCCTTCGCCCTGGTTTCGGCGATTCGGGTGTTGAGGCGGTCCACCAGGGCCTCGTCATCGACCCGCAGCTCGAGCACGAGGTCCAAGGTCCGGCCCTTCTCATTCAGGATTCCGTCGAGGAGCTCAGCCTGCGGCAGGGTCCTCGGGAAACCGTCGAGGAGGAAACCGTTCTTGCAGTCCTCCATTTCGATGCGCTCACCGATGATGCCGGCGACGATCTGGTCGGAAACGAGGTCGCCCCGGGCCATGATCGCCTGGCACTCCTTGCCGAGCTGCGTGCCTGCGGCGATGGCCGCGCGGAGCATGTCACCCGTCGACAGCTGCGGAATATGCCGCTTCGCAGCGATCATCTTGGCCTGGGTACCCTTGCCAGCCCCCGGCGGTCCGAGAAAAATGACGATCAACGGCGCGCTCCCCTCAATTTCGACTTCTTGATCAGGGATTCGTACTGCTGCGCGAGCAGGTGGCCCTGAATCTGCTGAACGGTATCAAGCGTCACGGTCACCACAATCAAGAGCGACGTACCGCCGAGATACACAGGTATGCCGCTATACTGCATCCTCAGGAACTCGGGCATCAAGCAGACGAAAGTCAGATAGGCGGCACCGATCACGGTGACCCGGGTCAGCACGTAGTCGATATACTCCGCCGTCCGTGCGCCGGGGCGGTAGCCTTGGATGTACCCGCCATACTGCTTGAGCGTGTCGGCCGTATCCTGCGGATTGAAGACGATCGAGGTGTAGAGGAAGCAGAAGAAGATGATGCCGCCAGCGTAGAGCGCCATGTAGGGCCAGTTGCCGGGGGTCAGGCTTCCCACGAGATCCTGGAGCCACAAGGGTGCGTTCTGCCCGATCGCGCCCTGTGCGGTTGCGGGGAGGAACAGCAGCGAACTCGCGAAGATGGGCGGTATGACCCCCGAGGTGTTGAGCTTGAGCGGCAGGTGGCTCTTCTCACCCTGCGTCATCCGGTTGCCCTGCTGGCGGCGGGGATACTGAACGAGCAGGCGCCGCTGCGAACGCTCCATGAAGACCACGAAGGCGATCAGCGACACGGCAAGCAGAATCACCATGATGACGACGAATGCCGGAAGCGCGCCGGTCTGTCCGGACGTCAGGAGCCCGGCAGCAGCGCGCGGCAGCTCTGCGATGATGCCCGCGAAGATGATCAGCGAGATCCCGTTGCCGATGCCCCTGCTGGTGATCTGCTCACCCAGCCAGACGAGGAACATGACACCGCCCACGAGGGTGATGACGGTTGCCGGGATGAAGGCGGGACCGGCGTTCGGGACGACGGGAATGCCGCTGGGGCTCGTCTGGCCGACAATGGTCGCGGCGATGAAATACCCCTGCACCACCGCGAGGAAAACGGTCAGGTAGCGGGTGTACTGGTTGATCTGGCGCCTGCCCGATTCGCCTTCTTTCTTGATGGCCTCGAGGGAGGGAACGATGGCCGACATCATCTGCATGATGATCGAGGCCGAAATGTAGGGCATGATGTTGAGCGCGAGGATCGCCATCCGCTCCGTCGCGCCGCCCGAGAACAGGTTGAAGGTCCCGAGAAGGCCGCCCTGCTGGGTCGAGAAGAGGTCGGCGAAGGCGTCCGGGTTCACCCCGGGGATCGGCAGGAAGGTGCCGATCCGGTAGACGATGAGAGCACCGAGAGTGAAAAGGATACGCTTCTTGAGCTCATCGGCCTTGGCGAAATTGCCGAGGCTGAAGTTCGAAGCCATCTGTTCTGCTGCTGAGGTCATGTCGTTCTGCTAAATCCTGGGTAGGCAGGGTCAACCTCTAAGATGCCCTGACAGTCGCGCTTGACCCCTTCGGGGCGATGCCGCCGCGGATCGGTCGCGGCATTTTGCTCAGAACCGCCGACGCCCGGCCCACTCGCCGAGTTCGATCGGACAGTGCCGCTCCGCGACAGACGCCGGAGCGATGCCGCGGGCGGAGCATGGATCAATGCCCGGCCTCGAGAAAGGCGCCCCGGCATCGCGCGAAGGCTAGTGCGCGATGGCATAGCGAAGCCCCGCATCGTCATCAGGCGACACCGGTCCCTGCTCACGCAGGTTGCCGATAACCTCGTCGGTAGCCCCACCCCGGTCAAAGGCAGGTGCCTCGTCCTGCCCGGGATGACGCCGTCGCGAAACGATGACGGTAAGACGGGTCTCCGCCACCGTTCGTCTACTTCTTCTTCGCTGCCTTGGCTTCTTCGCGTTCCTTGCCGCGCAGGCGCTTGACCTTTTCCGGACGGGTCATGGTCACCGAACCACCGGCCTTCTCTACTGCTTCACGGGCAGACTTGGTCGCGTAGGTCACAGTGACGTCGAGCTTCGAGGAAAGCTCGCCCGAGCCAAGAAGGCGAAGGCCATCGCGTTTGTTCTTGATGAGGCCGGCTTCGACAAGACCCTCTTCGGTGATCGTCGAGTGCCCAGCATCTGCCGCGGCCTGCAGGGTCGCAAGGCTGATCTCGGCAAAACGCTTGGCGTTCGGCGTGTTGAAGCCGCGTTTCGGCAGCCGCATGTGAAGGGGCATCTGACCGCCTTCGAAACCGTTGATCGCAACGCCCGAGCGGGACTTCTGGCCCTTCACGCCGCGGCCACCGGTCTTGCCTCGGCCCGAGCCGATGCCACGACCGACACGTTTGGGAGCTTTGCGGGCGCCGGGATTATCGGCAAGATCCGTAAGACGGATGGTCATCTTCCTATTCCTTTCGACTCGTCGGGGTTCTTCGTCATCGCGAAGGCCCCTCGCCTGATATGAGCGGGCCCAATGCCCGAAATGAAGAAGGAGGGCAAGCGCCCTCCCCTTCGAAACTTCGGTCGATCGAAGCCGTGACGCCTAGTTGGTCGCCCGGCCTTCGCCGACGATCTCGACCATGTGGCGAACCTTGCGGACCATGCCGCGGATTGCCGGAGTGTCTTCAAGTTCCCGCTCGCGGCCGATCTTGCCGAGGCCGAGGCCCTTGAGGGTCGCGGCCTGCGACTGCTCCCGACGGATCGGCGACGCGAACTGCCGGACGGTGATGGTGCCACGACCGTCCTTCTTGGCCTGCTCGGCGCCGTGATTCTTCTCGACGACCCGGCCGCGGCCGGTGGTTTTCTTTTCGTAGTCAGCCATCAGCCAGCATCCACAGCAGTCGCGTCGGACTGCACCGACGCACGGCGAGCGATGAGGTCGGAGACCTTCAGCCCACGCTTGGCAGCGATCGAACGGGGGTTCTGCTGCTCCTTCAGCGCGTCGATGGTCGCCCGGACCATGTTGTAGGGGTTCGAGGTGCCGATCGACTTGGCCACGACATCCTGGATACCCAGCATCTCGAAGACCGCACGCATCGGGCCGCCAGCGATGACGCCGGTACCCGGGGGGGCGGTGCGGATGGTCACGCGGCCCGCGCCATGACGGCCATGGGCATCATGGTGCAGGGTACGACCGTCGCGCATCGGGACGCGGATCATGTTCCGCTTGGCTTCCTGGCTCGCCTTGCGGATCGCCTCGGGCACCTCGCGGGCCTTGCCCTTGCCGAAGCCGACACGGCCCTTCTGGTCACCGACCACCACGAGGGCGGCGAAACCGAAGTTCTTGCCACCCTTCACGGTCTTAGCGACGCGATTGATCGCAACGAGGCGATCCTGGAACTCGTCCCGCTCATCATCGCGGTTTCCGCCGCGACGGCGACGATCACCACCTTGTCTTGGTTCTCTAGCCATTCGTCAGCCCTCAGAAATTGAGGCCGCCCTCGCGGGCGGCGTCGGCCAGGGCTTTCACCCGGCCATGGAACAGGTAACCGCCGCGGTCGAACACGACGTTCTCGACACCGGCAGCCTTGGCACGCTCGGCCACGAGAGATCCGACCTTCGCAGCCGTCTCCTTGGTCGAGCCTTTGGAAGCATCGCGAAGGTCCTTCTCGAGAGAAGAAGCCGAAGCGAGGGTCTTGCCCGCGGCGTCGTCGATGATCTGCGCGGCGATGTTCTTGCCAGAGCGATAGACGCTGAGGCGCGGACGCCCGCCGCCGCGTTTGGCGATCGCCGTCCGGGTGCGGCCGGCGCGCTTCTTGAGTTTTGCAATCCGGGTAAGAGGCATGGCTTACTTCTTCTTCCCTTCTTTGCGGAAGATGTACTCACCTTCGTATCGGACACCCTTGCCCTTGTAGGGTTCGGGGGGGCGGAAACCGCGGATCTTCGCGGCGACCTCGCCAACGACCTGGCGGTCGCTGCCCGCAATCTCGATCTCGGTCGGCTTCGGGCACTTGATTTCGATGCCTTCGGGCGAATCGAACTCGATGTCGTGGCTGTAGCCGAGCGCGAGGACAAGCTGCTTGCCCTTCATCTGCGCGCGATAGCCGACGCCGACAAGCTCGAGCTTCCGGGTGAAGCCGTTCGAGACGCCTTCCAGAAGGTTCGCGAGCTGCGTACGGGTCATGCCCCACATCGAGCGGGACTCAGGCGTGAGGTCGACCGGGGTCACCTTCACGCCCTCGTCGGTCATGGCCACCGTGCAAACGTCCTCCACCCGGAAGGAACGCTCGGCCTTGGGGCCCTTGGCGGTGACCACCTGGCCGTCGATCTTGACATCGACGCCCTGCGGAACGGGGATGGGTTTCTTACCAATGCGCGACATGATCAGTACACCTGGCAGAGGACTTCGCCGCCGACATTCTGCTCTCGGGCGACGGCGTCGGACATGACACCCTTGGGCGTCGAAAGGATCGAGATCCCCAGACCGTTCCGCACCGGCTCGATTTCCTTGACCGAGCTGTAGACGCGGCGGCCGGGCTTCGAAATCCGGCGGATCTTCGAGATGACAGGGTCACCGTCGAAGTATTTGAGCTCGATCTCGAGATCGGCCTTGTTGCTGTCGTGCTCGACACGGGTGTAGCCGCGGATGAAACCTTCCGCCTGCAGAACGTCGAGGACGCGCTGGCGCAGCTTCGAAGCCGGAGTGATGGCCTTCGTCATGCCACGCATTTGCGCGTTACGGATACGGGTGAGCATATCACCGAGAGGATCGCTGATGGTCATCGTCTAGACGTTCCTTACCAGCTCGACTTCACGAGACCCGGAATCTTGCCGAGCGAGCCGAGCTCACGCAGCGCGATGCGGGACATCTTGAGCTTCGCGGGGCCGGCCGCTGACGAGGCCGCGGTTGCGGATCCGGGTCTTCGAAGCGTTGCGAGGGATCTCGGCGAGCTGCATGGCCGCCTTGAACCGGTCTTCCGGGCTCGCCTCCTCGCTCTTCATGACGCCCTTCAGGCGCTCACGGCGAGAGTCCCATTTCTTCGCGAGACGACGACGCTTGAGGTCGCGCTCGATCATAGCCTTCTTTGCCAAGTCTTTCTCCTTTCCGGCCTTTTCCGCCATCTGCGGAAGTACCGAACTGACCCTTCGCTATTTGCGGAAGGGGAAATTGAACTCACGGAGCAGCGCGCGCGCCGCTTCGTCCGTCTCGGCCGTGGTGCAGACGATGATGTCCATACCGCGCATGGTCTCGACCTTGTCGTAGTCGATCTCGGGGAACACGATATGCTCCTTCAGGCCCATGGCGAAGTTGCCACGCCCGTCGAAGCTCTTCGGGTTGAGGCCGCGGAAGTCGCGGACCCTGGGAAGGGCAATCGTCGTCAACCGGTCGATGAACTCGTACATCCGGTCCTTGCGGAGGGTGACCTTGACGCCAAGTGCCATCTCCTCACGCACCTTGAAACCGGCAATCGATTTCGAGGCCTTGGTGACAACCGGCTTCTGGCCGGCGATCGCCTGCATGTCCTCGAGAGCACGGTCGATGGTCTTGCGGTCGTTGACCGCATCGCCGACACCCATGTTCAGGACCACCTTTTCAAGCCGCGGGATCTGCATCTCGTTCTTGATGCCGAGCTCTTCCTTGAGCTTCGGGCGGATGGTCTCGCTATACAGCGCCTTCAAACGCGGTGTGTAGTCTTGCACGGCAGCATCAGCCATCGATGACCTCCCCGGAGCGCTTTGCGACACGCACCTTCTTGCCGTCACGGATTTCGAAGCCCACGCGGGTCGGCTTGCCGTCCTTCGGATCCTTCAGCGCCACGTTCGAAACATGGATCGGAGCTTCCGTCCGCTGAAGACCACCCGAAGAGGCCTGGGTCGGCTTCTGGTGCTTGGTGATCATCTGGCAGCCTTGCACGATGACCCGGTCCTCTTTCGGCATGACCTTCAGGACTTCACCTTCGGAGCCCTTGTCCTTGCCGGCGAGAACGACGACCTTGTCGCCCTTCTTGATGCGTGCGGCCATTACAGCACCTCCGGAGCGAGGCTGACGATCTTCATGTGGCCGGAACGGCGCAACTCGCGCGTCACCGGGCCGAAGATACGGGTGCCGACAGGCTCCTTGTTGTTGTTGACGATCACGGCAGCGTTGCCGTCGAAGCGAATGACCGAACCGTCACGCCGCTTGATGTCCTTCGCGGTACGCACGACCACGGCCTTCATCACCTGGCCCTTCTTCACACGGCCGCGCGGCATCGCTTCCTTCACCGACACCACAATGATGTCGCCGACGGATGCGTATTTCCGCTTGGCCCCGCCAAGGACCTTGATGCACTGCACCCTCTTGGCGCCGCTGTTGTCGGCGACGTCGAGGTTCGTCTGCATCTGGATCATGTAGAGATCCTCCGTTCAGCCCCGGGGAAACCGGGTGCTCTCCAATAGTTTCAGCCTTCAGCCTGCGCCGTTTCCGATGCGGGCGTATACAGTTCCCAGCGCTTGGTCTTCGACTTCGGCGCACATTCGATGATCTGAACGACGTCACCTTCCTTGGCGGAGTTGGCTTCGTCGTGGGCGTGGTAACGCTTCGAGCGCCGCACCACCTTTTTCAGGAGCGGGTGCAGATAGCTACGGTCAACGCGAACCACAACCGTTTTGTCGCCCTTATTCGAAACGACAGGGCCTTGCAGGATACGCTTAGGCATCGGCGTCCTCTTTCACCGCTTCGGGCTTGGTGCGCGCCGGAGCGTCTTGGTCTTGGCGGCGCTGTGTCTGCACCGTCTTGATACGAGCGATATCGCGACGGATCTCACGGACGCGGTCAGTCTTCTCGAGCTGACCCGAAGCCCGTTGAAAGCGCAGGTTGAACTGCTCCTTCTTGAGCTCCAGCAGCCTGGAATTGAGCTGGTCGTCGCTGAGATCGCGAACTTCCTGGGCGTTCATTATGCGTCCTCCCCGATCCGCTTCACGATCCGGGTCTTGATCGGCAGTTTGGCGGCGCCAAGCTCGAGTGCCTCGCGGGCAACCGGCTCGGGAACACCGTCGATCTCGAACATGATGCGGCCAGGCTTCACCTTGGCGACCCAACGATCGACCGAACCCTTACCCTTACCCATGCGGACCTCGGTCGGCTTGGCAGTGACCGGGACGTCCGGGAAGATCCGGATCCACACGCGACCCGCCCGTTTCATATGACGGGTGATCGCACGACGCGTGGCCTCGATCTGGCGGGCCGTGACCCGCTCAGGCTCGACGGCCTTGAGGCCGAAGGACCCGAAGTTCAGCGTCGTGCCGCCCTTCGCGGTTCCTTTGATCCGGCCTTTATGCTGCTTACGGAACTTTGTCCGTTTTGGCTGTAGCATGTTGCCCTCTTATGCGTTCTCGCGGCGTCGCGGGCGACGGTCGCGGTTCATCTGGGGAGCGCCGGTCTGGGCGTCGATCACCCGGCGCTCATGCGCCATCGGATCGTGCTCGAGGATCTCGCCTTTGAAGATCCAGACCTTGATGCCGATGGCACCATAGGTCGTACGAGCCGTTGCCACACCGTAGTCGATATCAGCACGAAGGGTGTGGAGCGGAACGCGCCCCTCACGGTACCATTCGGTCCTGGCGATCTCCGCCCCGCCCAGACGGCCAGCGCAGTTCACGCGAATACCGAGAGCACCCATGCGCATCGCGGTCTGGATGGCACGCTTCATCGCACGGCGGAACGAGGCGCGGCGTTCGAGCTGCTGCGCGATGTTCTCGGCGACGAGAGTGGCATCGGTCTCCGGCTTGCGGATCTCGACGATATTCAGAACCGTTTCCGAGCTCGACATCTTCGAAAGCTCCTGACGGACCTTCTCGATGTCAGCACCTTTCTTGCCGATCACCACGCCCGGACGGGCCGAATAGATGGTGACGCGGCACTTCTTATGCGGACGCTCGATGACGATCTTGGACACACCGGCGTTGGCAAGGCGCTTGAGCAGGTAGTTCCGGATCTTGAGGTCTTCGTGCAGAAGATCCCCATAGGAACCTTTCGGCGCATACCACCGGCTGTCCCAGGTGCGGTTGATGCCGAGGCGCAGACCGATCGGGTTGACTTTCTGACCCATTATGCGGCCTCCTTCTCACGCAGGATGATGGTGATCTCGGCGAACGGTTTCTTGATCCGTCCAACACGCCCGCGGGCCCGGGGGCGGAACCGCTTCATCACCAGGTTCTTGCCGACGAACGCCTCCTCGACGACGAGACTGTCGATATCGAGGTCGTGGTTGTTCTCGGCGTTGGCGATGGCGCTTTCCAGCACCTTCTTGACTTCACGGCTGACGCGCTTGCGCGAGAACTCGAGTTCGTTCAGCGCGCGCTCGACCTTCATGCCGCGGATCATCTGCGCCACGAGATTGAGCTTCTGCGGCGACGTCTTGATCATGCGGCCCTTGGCCATTGCCTGATCTTCGGCGCGGCGGGAGGGGTTCTTGAGCTGTCCCATGATTACCGCCGCTTCGCCTTCTTGTCCGCACCGTGACCATAATAGGTCCGGGTGGGACTGAACTCACCGAGCTTGTGGCCGACCATGTCCTCCGTCACGTGGACAGGAATGAATTTCTGTCCGTTGTAGACGTTGAAGGTCAGGCCGACGAACTGCGGAAGGATGGTCGAACGACGTGACCACGTCTTCACACCGCCCTTGTGTTTCCCGTCGCTCGCTTCGGCCGCCTTTTTCAGGAGGTACCGATCGACGAAAGGTCCTTTCCATACGGAACGCGGCATGGCTTAGCGTCCTTTCCGTTTCGCATGACGCGAACGAATAATGAGACGGTCGGTCTCTTTATTGTTCCGCGTACGTTTACCTTTGGTGGGTTTACCCCACGGCGTGACTGGGTGGCGGCCGCCCGAGGTCCGGCCTTCACCACCGCCGTGCGGGTGGTCGATGGGGTTCATCGCAACACCGCGGACGGCGGGGCGCTTACCCTTGTGACGCGCACGACCGGCCTTGCCGAGCGTGGTGTTCGAGTGGTCCGGGTTCGAAACCGCACCGATCGTTCCCATGCATTCGCCATGGACGAGTCGCACTTCGCCGGACTTGAGACGAAGCTGGGCGTAGTCACCATCACGTCCCACGAGCTGAACATAGGCCCCGGCGGAGCGGGCGATCTGCCCGCCCTTCTTCGGCTTGAGTTCCACATTGTGGATGATCGTGCCGACCGGAATGTTTTTCAGCGGCATGGCGTTGCCCGGCTTCACGTCAACACGCTCGCCGGAAACAACCTTGTCGCCTTCCTGGAGGCGCTGGGGCGCGAGAATGTAGGCTTTGACGCCGTCGCCATACTCGACAAGCGCGATAAAGGCCGACCGGTTGGGGTCGTACTCAATCCGCTGGACTTCAGCGATGGCATCGAAGCGCTGCCGCTTGAAGTCGATGATGCGGTAGAGTTTCTTCGCGCCGCCACCCTGGCGACGAGCCGTGATGCGACCGTAATTGTTCCTGCCACCAGTGTTCGTCAGACCCTCGGTGAGGCTCTTCTCCGGGCGCCCTTTCCAGAGGCCCTTCCTGTCCACTGTAACGAGTGTACGGCGGCCTGGCGAAGTCGGATTATACTTTTTCAAAGGCATGGTTTCAGAGCCCCGTCGTCACGTCGATGCTGTGGCCGTCCTCGAGGGTGACCATGGCTTTCTTCACATCCGAGCGCGTATACGGACGGCCGCGAAAACGCTTGCTCTTGCCTTTGTTGATGAGGGTGTTGACCGCCTTCACCTTGACATCGAACAGCGCTTCGACCGCTTCTGCGATCTCGGGTTTGGAGGCCTTCAGGGGGACCTTGAAGACATACTGGTTGTTCTCGGCACCGATCGTCGCCTTCTCGGTGATCACCGGAGACGTGATGGTGTCGTAGTGCTTGGCCGTGGCTTCAGTCATGCGAGCCTCGCTTCCAGACCCTCGACCGCAGCTTTGGTGAGGACCAGCTTATCATGCTTCAGAATGTCGTAGACGTTCGCGCCGGCGACCGGGAGAACGTTGACACCCTGAATGTTGCGGGCGGCCTTGGCGAAGTTCTCGTCGAACGTTCCATCCATGAAGAGCGCGCTTTTCAGGCCGTGGTGCTTGAGCTTGCCTACGAGCTCCGACGTCTTCGGCGAGCCAAGCTTGGCTTCGTCGATGATGATCAGTTCCCCTGCGCCCTGCTTCGCGGACAGCGCATGGCGCAGCGCAAGCTTGCGGACCTTCTTGGGAAGGTCGATGGCGTGACTGCGGGGACGCGGCCCATGAGCGACGCCACCGCCGCGGAACTGCGGGGCCTTCTTGGAACCATGACGAGCGCCACCAGAGCCCTTTTGGCGAACGATTTTCCTGGTCGAACCGCGGACATCGCCGCGCTCCTTCGTGGCGTGGGTGCCCTGCTGGCGCTTGGCAAGCTGCCAGACGACATAGCGGTGCAGGAGATCCTTGCGGGGCTCAAGGCCGAAAATATCGTCCTTGAGCGAAGCCGCGCCGGACTTCTCAGCACCGAGCGTGAGAACGTCGACTTCCATTAGCTCTTATCTCCCGAACCGGCATCGGCACCGCCGCCGGCGCCATCCTTCTCGACCGCATCGGCTTCGCCGGCGGCCTTGGCTTCGTTGTCGTCGTCGCCATCCTCCGGAACCGGAGCATCGTAGGCACCGATCGGTTTCTTGTCACCGGCCTCGGCCAGCAGCGAGCCCTCTTCGGTGGCTTCGACTTCCTCGTTCGGAGCCGCGAAGGCACCAGGGCGAGGAGCGTCCTCGGGAAGCGGTTTCTTGATGGCGTCGTTGATGAGAACCCAGGAGCCGGCGGAACCCGGAACAGCGCCTTTGATCATCAGGAGGCCACGGGCCACGTCGGTCTTGACCACTTCGAGGTTCTGCGTGGTGACGCGAACGTCGCCCATGTGTCCGGCCATCTTCTTGCCCTTGAACACCTTGCCGGGGTCCTGACACTGGCCGGTCGAACCGTGCGAACGGTGGCTGATCGAAACACCGTGCGAAGCCCGCAGGCCGCCGAAATTGTGGCGCTTCATGCTGCCAGCGAAGCCCTTGCCGATCGAGGTGCCGACGACGTCAACACGCTGGCCGGCGATGAAGTGATCGGCCGTCAGCGTACTGCCGATTTCGATCATCGCGTCTTCCGGGACCCGGAACTCGGCAAGCTTGCGCTTCGGTTCGACCTTCGACTTGGCGAAATGCCCGCGCATCGGCTTGGACACACGCTTGGCTTTCGCCGTACCGGCGCCGAGCTGCATTGCCGTATAGCCGTCGGTATCAACCGTACGGTGGCTGACAACCTGGCAGTTCTCCAGGCTGACGACGGTCACCGGCACGTGGGTACCTTCTGCCGTGTAGAGACGGGTCATCCCGAGCTTCTTGCCGATCAGGCCCGTACGGGCGCGGTGTTGAGCGGGGAGAGGTTGAGGGTTGTGTGCCATCGACCGTTACGCCCCCAGCTTGATCTCGACATCGACGCCGGCCGAGAGGTCCAGCTTCATCAGCGCGTCGATGGTCTGCGGCGTGGGCTCGACTATGTCGAGGACGCGCTTGTGGGTCCGCATCTCGAACTGCTCACGCGATTTCTTGTTCACGTGAGGCGAGCGCAGAACGGTGTAGCGGTCGATATGGGTCGGCAGCGGGATCGGTCCGCGAACCTGCGCGCCGGTACGCTTCGCGGTATTGACGATCTCTTTGGCTGAGCTGTCGAGCACGCGGTGGTCGAACGCCTTCAGCCGGATCCGGATATTCTGTTGCACGGGTCCTAGTCCTTACGACTGGGCTCATGAGACCGGCCTTTGGGCCTCAGAGGAGCGAAAAAAAGAAAACGGCGGGCCGCACTAGACGAGCAGCCCGCCGGAGGAAAGGCCTATTTACTCGATGATCGAGGACACGATGCCGGCGCCGACGGTACGGCCACCTTCACGGATAGCGAAGCGGAG
>CAZAFU010000039.1:0-546 GCA_964484475.1 uncultured Caulobacterales bacterium | reverse complement strand
CTCGGGAAGGGTGCAGATGCCGGTCACGTCGGTCGTCCGGAAGTAGAACTGCGGACGATAGTTGTTGAAGAACGGGGTGTGGCGGCCACCCTCTTCCTTGGTGAGGATGTAGGCCTCAGCCACGAACTTCGTGTGCGGAGTCACGGAGCCCGGCTTGCAGAGCACCTGGCCACGCTCGACACCTTCACGGTCGATGCCGCGAAGAAGGACGCCAACGTTGTCGCCCGCTTCACCGCGGTCCAGCAGTTTCCGACACGGCCCGTCACGACAGTGCCGCGGCCGGAGATCGAGAACACGTCTTCGATCGGCATCAGGAAGGTCTGGTCGACGGGACGTTCCGGGGTCGGAATGTAATCGTCAACGGCGGCCATCAGTTCCTTGATCTTCTCTTCACCGATGTTGGCGTCGCGGCCTTCGAGGGCGGCGAGGGCGGAACCGGCGATGATCGGAATATCGTCGCCCGGGAACTCGTAGGAAGACAGAAGTTCGCGAACTTCCATCTCGACGAGCTCGAGGAGCTCCTCGTCGTCGACCTGGTCGACCTTG
>CAZAFU010000038.1:0-21598 GCA_964484475.1 uncultured Caulobacterales bacterium | reverse complement strand
GGCCGGGCCTTTCCGGAAGGCGAAGAGGGAGAGGCGCTGGTCCGGGACTATATCGCGACCTACGCAGACAGAATCAGCGAGCATTCCTTCCTGTTCGATGACGTGGTCGAGGTTCTGGGAGAACTGAAGGAGAAAGGTGCAACCCTTGCGGTCTGCACCAACAAGCTCGAGAGCCTCGCCTTTCCCCTTCTTGCCGACCTCGGCATCAGGGAGTTTTTCGCGGAAGTGGTCTGCGCGGACAGCCTGCCCGAACGCAAGCCCTCTCCGCTGCCCCTGAAGACGATCATGCAAAGAACGGCGCGGAAAAGCGGGGTGATGGTCGGTGATACGAACACCGATTATCAGGCTGCGAGGAATGCTGGCATCCCGGCACTGATCGCGACGTTCGGCTACGGAAGAAATGACCCCGCCCTGCGAGAGGCCGAGGTCTTCAGTCGATACCGTGAGCTGCCGGCTCTGATTTCAGCTTTTTGTACCGGACCGCGTCAGACGTGAAATTCGTCCCGGCGCGGCATTCCGTTCACCATGTTGCTGCGAACGTCAAAGCGGGAGGAACGCATCGTGGAGACGAAGCCTTCCTGAACCAGACGTACGTCCACGTCATAGCCCTGCTTTTTCCAGTATTCGCGGATCATGTGAGAAAGGCGCGAAGCTCCATCGTTTGAGCAGTAATCGGACATCGCCCTTGCCTCCTTGTTTACACAAGACGTGTCATATCCGCTCAATAGGGGGGATGTAAATAAAAATCTGACTCTCATTCGCTATTGTTGCGCGAAGAGACGAGAGAAAATAACAGGATGAAGCGAGCTATCCTGCGAAACCGAAGGGACATGGTCTTCGCAGCGCCCTGTGTTCTCAAAAGTGCATTGTTTCAGAGCCAAACCAAGCTTCAAGCGGTCCGAACCGAAACGATGAGCCTTGACGGGACGGCACAAGCTGAGATCAATCGGGTCACGATGAACCACGACATCAGGCCAGCGCCCCGCGGAGGCACCTTCAGACTACGCTCATCGCGCCAGAATGGCTGCATCACGAATCTCACATTCTCGTGTGAGCGATTCGGCGAGTTCGAGGAAGAGGTGGATTTCGGGGTTGCCGGGGACATACCCCAGCGCCTCCTCAACCTCCTGCATGTGGCCCTGGGGGTGAGCACCTACAAGGCGAACGCGGCCGGCCACGTTCTCCTCCCGGCCCTCACTCCTGCCGGCCGGCGCATGGCCGAAGCTCTCTATACCGACGGCCTTGCGGAATTCTTCGTCAGGGCCGGGCTTCCTTTCCCGCCGGCTATCCGGTTCGAGGGGGAGGTGATCGATCCTGCCCGCGCGGACGGCTCACCCGGCAAGGCGGCGCCGATCGTGGCTTTCGGCGGCGGGAAGGACAGTTACGTGGCCGGGCGCATCGCCTCGCAGGCCGGCGGGCCCTCTCCCCGCTACGCTTCGGTGGTGCTCTCTTCCGCCGTCGAGGACGTTCTGACGAGAACCGCTCCGGAACCGCCGCTCTTCATCCGCCGCAGTCTCGACCCGAAGCTCCTTTCGCTCAAGGGCGGGTTCACGGGTCACGTGCCGATCACCGCGATCAACATCCTGGTTCTCACCATCCGCTCCCTCCTCGAGGGCGGCGGGCCTGCGGTCTTCGCCAATGAGCGCTCGGCCGATGAGCCCACCATGGAGATCGGCGGGCATCAGGCGAACCACCAGTACTCGAAGAGCTCCGCGTTCGAGGCCCTGGTCCGCGACGCCATTGCGGAAGCGGCACCCGCCGCCGCCCTGCCCTTTTCGGCGGTGAGGCCGTTCTCCGAGCTCTGGATCGCCCGGGCCTTCGCCCGCATCCCGGAAGCTTTTCCACGCTTCACGAGCTGCAATCGCAATTTCCGTCTCGCGGGCGACGCCGAGAAGCGCTGGTGCGGTCGCTGCCCCAAATGCGCGTTCACCTCGCTGATCCTGTCCCCGTTCATCACCCGGCAGGAGCATCTGACGATCTTCTCCCGCGTCATGTTCGATGAAGAAGCCCTCGCTCCCTTCTACCGCGAGCTATGCGGGCTTGCCGACCAGAAGCCGTGGGAATGCGTCGGCACGATTTCGGAAAGCCAGGCCGCCGTCCACCTTCTGGGCGACCACGACGACTGGGCGGATCGTCCCCTTGTCAGGGAGCTCCATGCTGCGCTCCTCGACAGGAAGAGCGAGGACGAGCTTGCCCGGCAGGTGGATGAGGCCTTCGAGCCACAGGGGCGCGGCCATCTGCCTGAAAACATCTACGAGGCCGCTTTGCGGTTCGGCGCGTGACGGTCATCCTCTACGGCGCCGGGACCGAAGGTGCAGCCGCGGCCGCCTATTTCACCGCGCGCGGGGTGATGCCCTACCTCTGCGATGACAGCGGAAAGTCCCTACCCGGAACACAAGTCATTTCGCGGGACCAGGCCATGCAGCTTGTGCCCGGCAGCCTGTTCCTGCGCTCACCGGGCGTCCCCCCGACCCACCCGGTTGTCGCGGAAGCCGCCGCGTCCGCCCGCCTTGCGACGACACCCACGGGCTACTGGCTGCTTGAGCACAAACCGCCTGCGACCTTCACCGTCACCGGCACCAAGGGGAAAAGCACGACGACCGCCCTCCTCGCCGCGATTCTCGAGGCCGGCGGCGTGACAACCGCCCTTCTCGGCAATATCGGCGCCCCGGCACTCGACGAACCCCTGCCGAAGGGGGAGGCAGCGGCCCTCGAGGTCTCATCCTACATGATGCACGACCTCCCCGAGGCGGACCATATCCATGTGGTCACCAATCTCTACAAGGAGCACACCGACTGGCACGGAAGCGAGATCGCCTACCGGGAAGCCAAACTGAAACCCTTCCGCTACGAGCGTCCCGCAACCGGCTTCGCTCCGCGGGCCCTGATCGATGATGAGGGCCTGCCGCCATCGGTCAGCGCGATCGAGGACATCGCCGGGCTGAACGACGGAAGGCTGGTGATCGGTAAGCGGACGATTGATCTCGCTGCGCTCTCGCCCGTATGGCGCGGCCCCTCGGCCCTTGCGCTCAGGGCTGCCGCGGCGGCGGCCGGCTGCCTTTTCGAGGCGGGACGGCTGGCATCCGCGATCGAAGAGATCGCCGCCGGCTGGAAGGGTCTTCCTTCCCGGCAGGAGCATGTCCCGAGCGACGACGGGCGCCTCTGGATTGACGATGCCCTGGCGACCATCCCCGAGGCGACCCTCAAGGCACTCGAGGGGTTCGCGGGCACGCCGGTGAGCCTCATCCTCGGCGGGGCCGACCGGGGGCAGGTCTTCGAAGGGTTCGTCGCGCGCGCCGGGCAGATGCCGAATGCGCGCATCATCGCGTTCGGTCCCATCGGTGACCGGCTACCGTTCGAGCGCGCCGAAAGCCTCGAGGAGGCCATCACCCATGCAGCTGCCACCTGCCCCGAAGGCGGTGTGATCCTCTTCTCCCCAGCCGCGCCCTCATCCCCGCCCCACGGCAACTACAAGGAAAGATCGGCCGTCTTCCGCGCCGCAGCCGCGGCGGCTCGGCCGACAGGGACCGTTTCCGAAAGGTAGCGCGCCGGTAGCGGGGCTGGGGAGAAGAAGAACCCGTGACTGGATGGTCGGCGAGGAATCTATTCAAAAGCTTCCCAATGTTTTGAGAAGTTGTTGTTCCGGACGCTTCTAACCTGACCCTTCAGGCATAGCGTACAGGTCTTACTCAATTCGCTCTCGTGGCTGGGCAAAGCGAAGGACAACATGGAAGCACCCTTGCGCCCCGATGAGGATCGGCGGCTGATCACCCTGAGGGACTACGGGCTCGACCTTTCCTCACGCCAACCCCAGATGCAGAAGGTCGCGCGTCTCGCGAAGAGCGTCTTCAACGCGCCGATGGCGGCCGTCTCGATCGTCGACGAAGAGCGGCAATGGTTCATCGGCCGGCACGGCATCGAGCAGGCCTGGACGGACCGGTGCGACAGCTTCTGCGCCCATGCGGTCTACGCGGACGAACCTCTTTATGTGGAAGATGCCCGTACGGATGGCCGGTTCAGGAAGAATGCCCTGGTCACCGGACGGCCCTGGATCGTGACCTATGTCGGAAGCCCGCTGCATTCGCCCGATGGCCTTCCCCTTGGCACGCTGTGCGTCATCTACAATCATGTGCGCCCGGTGAGCGAACGCGAGATCGGGCACCTGACGCGGATAGCGGGTGTCGCGAGCGACCTTCTGCATTGCATAGCCGTCAGCCGCGAGATCATCCGGCCTAGCGCTGGCGTTTCAGGGATGCGCTGACCTCGAGACCCTCGTCACTGTGGACCGAGAGTTTCCCGTCATATTTCATGATGATACTCCTGACGACCTTCCATCCGAGAGAATTGTCGCGGCTGGGCTCGGCCAGGCCTTTCTCGAGGCCGGGACCGTTGTCGCGAACGGTCAGGCAGAGAAAATCCCCGTCCTCGGCGATATCGACCTCGAGCTTGGGCTCCGGGTGATTTGCGAACGCATGCTTGATCGCATTGGTGAGAAGCTCGTTCAGGAGAAGCGCGACATCGACGGCCTGGGTCGTGTGGATATCGAGATCAGGTCCGTTGATCGCGATACGGATATCCTGGCCTACCGCCAGGGCTTCCGAGGTCTGCTCCAGCGCCTCGGCAATGAAAGGCTTGAGTTCCATCTTCTCGATGTCCGAGGTCGTCTGGAGCCGGGCGTAGACCGAACCGATCGACCTGATCCTCGCGGCGATGTCGTCGAGTGCCTGCCTGACGGCATCATCGGATGAGCCGCGCGCCCTCAACTGCACCATCGAACTGATGAGGGCCAGATTGTTCTGTGTGCGGTGATGAAGTTCGCGCAGCATGAGTTCGCGGTCGGCGACGGCCTGCAGGAGTTCCTTGTTCTGCTCCGCGAGAGCCGTCGCCCTGTCGGTCCTGTCCGCGCCTGCGAGGGCTTCGCCGACCTTCCCGGCGAGAGCTGCGGCATCGCCTTGTCCGGGGACGTCGAAGGCCGCCTCCACCGAGGTGCCGCCCGGGCCGGTATCGATATCGAAATGGTCGGCGAGCCGCCTGATCCCACGTAGGCCGAGGCCAAGACCTTCAGGCCTTCCACCGTGATTGGCGCTGTCTCCAAGTGCAAAATCGAGGAAACCCGAAGGTATGCCCGGACCCTGATCGTCTGCACGAAGAACGAGTTTCGGACTGTGTTCGCAGGCACCGAGTTCAAGGGCCAGCTTCCCGCCTCCGCCGTGGGACACGGCATTCCGTGACATCTCCAGTGCCGCGGTGACCACCCTGGTCTTTCCCCAGTCCCTGAAGCCCAGCGTTTCGCAGGCGATCTGCACGATCTGCCGCACCTTGAGCATGTCGCCCATCCCGGCGAGCCGGATGCTGGCAAGCCGGTAGGTGCTAGTCATCCGCGCCGTCCCTCCTGCGCAGCACCATCACCGAGGCGTCGTCATTGCCGCGGAAACCGTCCTTCAGGATCGTCGCCGCGATCATGAGGCAGGAACGATAGATAAGGCCCTGGTGCCGTTCGTGATACCGGAAGGTCCTGATCCCGTCACTGTGCAGGACGAGAACCGAGCCTTTCGGGAATTCGTAGTTCATGGGTCTGGCGAGGCACCGCCCACCGATACTCCCGTCGCGACTGACCATGCGGCGGGCGCCATCGCGGCCGAGGATCAGTCCCGCGATGTTGCCGACTCCGGCCGAGATCACATCGCCCCCGTCGTCCGAAATACCGACGAGCATGCCGACCGCCCCCCTATGAAGGCCCTCGGTTTCGCAAAGCGAGGCCAGCAGCAGGCCGACATCGGCCTCGCCGCTCGCGCAGAACCGTTCGAGGATGAGATCCGCATCCTCCGCCGCCACGGGGCCATGGCCGAAACCGTCGCACAGGAAGAGCTTGAGATCCCCCGCTTCGCGCTGCCATCCGAAGTTATCTCCGCATTCGGTATAGCCGGGAGCCGCGACCCTGAGCCCGGCCAGCTCGAAAGCGTCGGGAGGTCTCTTTCCTCCGCAGCCGGCGAAACCCGCGATCAGGATCGTCCCCTCGTCGGGGCGCGACCAGATCTCGAAGTGGTCGGACAGGCGTTTCATCGCCCCAAGGCCCGTTCCCATGGTGCCGATGGTCGAAACCCCGTCCACCATCATCCTCTCGGGGTTCTCCATCCCCGGTCCGTCATCCATGGCCAGGATCACCAGGTCCCCGCCGGGCTGCCGGGTGCAGACGAAGCGGCCATTGCGGGCATGCCGATGCAGATTGGTCGCCGCCTCGGTGGCCACGATCGCCACCTTCTCGATTGAAGCCGCGTCGAAGCCGCAGTCGCGCGCGGCGGCCCGCGTGATCCTGCGGGCCTCGCCGATCGTGCTCTGGTCGGTGATCTGGAGCCAGCTCGTCAATGGCTTGCCATTCTCACGGTTGTTCCTCGCTCCGAACTCTCGATGTCGAACCTCGCAACCAGTCGCCTGGCTCCGCCAAGGCCACGGCCAAGGCTCGTGCCCGTGGTGAAGCCATCTTCCAGCGCCCGGGAGACATCCGCAATCCCCGGTCCGTTATCGCTGCACAGGACGTAGACCGTCGTGCCGCCGATGAAAACGCGCATCTGGCCACCTCCGCCATGTACCACGGTGTTCCTTGCAATCTCGCTGACGGCCGTCACGAAACGGGTCCTGAGCGCTGTGCGCGCGCCGGCCCGGTCCATGGCGTTGAAAGCGGCCCTGCGGGCCAGCGCGACATCTTTCTCGGTCGCCAGCCTGACCTCCGAAAACAGGTCGGCGTCCGCAGGCGGGAAGGTCACCCTCTTAGCCGGAGGCGCCGCATCGCCTGGTCGACATCCAGCGCCGTCTTCATTTCCGGCAGGGTCATGCCGAGCTCGACAAGGGTCATCGCCACCGCCGGACGCATGCCGACTACATAGGTCTCGCTCGACAGGAGCCGCGCTATCTTCGCGAGCTGGCCGAGAATGCGGCCTACGAAGGTATCCACGATCTCCAGCGAGGAGATGTCGATCACCACGCCGTCGACCCCTTCATTGGCCACCGCTTCGGAAAGCCGCTCCTGCAGGTCCAGGATATCCGTGTCGTCGATGTCGTCCTGGATCGCCACCAGGAGAACCCCTTGGACCTTGAACAGCGAAGCCTTGTCAGTCACGGCGCGGTCCGTCCTCGAGCTTCGTCACGCTGAGACCCACGCGCTTCAGCCCGTAGGTCAGCGCATCCTTGATGTTGGACCGGGTGAGAACCTCGCCCACGTCGACGCCGAGCTGGACCATGGTCTGCGCGATGGTGGGGCTGATGCCGCTGATGATGCATTCCGCACCCATCAGCCTGACGGCCGCCGCGGTCCGCAGGAGATGCTGGGCCACCTGGGTATCGACCGTACCGACGCCCGTGATATCGACGATCACGATCTCGGCCTGGCGCTGGACGATGGCGTCGAGGAGGTTCTCCATCACCTCCTGCGCCCGCGCGGAATCGAGGGCGCCGATCAGTGGCAGGGCGAGGATGCCGGACCAGAGCTCGACCACCGGGGAAGACAGCTCGATCATCTCCTCGCGCTGCCGCTCGATGATCTTCTCCCGCTGCTCGAGGAAGACTTGCGTCGTGTAAAGAGCGAACTCGTCGATGAGACGGGTCGCGACAGTCAGCTCGGCAGATAGCTCGCGGCTGCTCTCGATACGGTCCGTCAGGCAACGGAAGACCGGCGGCTTCATGGTGTTCACGAAGTGGGCCATCTGAACCGGGGTCACCCCCCGCTCGGTACGTTCTTGGCTGATGTCGCGGAGGATGGTGCGCAGCTCCTCCCACGCTTCGGCCTGCAGGTCGATATCGTCGAGATCGGCCTCTTTCGCTCCGTCGCGAAGCGCTTCGAGGAGCCGTTTTGACTGCTCCCGGCCTTCCTTGCGGGAAAGAACATCGCTACGCTGCACGCCTTCTTCGGACTGGACGTTGAACCAGCTCGACAGGATGTCGTCGAAATGATCGTCCAATACCTTGAGAACTTCCCGGCCTGTCTTCACCCAAGGTCTCCTTCCCTCTGAGGATCCGCCCCTAACTCCGCGGTCTCGCAAGTGACTCGATGAAAAGTGCCTAAAGTGGCACTGCACACTGCGCAAGCGACGGAACCGCCGATTGTCAGGCGGAGAGCGGGTGGCTAACCGAATCCCATGCAACAGAAGCACGTCGATCTGCGGTTCCGGCAGGAAGCCTGCGCCCTCAATACCACGCGAAGCCAGACCGAAAGGGGCTTCGCATACGAACGGGTGGCGATGCAGGGGAGCCCTGCCTTCGACTATCGTTGGGAGGGGAACGGCGCCTATCTCGCCTATCACGATCTCGTTATAAACGATGGCGAGATTGGCCTGAGCGGCCCGCTCGAAGCTGCCATGCAGGACGTTCGCGATCGCCTGACCTTCGCGCCCAAGGGCACGGAAATCACCGGATGGTCGGCCTGCCGCGAGCGCACCAACACGTTCACGACCCTCGTTTTCGATCCCTCGATCATCTCCGAGGAACTCGAAGACGAGCGCGCCGTTCTCGATCGGGGCCCGCGGGTCCATTTCAGGGATCGCGACCTGGGCCTCACTCTCGGAAAGATCGGCACGCTGCTCGAGGGCGGCGAGCGGGTGGAGCCGATGCTGCTCGAAACCCTCGGGATCGTCGCCGTACTCGAGCTTTCCCGCCTTCCCCAAAGTTCGACCAGCGGCCAGTTGTCGGTTCGCCAGCTTGGCCTCGTGACGGAGTATATCGACGCGTCCTTCCGAAAACCGATCAGTCTCGACGACCTCGCGGGGCTTGCGGGTCTGAGCCGCTTCCACTTCTCCCGCGCCTTCGCCCGGTCCACGGGACGCAGCCCCATGGCCTATGTGCGCGAACGCCGGCTGGAGGAAGCGAAGGCTCTTCTTCGCGACACGGAACATACTCTCGACGAGATCGCGGCGCGGGTCGGGTTCAGGGCGGCCGGATCTTTTACCCAGGCTTTCGCCAGGTCCGTGGGCATGACGCCGAGCACCTACCGCAGGAGGAGCCTGCCGTGACCGGTTCCCCCGCGTCGGCAGGGCGCAATTGCGTCGCCGCGCCGAAGGCGTAACGTCGGAGCATGAGCGCCTTTGTCAACGCCGTCGCGACGGCTGTCCCACCCAATGAGGTCCATGGCCTCTTCAAGGCGTTCGCCCGCCGCCAGATCACTGACAGGCGGCGCGTGGTCCTCGAACGCATGATGGCGCGATCCGGGATCGAGAACCGCTTCTCCCCCCTCCTGCCGGAGGACCGCGACAATGCCGACGCCCTCGATCGGGAGGGCTTCTACCGCTACGGCGCGTTTCCGACGACGAGCGCGCGGATGGCGGTCTATGACCGTGAGGCGGCTGCCCTCGCGGAAAAGGCAGTGAGGAACCTTGGCAGTGATCTTAGCGGGATCACGCACCTTCTCGTGACCACCTGCACCGGGCTCGCCGCACCGGGGGTCGACCTTCAACTCATCGACCGGCTCGGCCTCGACCCCTCGGTGGAACGCACGCTGATCGGCTTCATGGGCTGCTACGCGGCGATCAACGCCCTGCGCCTTGCGCGGCAGATCGTACTCGCCGAACCGGGCGCCCGGGTCCTGTGCGTTTCGGTGGAACTCTGTACCCTTCACCTTCAGGAGACGGACGACCTCGAGAAGGTCCTTTCCTTCTCGATTTTCGGAGATGGGGCCGCGGCGGCTCTCGTGACCTCCGAAGAGACCGGATTCCGGCTCGACAGCTTCAGGACGACCACGATGCCCGATGACCGTTCGCTGATCACCTGGCATGTGGGCGATGGCGGTTTCGACATGCATCTTTCGGGGGAGACACCCCATGCGCTCAGGCGCGGGCTACCGGCGGCCATGCAGGCTCTCGCGCCCCAGGGGACCGATGACGTCACCCTCTGGGCGGTGCACCCTGGCGGCAAGTCGATCCTCGACGCGGTCGAAGCCGCCCTCGAGCTGCCGCCCGAACGGCTCGGCGCTTCCCGCAAGGTGCTGAACGACTACGGCAACATGTCTTCGCCGAGTGTCCTTTTCGTCCTTGCCGAGATGATGTCCGACGAACCACGCGGCGGAGAGCATGGCATTGCCATGGCCTTCGGTCCGGGCCTGACTGCCGAGACCATGCGCTTCACCGCGCAAGGGTGAGAGGCGTGGCGTTGCTCCCTGCCTCGGTCACGCGGTCCTACGCAAGCCGCGCCGCGCCGCATCGGCTCCCTGAGCACATGGACGGCGAAACCGGGTTCGAGACCCTCCGCGCGACCCTTGCGAGCCTGGCCTCGGTCAACCGGATGAGTTTCGGCTACCGTCCGATCACGAGGTTCCTGGACCGGGCGACCGGCAAAACACGCCCCTCCCGTCCGCTTCGCCTGGTGGACATCGGCGCGGGCTACGGCGACGGGTTGCGGGCGGCGGCCTCATGGCTCGACCGTCACGGGATCGCCGCCGAACTGGTGGGGGTCGATATCAATCCCATCGCCAGCCGCGCCGCCCGCGAAGCATCGACGGCAAAGTACCGGCACGTGGACCTTTCGTGGATCACTGCCGACGTCTTCTCCTACGTGGAAAACGCTCCGTCTCCGGACCTTGTCATGTCTTCTCTTTTCTGCCATCACCTGGAGGACGAGGACCTGCCGCCTTTCCTGCGCTGGATGGACAGGTCCGCATCGCGGGGCTGGCTGGTCAATGACCTCTACCGAAGTCGCCTCGCCGCTGCCGGCTTCGCCTTCCTTGCCACGGCCCTGCGGCGTCATCCCTATGTCAGGCATGACGGCCCGGTGAGTTTCGCCCGCAGTTTCCGCCGCGAGGACTGGGTGGGCTATCTTGGGGAAGCAGGCATCGAGGGTGCCGAGCTGCGGATGCTGGCGCCCTTCCGCCTGTGCGTCGAAAAACATGCCGCACCCTGACGTTGCAATCATCGGAGGCGGGCTGGCGGGCGGGATCGCGGCTTACCATCTCGCCCGGCAGGGTGCGCGCGTCACCCTCTTCGAACGGACCGAGGTGCCGCACGACAAGGTCTGCGGCGAGTTCCTTTCGGGCGAAGCGCTAGCCGAGCTGAGGCTTGCCGGTCTCGACCCCGCGAAGCTCGGAGCCGTACCCCTCAACCGGGTACGGATCGCTGCCCGCCGCGCACCATCGGTCACCGCGCTGCCCTTCGAAGCCCTCTCCCTCACCCGCCGCATTCTCGACGAGGCGCTCCTTGTCGCCGCGCGCGAGGCGGGGGCCGTTGTCCAGCGGGGCGCGTTCGTCAAGGCGCTGTCATTTGCGGGCGAGGTACCCCGCGTCACGCTGAGGGGCGGAGACGTGATCCCGGCAGGCGCGGTCGTTCTCGCCACCGGCAAGCACGACCTTGGCGGCAACAGGCGGCCGCCGGCCCGCCACGACGGAATGGTCGGTATCAAGACCTATCTCGAGCTTCGCCCCGAAGCCCGGTCCGACCTTCAGGATGCGGTGGATGTGGTTTTTTTCCCGGGCGGCTATTGCGGCTTCCAGGCGGTCGAAGGCGGCAGGGTGAACGCCTGCCTGGCGGCGGGGCAGCACGTCCTCGAGGACTGCGGCGGCGATCCCATGACCGTCTTCCGTGAAGTCGCGCGGCAATCCTCCCACGCCCGATTCCTGCTCGATGGCGCAAGGTTCCTGCTTGACCGTCCGCTCGCTGTGGGCCGGGTTCCCTACGGCATGGTCCGTGAGGTCAGCGACGGCCCCTATTTCGTCGGAGACCAGGCCGCTGTCATCCCGTCCTTCTGCGGTGAGGGCATGGGTCTTGCCCTGCGCAGCGGGCGCCTTGCGGCGGAGGCGATCCTCCGGGGCGACGATGCTGTGACGTTCCAGCAGCGGTTCGCCGCACTTTCGCGAACGCGCGTCGCGCTGGCGGCCCGGGCTTCTCGCGCCCTCGCCAGACCCCGGCCGCAAAGCGCCGCCGCGGGTCTTGCGCGCCTTGCGCCTTTCCTGGTCAGCGCGCTCGCCAGCGCCACCCGGACGCCGGGCTCCCCTGTGGGGCGGGGCGAAGCGGCCTAGCCCGAGAACGGCACGAGCCCGCCCAGGAGTGAAACCCCGAGAAGGCCGAGGAGGAGGATGATCACGGTTTGCGCAAGAAGCGCAATCAACGGGACCGGTCCCACGGCCCTGAGGGCGCCGAGGGAGGTCTTCACGCCGAGCGCCGCAACCGCGGTCACCAGAAACGCCCGGGATACGCCGGAGAGAACGTCCGTCAGCTGCTCGCCCAGAAGCCCGAACGAGTTGAGGACCAGCAGCAGGACGAAACCCAGGAGGAAGCGCGGCACCAGCGGCGGTCGCATCGTGCCCTCTCCACCGGCGATTTCGGGCACCCGGCGCCTGACGATCAGCGAGATGATCACCACCGTGGGCAGGAGACAGACGACCCGCACAAGCTTGACCATGGTGGCGGTCTCCCCCGCCTCCGGCGAGATGACATAGCCTGCGCCCACGACCTGGGCGACATCGTGGATGGTCGCCCCCATCAGCACCCCGGCTGAGGTATCGCCGAGCTGGAGCCCGGCCGCGATCATCGGGTAGAGGACCATGGCCACGGTACTCAGTGTCGTCACGCCGGCCACCACCATCAGGGCATTGCGCTCGGACTTGTCCGTTTTCGGAAGGACGGTCGCCACGGCGAGGGCCGCGGACGCGCCGCAGATCGAAACCGCGGCAGCCGAGAGAGCCGAGAAGGCTGGCGGCAGCCGGAGGAGCCGTGCGACGAGATAGCCAAGGCTCACCGACAGCAGGACCCCGATCGGTATCGCCGCGAGGGTTCCGAAGCCGAGGCCCTTGAGATCCCCCCACGCGATCTGCGCGCCAAGCAGCGCAACCCCCGTCTGAAGCAGGGGCCTTGCGGCGAAGGCGACGCCGCCGCTGTAGTTCGGGCGGTTGCTGAGGGGGTGGAAGACCGCACCCAGAAGGAGGGCGTAGATCATCGCCGGGCCGCCGAAATTCCGGGCGAGGAAGGTTGCGGAGAATGCGAGAGCCGAGCAGGCCACGAGGCCCGGCAGGATCCGGACTCCCCGCCAGGGAGCTGGCCGTGAAAGTTCCAGCCTGCGTGCCGATGTTCCGGACACGTGGTCTCCGTTCATTCGGCGGGGGCGTGGACGGGCGCCCGGTCTTTTGTCCTGTGGGTGACCATCCTGCGGTGAAGATCGCCAATCGCCGCGCTGCCGTCCCTTTCGAACAGGAAGGGGAAGATACCGTGCACGGCGCATTTGAGAGCCGCAACGAAGAGGCGTCCCGAAAAGGAGAACGCCATGGCCATGTGCTCGGTATAGGTTTCCCCGACCGAGGCAGGATGTTCGGTAAAACGGCGCTTGAGCATGGCGGCGGTTCTCCGGCGGGGTTGATTCTCAGGGCAGCATAGACCGATCCGATTGAGGATTTCTCCCTCAATACGTCGGCCTCGGGCTGGATTTTGGGACATTCTCCCGCCAGGATGATGTTTGATGGAAGAAATTGACGAAATCGATCTCAGGATCGTACGCGCCTTGCAGAAGGATGCTTCCCGCAGCATTGCCTCGCTGGGAGCTGAAGTCGGGCTGTCCCAGAACGCCTGCTGGCGCCGGGTGAGAAAGCTCGAGGAACGCAGCCTCCTCCTGCGACGGGTGGCGCTTTTCGACCCTGAAGGGCTCGGCTATGCCGTGACCGTCTTCGCCATCATCAGGCTGCAGGAGCACCGCCAGGAGTCCACCGAGCGGTTCGGCGCCGCGGTCGCCGCCATTCCTGAGGTGGTCGAATTCTATCGGATGACCGGCGATATCGACTACATCGCGAAGATCCTCGTGCGGGACATCAGGGATTACGACCGGATCTACAAGAAGATCATCACCCTGGGCCCCGTCCAGGACGTCTCGGCGTCGTTCTCGATGGAAAGCCTCAAATTCTCGATCGCCGTTCCGGTCTGACCGGTCTCACCCGCGTTCCTTGGTCTTGAGGAACGCGATGCCGTCGTCGTCGCGCTCCCTCTGGCCGAGATCCCACATGCTGGGGGCCATGTAGACCGGGTGCCCGTCACGGTCGTCGGCGATACGTGCTGGATATTTCGCGATGAAGGCATCGAGCGCCTTCCTGTCCGAAGCTTTCAGCCAACGGATCGCCTCGCAGGGTGCCGGATCGAAGCCTGATTTCACGCCGTACTCGGCGAGGAGCCGCGAGGAGAGAACGTCCAGTTGCAGCGCGCCGACAACGCCCACCACCGTCCCCGAACCGCGATGGGGATCGAAGGTCTGGGTCACCCCCTCCTCCGCGAGATCGTGCAGCGCCCGCTTGAGCTGCTTGGCCTTGAGGGGATCGTCGAGGCGCACGGTACGGAGGATTTCGGGAGCGAAGTCGGGAATGCCGGTGAAACGGACATCGCTCCCTTCAAAGAGCGTATCGCCGACGCGCAAGGTGCCGTGGTTCGGGATGCCGATGATATCTCCGGCCCAGGCCTCCTCGGCCAGCTCCCTGTCGCTTGCGAAGAAGAAGATCGGGTTCTGGATCGCGATGGGCTTGCCGCTGCCGCTCGCCGTCAGCTTCATTCCGCGGGTGAAACGCCCCGAACACAGGCGGGTAAAGGCGATGCGGTCCCGGTGATTGGGATCCATGTTCGCCTGCACCTTGAAGACGAAACCGGTCACGCGCTCCTCGCCGGGGCCCACCGCTTCGGGTTCGGCAAGCTGCGCGCGTGGCCGGGGCGCGAATTTCGTCAGGACATCGAGGAGTTCAAGCACTCCGAAGTCCTTCAGTGCACTACCGAAGACAACGGGAGAGAGATGGCCATCGCGATAGGCCTGCCCGTCGATGGCGGGATAGGCAGAGCAGGCAAGCTCCACCTCCTCGGCGGCGTTCTCGAGGACCGTTTCGTCCGCAAAGGAACGGATGCCCTCGTCATCGAGTGATCCATAGGTCTTCGGCTCACCGGCCATGGCGCTCTCGCCCTCCGGCCTGACGAAGCGTTTACCGAGAAGATCCCACGTTCCTTCGAACTGGGTGCCCATGCCGATCGGCCAGGTCACCGGGGAAAGGTCGAGCGCGAGGGTCTCCCCCACCTCGTCGAGCAGGCCGAAGGGATCCTTCCCCTCCCGGTCGATCTTGTTGATGAAGGTGATGATGGGGATATCCCTCAGGCGGCAGACCTCGAGAAGCTTGAGGGTCTGCGGCTCGATGCCCTTCGCCGCGTCGATCACCATGATCGCGGAGTCCACGGCCGTCAGTGTACGGTAGGTGTCTTCGGAAAAGTCCTGGTGCCCCGGCGTATCGAGAAGGTTGAAGGTGAGGTTCTCGTGCTCGAACGTCATGACCGAGCTCGTGATCGAGATACCCCGCTTCTGTTCGATCTCCATCCAGTCCGACCGTGTCCTGCGGCGCTCGCCGCGCGCCTTGACCTGCCCGGCCATGCGGATGGCGCCGGCGTTGGCGAGGAGCCTCTCGGTCAGGGTGGTCTTGCCTGCGTCAGGGTGGGCGATGATCGCGAAGGTGCGCCGGGCCTGCCAGCCCGGGTCGGTGTTCTGGGTCATGGGTCGGTTTCCGCGGATGCCCGTTCGCCGGGCACTCGTGCAAGATAGACGGTCTGGGTGATCGGCGTTCCGGCCAGCGGCCGCTCGATCAGGATCGGCTCGGCCCACGCCGCGCCGAATGCGGTCTCGAGCCGGGCCGTGAATTCCGGGCTCGGCGGATCGTCCGACCAGAGACCGAAGACGCCGCCCGGCCTGAGCATCGTCGCGAGCCTCTTCAGCGAACCCTCCGCATAGAAAGGCCGGCTGTGTTCGGAAAGGAGAGCATCGGGGGTGTGGTCGATGTCGAGGAGGATGGCGTCGAAGACACCGCCGCCTCTCCTGCCGCCGAAATCCCGGGCCTCGGCCATGGCGAAGAAATCGCCGACCAGGATCTCCGTTCGCGGATCGTCCGTCACGGCCCTGCCGATCGGGAGGATGCCTTCCCTGTGCCACTCGGCCACCGGTTCGAGATATTCGGCAATGACGAGGGAGCGCGTGGCCTTGTGATCGAGCGCCGCTTTCGCCGTATAGCCAAGCCCGAGGCCCCCGACCAGGACGTCGCAGGGTCCCTCACCGAGCGCGGCGAGCCCGAGTTCGGCAAGGGCGATCTCCGAAGCGGTATAGGCGCTCGACATCAGGAACTCCTCGCCGAGTTTCACCTCGTAGACTTCCGTCTCGAGCACCGGGTCGAACCGCCGCCTGAGGGTGAGGGCGCCGATCGGCGTCGGGGCGTAGTCGAGTTCCTGGAACAAGAAAGCTGGCTTCCGTGACGGGATAAAGGGAGGACCGTTAGTCCCCGCAGGCCCCGCGGGCAAGAGAGGCCCAGGAAAGGAGCCGCCAGCCGCCCCGGCGATCTTTCTTCTTGCACCGCAGCATCTTTCATGGTGATTCCCGCGAAAATTCGACGTGCCTCCGGGCGCAGCCGTTCCAATCAATCACATCGCTGGCCGCCGCGCGCCTTCCCGCGCCGAGTTTCGCGCGCTTTTCGCGGCAGGTGGCCGGCCGAAACCCACCATGCGAGTTGCCATGACCCGCTTCATTCCAGCAGGCCTCCGCAAGGAATGGCTGCCGACGCCCAAGAACGACCTCCTTGCGGGCCTTGTCGTCGCCCTCGCGCTCATTCCCGAAGCCATCGGCTTTGCGATCATCGCCGGGGTCGATCCGCGCGTCGGGCTCTACGCCTCGTTCTCGATCGCTTTCATCATCGCCTTCACCGGCGGACGGCCCGCAATGATCTCGGGCGCGACGGCGGCGGTGGCGGTGGTCGTCGTTCCGCTCGTCGCCGAATACGGGGTCGATTACCTCTTCGCGGCCACGGTCCTGATGGGCATCCTGCAGATCATCGCGGGCTTCCTGAGGCTCGACCTCCTGATGCACTACGTCTCCCGGTCGGTGATGACGGGCTTCGTCAACGCCCTCGCAATCCTCATCTTCTCCGCCCAGCTGCCACAGCTCATAGGGGTCAGCTGGATCACCTATCCCATGGTCGCGGCGGGACTTGCGATCATCTATCTCCTCCCCCGCCTTACCAAGGCCGTCCCCTCGCCGCTGGTGGCGATCGTCGCCCTCACCGTCCTCGCCATTGCAGGCGGTCTCGACGTCAATACCGTCGGGGACATGGGCGAGCTGCCCTCGACATTGCCTGCCTTCCTGATCCCTGACGTTCCGTTCACCCTCGAGACCCTGAGGATCATCCTTCCCTATTCGATCGCCATGACGGCGGTCGGCCTTCTTGAGTCCCTGCTGACGGCGCAGATCGTGGACGACCTGACCGATACGCCTTCGGACAAGCGGCGCGAGTGCAAGGGCCAGGGCATCGCCAACCTCGTCACCGGCTTCCTGGGCGGCATGGGCGGCTGCGCCATGATCGGCCAGTCGGTGATCAACGTGAAATCAGGCGGCTTCTCGCGTCTTTCGACCCTCGCCAGCGGCGTCTTCCTCCTGTTCCTGATCGTCGTGCTCGGCCCGCTGGTGGCGCGCATTCCGATGCCGGCTCTCGTCGCGGTCATGGTGATGGTCTCGATCGGTACCTTCTCCTGGCAGTCGATCAAGGACCTCAGGGTCCACCCCTGGCAGTCCTCGACGGTGATGCTCGTCACCGTGGTCACGACGATCACCACCCATGACCTCGCCAAGGGCGTCCTTGCGGGGGTCATCCTTTCCGGGCTCTTCTTCGCGGCGAAGGTGAAGCACCTCTTCACCATCGACAGCACGCTTTCGGAGGACGGAAGGACAAGGACCTACCGGGTCGAGGGACAGGTCTTCTTCGCCTCCACCGAGCGCTTCGCGGATGCCTTCGATTTCAAGGAGGTCCTCGACCGCGTGGTGATCGACCTCTCCGGCGCGCAGCTCTGGGATATCTCGGCGGTGGGGATTCTCGACAAGGCGGTGCTGAAATTCCGTCGCGAGGGCACGCAGGTTGACATCCTGGGGCTCAATGAGCCGAGTGAGCGCCTCGTCAGTCGCTTCGCGCTGCATGACAAACCGGGCGCAGCCGACAATCTCGCCGCCCACTGAAGGACGACATCATGACCCGCATCCTCGCCTGCATCGACGAGTCCGCCTACGCCGTTCCGGTCTGCGACCTGGCCGGATGGGCCGCGCGGCACCTCGGTGCCGGGGTCGAGCTGCTGCACGTCGTCCAGCGCAAGAGCGCGGTCGCGGAGCGGCATGATCTTTCCGGCGCCATCGGCCTTGGGGTGAAGAGCGAGCTGCTCGAAGAACTCACCCGCATCGACGAGGCGCAGAGCCGCCTTGTGATCGAGCGCGGACGGATCCTCCTGGCCAACGCCGCAGAACGCCTGCGCGGCGCGGGCCTCGCCTCGGTCGAGACCACCCACCGGCACGGCGGCATCGTCGAGACCATTCTCGAGCGCGAGAAGAGCGCCCGTCTCGTCGTCATCGGAAAACGCGGCACCGAAAGCGAATTCGCTCGCGACCACCTGGGCTCGCGGGTCGAACGGGTGGTCAGGGCCAGCACGAAGCCGGTGATGGTCGCGCCGCGCGAGACCTCCGGCATCGAACGCATCCTGCTTGCCTACGACGGCAGCGCCTCCGCCAGACGGGCACTGGAACTGGTGGCCACCTCTTCACTTTTCGAGGGGCTTCCGGTCGAGGTTGTCACCGTCGGCCACGGCGAGAAGGAACGCGCCGCTCTCGACGAGGCCGAAAAGGTGCTCGCGAAGGCCGACCGCGAGCCAGCCACCACTCTCATCGACGGCAAACCCGAGATCGCCCTCAAGGATCGCGCCACGGCTGACCCCGGGACCCTCCTTGTCATGGGTGCCTATGGCCATTCGAGACTCCGCAGCCTGATGGTCGG
Source organism: uncultured Caulobacterales bacterium (assembly GCA_964484475.1). Taxonomy (GTDB): domain Bacteria; phylum Pseudomonadota; class Alphaproteobacteria; order Caulobacterales; family Parvularculaceae; genus Parvularcula. The sequence goes on along the minus strand of CAZAFU010000038.1, from coordinate 2,820 downwards.
CAGCACCACCACGGAGATGGTCAGGACGGTTGGTCTGCCTGTCCTCCTGATCCGCTAGGGCGGCCTCCGGCCGCTCCTTGGGGGCCGGGGATGCGGCCCACCCCTTTGCTGCCATCCCCATCCCCACTAGATTCTTCCCATGGCCACCCGCAGGGTCGCCGCCATGATGGAGGATCATATGCTCGACCGCCTGTTCACGAAGTTCCGCGACGGCAAGGACGACGCTACCGGCGATGACGGCAAGGCCCTGCCCCGCGCGGTCGCTGCCCTCCTCGTGGAAGCCGCGGCAGCCGACGACGACTACACCGCAGAAGAGCGCCGCCTGATCATCTCTCTCCTCGGCGAGCGCTTCTCCCTCCCCCCGGAAGAGACCGAAGCCCTGCTGGTCGAGGCGGAAACGGCCCAGGCCGAAGCCAACGACCTTTATGGCTTCAGCCGCGTCGTGAAGGACGAACTCGCATTCGATGAGAAAATGAAACTGGTCGAGGACATGTGGCGCGTCGTTCTCTCCGACGACGAACGGGACCCCCACGAGGAGATGATCATCCGCCGCCTGGTCGGCCTCATCCACCTCGAGGACAGGGACAGCACCGAGGCCCGTCGCCGCGCCGAAATCGCCTGACCCCTACCGGAAGGCGTCGGCGCGGGCACGGTCTCGCAGCCTCGACCTCAGCCAGGCGGCAACCTGCGGATCGCGCAGAAGGAGAAACAGTCCGCCAAAAAGGCCCGCATGGAGGAGCACCGCCCCCCAGCCCAGCGCGACGAGGGACGCATTGAGGCCGAGGCCGATGCCCGCCGCGGCGGTGCAGCCGGCATAGGCCAGCGTCCTGAAGGTCCTGACCGGTAGCGACATGCGGAACGCGATCCCGGCCGTGAGGGCGAGGACGAAGAGCGCCTTGATCATCGTGAAGCTGTGGAGAAGGCGCACAAGTTCGGGATCGCGATCGGCGGCGGGCTGGCCCGCAGCGGCGACCAGCGTCAGCACGAACGAGCCGAGAAGGAGCGCCAGAAGCGCGCTTCCGCGGACAAGGCCGCGAGAGCGGATCGCCCGCACCTTGTTCGCGTGCCCGCTCCTTGCAGGCCAGGGGGTCGCATCGAAAGGCATGGGAACCGGACCTCCGCTTCGTCACCGGCCCGACGCCGGTGCGCGGTCAATCGTAAACCGGATCAGGCGGACAGACAAACCGGGACGTCACGAGCCTTCAGATGATCTCGCCCTCGTCAAAGAGCGGATCCTGATCCGCATCGAGCTCGATCGCCGATGCCCTCGCCTCCGCCACGTCGGCGCTGTCCACCTCGGCGATATGGAAGACGGCATCGCCGCGGTTGACAATGGGCAGGTTCGTCCGGCCAATGACGATACCGCCCGAACGGGCACGGATATCGATGCTTTCGTGGCCCAGCGGGTCCGAAACCACCGCGAGCAGCTCACCTTTCTCGACGCCCTCACCAAGGGCCCTCAGTGCGCGCATGAGCCCTCCCATGGGTGCTCTTTCCCAGTGGCTGCCCTCCGCGAGGATCGCCTCGCCCGGCGCCGCCGTCCCCTTGGCCCTGGGAAGCATCTTCAGGTAGCGCATGACGCCGAGCACGCCGCGGACACCGATGCGGGTGGCGCTCTCGTCGAATCGCAGTGCCTCGCCCGCCTCGAAGAGGAGCATGTTGCAGCCCATCTCCTGCGCCGCCTCCCGCAGCGAACCGTCGCGCAGGTCGGAGTTCAGCATGATCGGCGCGCCGAAGGCCTTGGCCATGGCCGCGACCGTCGGGTTGCTGAGGCCGGCCCTGATCTGGGGCATGTTGGCCCGGTGGATCGCCCCTGAATGAAGGTCGATGCCGTATCCTGACTTGGCGACGATCTCCCTCGAGAAGGTATGGGCGAGCTGGCCCGCCAGCGAACCTCGCGGACTGCCGGGGAAGGAGCGATTGAGATCGCGCCTGTCGGGCAGGTACCGGCTGAGGGCGTTGAAGCCATAGGTGTTGACCACCGGAACGAGGATCAGCGTCCCCGAAAGCCTTTCAAGGAGTGGAAGCCGCGCAAGGCGCCTGATGATCTCGACACCAATGATCTCGTCGCCGTGGATCGCGGCGCTGACGAAGAGGACGGGGCCCTGTTTCTTGCCCCGCACGATCTCGACCCGCATCTGCATCGGCGTGTGATCGGCAAGCCGCGAAAGCGGCAGGTCGAGGATGACCCGCTGTCCGGGTTCGACGGCCTTCCCGCCGATGACCAGGGGTTTCATCGCAGTCTTCGTGTCAGCCATGGAAAAGTCTCGATACCACCGCCGATAGGTGGCGAACCTCCATGCTTTTGGGAAGACCCGGCCTGCCATCATGTCGAACCGGCGGATCATGGGTATGGGTCCAGCCCACGACGCCGTTGCAGCGATCACCCGGCGACTTCGTACCGTCATCGTCCCTGCGGCCATCATCGGCAGAAGCCCCCTCGCGGCACTGGGAGCGCCTATGTTGTGGGGTGTCCCCTCGGAAGAGCCGCCTTTATTGCGGCTTCGAACTCATCCTTCCTTTCCACGTGGAGAGCGAGGGCAAGGATGAGCCTTGCGCGGAACGCGGAGACCTGTTCGGGGCGAAGCCTTTCTTCCGCCTCGCAAAGCAATTCGAAGCGGTCGTCGTGGCTGAACTCTTCCCTACGCGCCATGATTGCCTCTCGCTCGATTGAAGGCTTCCGAAACCAGGGCCCGGTCTGGCGTCTTCCATCGCCCGGCAATATAGCCGTCAGGACGCAGAAGGGTGGCGCCGCCCTCGCCCAACGCGTATCGCTGGCAGACGTCGGGAGACGGCGGCAGACTGCGGACACCATCGGGA
>CAZAFU010000037.1:0-22631 GCA_964484475.1 uncultured Caulobacterales bacterium | reverse complement strand
CGCGCCGGCGCTCGCCGCCAACACGGAGCGTGATCCTGCGACCCTTGCCCTTTTCGTCAATCTCTTCATGGCGACCGCCGAGCGGATGGGCGGGGTCCTTCAAAATACGGCGCAATCGATCAATGTGCGCGAGCGGCTCGATTTCTCCTGTGCCGTCTTCGATGCGCAGGGCAGCCTTCTCGCCAACGCACCCCACGTCCCGGTCCATCTGGGATCGATGGATTTTTGCGTGCGCAGCCTTCTTGCCTCAGGACAGGCGATCGAGCCCGGTGACGCCTTCGTCCAGAACAACCCCTATGACGGCGGCTCGCACCTGCCCGACGTCACGGTGGTCAGTCCAGTGTTCCACGGGGACAGGCTCGCCTTCTTCGTCGCCTCGCGCGCGCATCACGAGGACATCGGGGGAATCGATCCTGGGTCGATGTCTCCTCGTGCACGGAGTATCGACGAGGAGGGGGTTGTCTTTGACCATCTCCGCATCGTCAGGGGCGGTACCCTTCAGGAGCAGATCCTGCGCGAAGCTCTCTCCTCCGGTCGCTATCCGGCAAGGAAGACCGAACAGAACATCGCCGACCTGACCGCCCAGATCGCAGCGAACGCCCACGGCGCTTCGGAGCTCCGGGCGCTGATCGACGAGCGCGGTTTCGAAGCCGTCACCGCCTATGCGGGGCATGTTCAGGACTACACCGAAGAGCGTATGCGGGCCTTGATCGGCAAGCTCGACGACGGCAGTTTCACAAGCCGCTTCGACAGCGGTGACGCGATCGCGGTGTCCGTGAAGATCGATCGCGAACGCGGCGAGGCCTCTCTCGATTTCGCCGGAACCTCGAAGCAGCTGCCCACCAATCTCAATGCCCCGAAGTCGATCACCCATGCGGCGGTGCTTTATGTCTTCCGCTGCCTGATCGACGAGGACATTCCGATCAATGCGGGCTGCCTGCGTCCGCTCAGGATCGACGTGCCGGAGGGTACGCTCCTGAACCCTGTCCCGCCGGCACCGGTTGCGGCGGGCAATGTCGAAACTTCGATGATGCTCACCGACACCCTCTTTGCCGCTTTGGGTGCGCTGGGTTCGAGCCAGGGCACGATGAACAACCTGACCTTCGGCAATGACAGGTTCCAGTATTACGAGACAATCTGTTCGGGCTCGCCCGCCGGGCCGGGCTTCGACGGAGCACCAGGCGTTCATGTCCACATGACGAACACGCGGATGACGGACCCTGAGCTTCTCGAGGAGCGCCTTCCCGTCCGCGTCGAGGCGTTCTCGATCAGGCGGGGAAGCGGCGGCGAGGGGCGCTGGTGCGCCGGCGACGGCACGAGGCGGACCCTGCGGTTCCTCGAACCCGTCTCGCTCTCGATCCTCTCCGAGCACCGCAAGGTGCCGCCCCACGGCCTCCAGGGCGGCAGGCCGGGATCCCTCGGCGTCACCTTCATCACGAGGGCGGACGGGAGCGAGGAAAGGCTTGCCGGTTCCGATCACGCCGATCTCTCCGCGGGCGATGCCGTGACCGTCATCACGCCGACCGGCGGCGGTTTCGGGAAATGAGCCGGGCCGGGGCATCGTATGGGCCCGGGGCGCTGGTCGCAGCGGCCTTCATAGGGCCCGGAACGGTGACAACATGCACGCTCGCCGGTGCGCGGTTCGGGTACGAACTTCTTTGGGTTCTCGTGGTCGCGACCCTCGCGGCGATCTCACTTCAGGAGATGAGCGCAAGGCTCGGTGCCGCGACGGGACGGGGACTTTCGGAGACCCTGCGCGAGGTGGCGATCAGGCCGCTCGCCCGCTGGCCGCTCTTTGCTCTCGTGGCGGTCAGCATCCTCGTCGGCAATGCCGCTTACCAGGGCGGCAACCTGACGGGCGCCTTCCTCGGCTATGAGGCCATTGCCGGGCAGGAAAGTTCGGGCCTGACCCAGAATATCGTCACCCTGACGATCGCAGCCATGGCCGCGCTTCTCCTCTGGTTCGGGAATGTCCGTGCGCTCGGCGCCGTTCTCTCGGTCCTCGTCGGGCTTCTCGCCCTAGCCTTCGCATTGACCGCGCTGATGGTCGGCCCCGACCTCCCCAGGCTCCTTCGGGGCCTTCTTGTTCCCAGCCTGCCCGAGGGCGGGGTGACCATGGCGCTCGCTCTCGTCGGGACGACCATCGTGCCCTACAATCTCTTCCTCCATGCGTCGGCGTCGGCCGATACGTTCGCAGACGGACAGCGCGTGGACGAAGCCCGCCGCGACACCTTCCTGTCGATTGGAGTGGGGGGGCTCATCTCGGCCCTGGTCCTCGTGACGGCTGCGGGCACGCTCTTCGCGGCCGCTGCGGAGGTCCGAAGCGCTTCCGAGCTGGCAAGCGCGCTCGAGCCGGTCTTCGGGCCCTTCGCCCGGGTCATCTTCGGGGCCGGCCTCCTGGCCGCGGGCCTCACCTCGGCCGTCACCGCGCCCATGGCCGCCGGGGCGGTGACCATGGGGATGGCGGGGCGTGCGTTCTCGACTTCCGATCCGGTCTACCGCATCTCGGCGGCCGGTGTCCTCCTGACCGGCACGGGCTTCGCGCTTTCGGGGATCAGGCCGTTCGAGCTGATCCTCCTTGCCCAGGCGGCCAACGGGCTTCTCCTTCCTGGCATGGCGATCCTGCTCCTTGCCGTGATGAACCGCCGCGGCCTGATCGGCGCCTACGCCAACGGGCGCATTGCTAACCTCGTCGGGATTGCGGCCATCGGCATCGCTCTCGTCCTCGGCGGCAGGCTGATCGGAAGTGTGCTCGGCACCCTCAGCCCTGGCTGATACCCCTTGCGATCGCCTGCAGCGACCGCGCCGCCATCTCCGAAGCCTGCATCTTGAGCTGCGCCGTGGTGAACCGGGTGTCGTTCACCGACATCATCGTCCTGCCGAGTTCGAGGGAATGGTGCTTCACGGCCTGGTCGAGGGAGAGGGTCTTGTAGGCCGAGGTCACGTCGAATTGAGAACCGAGGATCAAGGCGCTGTCAGTGCCGGCCGAGGGAATGCGCGAGAGAAAGACGAGATTGCGGAACCCACTGCCGTCCTTGCGAAAATTCGCGAGCAGCGAGCGTTCTTCCTTCTGGGTTTCGGAGCGGAGGAAGTCGCGGATGTCCTCGAGTTCCTCCTGCCCGCGAAGGTGACCCTGGAGAAAGCGGCAATTGTGACCAACAACCTCATCCTTTTCATAGCCTGTCAGGTCCAGGAAGGCCTGGTTGGCAAAGACGAGAGGTTCGTCGGGAAGCTTGAGATCGGACACCGTAATGGGAATGGTCGACCGCTCGAAAGTCCCGTAGAGCCGGTCAAGAGCGTTGGACATGGTGGTCTCCCTTCCATAGGCGTGGGCTCCCAGAGTTCGGGAGAGTAGATGACGGACGAGCGATCCTTGGAAGTCGAACTGGCAGACAAGCCGTCAGAGGGCGAAGGCAATCTCACCACTCGGCCGGGCAAACCCGTCTTTCCTGTCGTCGGGGTTGGTGCATCCGCCGGCGGGCTTGAAGCCTACCAGAAGCTGTTGCAACGGGTTTCTGACCAGGACGGCCTTGCTTACGTAATCGTGCAGCACCTCGACCCCGAGCATGAGAGCATGCTGGCCGAGCTCCTCTCCCGCAGGACCTCGTTGGCGGTGAAAACCGCCGAGGACGGTGACGAGGTCGAACCCAACCACATCTATCTCATCCCGCCCAACGCGGAGATGACCATAGAGAAGCGGAAGCTCCGCCTCGAGAGTTTCATCGAGCCCCGTGGACGCAGGCGGCCGATCGACACCTTCTTCAAGTCCCTCGCTCGGGCGCAGGGCCCGAATGCGGCTTGCATCGTCCTTTCGGGAACAGGGGCTGACGGGTCCGAGGGCCTCAGGGCCGTGAAGGCTTCCGGCGGCCTGACCGTGGCCCAGGACCCCTCGGGGGCGCGCTATGGCGGGATGCCGTCGAGCGCCATGACCACGGGGGTGGTCGACCTGGTCCTGCCCGCCGAAGCCATGCCCGAGGCCATCGCCCGCTACTTCTTCCGCGGCGAGCTGCCCTCCCTCGATGACCTGAGCGAGAACGGCACCCTTCTCGAGACGGCGGTGAAGGTGTTGCGGCAGCGCACCTCCCACGACTTCGGCTCCTACAAGCACTCGACGCTGCTCCGGCGCATTGCCCGGCGGATGCAGGTTCTCGGCATTCAGGACGAGGACATTTACGCAGAAAGGCTCCGTTCGGACACCGCCGAGGCCGACCAGCTCTTCAGTGACATCCTGATCAACGTCACGGCTTTTTTCCGTGACCCGGAGATCTTCAACCGCATCAGGGAAGACGTCGTGCCCAAGCTCTTCGAGGGGAAGGGGCCGGAAGAGAAGGTCCGGGTGTGGGTGCCGGGGGCATCGAGCGGCGAGGAGGCCTATTCCCTCGGCATGCTCCTCCTCGAGGAAGCGGCCAATCTGCGCCACCCACCGCGCATCGAGATCTTCGCCTCCGATATCGATCCGCTGATGCTCGGACGGGCGCGGCAGGGCGTCTACGCTGCGAGCGCCCACAAGGAAGTCCCGCCCGAACTCGCCGACAGGTATCTGACGCCGGACGAGGGCGGTTTCCGCGTCGTGGACAGGCTGCGCGACATCGTCAGGGTGTCCCAGCACAACCTCATCAAGGATCCGCCGTTTTCCCGGCTCGACCTCATCTCCTGCCGCAACCTCCTGATCTATCTCGACGCCTCGCTTCAGCGCAGGCTGTTCCCGATGTTCCACTACGCTCTGCGTTCGGAGGGATACCTCGTCCTCGGCCCCTCGGAGAACGTGCCTTCGGAGACCGGTCTCTTTTCGCCCATCGGGGACGGCCAGAAGATCTACAGCAGGCGTTCCGTCAGGACGCCCCATTCCGAGCTCATCCCCGGTCCGGCGGTCCAGGCCGGGTTCTCGCACAGCACCCAGGCCGAGGCCGCCGGGGGCAGTCTCCACCGCGATCGCGCTGTCCGCGAGACGGTCCTCAGCCGGTATGTCCTTCCGCATATGGTGGTGAACCACAAAGGCGAGCTTCTTCACGCCACCAACGACATCGGCCGCTACCTCGCCTTTCCCGCAGGCGGCTCGACGATCCGGATCGAAGACCTCGCAAAAGGGGGGTTGCGCTCTGCCGTCATTCCCCTGATCGACCACCTGCGCAAGAACCAGGCCCGCCGCAGGCGGGTGAAGGACGTCCGTATCGAGAACGATTTCGACGACGAGGCGCTGACGGTGGATATCGTGGGCGAGCGGGTGGCCGACGGCACGTTCCTCATCGTCTTTCTCGAGAGCTGGACGACCGAGACCATCGCTGCCGAGACCACTGTCGACACCATCACCCATGACGAGAGGCTGAGGTCCCTCCAGCTGGAACTGAGCCAGACCGAGCAGGATCTCAGGACCACGGTCGAGGAACTCGAGACATCGAACGAGGAGCTGAAAAGCTCCAACGAAGAAATGATGTCGATGAACGAGGAGCTTCAGTCCGCCAACGAAGAGCTCACCACGGTCAACGACGAGCTGCAGGACAAGATCGAGGAGCTGGCCAGGGCCAATGCCGACAAGGCGAACTACCTCCGTGCCACCCAGGTCGCGGCGATCTTTCTCGATGCGGATTACACCATCCGGGAGCTGACCCCGCAGGCCGAAAGTGCCTTCGAGATGAGCCAGCGCGATATCGGCCGGAACCTCCGCGCGGTGGAACTTCCGATGCCTCCCGAGCAGGTTCTCGGACTTCTTGAATCCGTAAAGGACGCGAACAGCCCGATCGAAAAGGAGATCGAGGCGGGCAAGAACCTCTGGTATCTCGTGCGTGCGCTTCGATACAGGACGCTGGATGGTGAGCAGCACGGTTTCGTCCTGACCTTCACGGACATCACCGATCAGCAGCGTACCGCGAGCAGGCTCGCCAGGGCGAAGGCGGACTACCAGCGCCAGTTCGAGGAGGTGAAGGAGATCTACCGGACAGCGCCCCAAGCCATGGCGCTTCTGGATCTCGATCGCTGCTTCATCCGCCAGAACGAGCGTTTCTCGCAGCTGACCGGCTTTTCCGTCGAGCATCTGCAGGGCCGGTGCATCGACGATGTCCTCCCCGAGCTCGCGGCCATTTTCAAAGAACAGTACGCAGAGGTTCTAAGCACCAGCGGCCCGATCCGGAGCGTGGAAGTGCTGACAAGGACACCCGGGCACCCCGACGAGGAGCGGATCTTCGAGATCGACTGGTATCCCGTGCGCGAAGCGGGGGAGGTGGTCTCGGTGGGCATCTGCCTGCGTGACGTCACCGACCGCCAGCAGCTCGAAGACGACCTCAGGCGGATTATGCGTGAACTGCAGCATAGGGTGAAGAACATGCTGGCCAACGTCACCGCCCTCGTCAGTCAGGCCCAGAGGTCCAGCGCCCCTGCCGAAGAAAAGCTTCTCGTTCTATCCAAGCGCATCAGGTCCCTTGCCCAGACCCACGACATCCTGACCCAGACGGACTGGAAGGAAACGCCGCTCACGGCCGTTATCGATGCCGAACTTGTGAATGTTTACGGAGCGGAGCGTGTGTCAATATCCGGTCCGGGCATCAAGCTTGGGGCACGGGCAACCCTGGCGCTCGCTATGGCCTTTCACGAACTTGCCACCAACGCGTCGAAATACGGCGCGCTCAGTGTCGAGGGCGGAAATGTCGAGGTGAACTGGTGGATATTCGACCGCGGTCAAGGGGCCACCCTGCAACTCGAGTGGAAGGAAAAGGGCGGTCCGGCAGCGAAGGAGCCTTCGAAACGGGGGTTCGGATCCAGCCTCATCATCAGCAGCATCGAGAAGACGCTCAACGGCCGTATCGAACGAGAATACGGCCCCGACGGCTTCAGCTGCGTCGCCACCTTGCCACTCAACGAACTGTATACGGAGCGGGATAGAGAGCATGCACGAGAAGGAACGTTCAAGGATCCTTTTTCTTGAAGACGAGGTCATCCTGTCACTGACCTACCAGACGGTTCTCGAGGATCTCGGCATCGGCCCGGTCACGGCCGTCAACGGGATCGACGAAGCGGCCGAAGCGATCGACAGCGAAAGCTTCGATATCGCTGTTCTGGACGTCAATGTCGGCGGAACCTCATCCATCGGCCTCGCGCGGAAGCTCATTCAGGATGGTTGCAGGGTGGTCTTCGCCACCGGCTATTCCTTCGATCCCAAACTTTTCGACGGGCTCGAGTGCCAGGTCCTCCGCAAGCCCTACGAGGAAGGCGACCTCAAGGAACGGGTGCTTACCGCCCACAAGGAGCGCGTGGAACTCGCGCAGGCATGAAAAACCCCGCAGGGGCCAGGGCCCTGCGGGGTTCCGGTTCCCAAGGGGTGCCCCTCAGTCTGAGGCCCTGAACCTCACGGCCATGCCGCCGCCCGGGGCCATGGCAATGGTGAAGCTCTCGCCCGCTTTGACTTCGCGCTCTTCACGGACGAAGGCATAGGGATTGGTCTCCCAATGGGCATCGTCACCATCACGGTAGATTTCCGCCGTGTAGGTTCTACCCTCTTCGAGGAAGTCGAGATCGACCGTGACTTCACGGCCTTCCTCGTCAGTGACGGCACCGAGATACCAGTCATCGGAGTCCCAGTCCTTCCGTGTCTGGACCACATAGTCACCGACCTCCCCCGCGATGGCGATCGATTCCTCCCAGTTGGTGGGGACGTCCTTGATGAACTGGAAGGCATCGGGCCGTGCCTTGTAGTTCTGCGGCAGGTCCGCGGCCATCTGGATCGGCGAGTAGATGACCACATAGAGGGCCAGCTGGTTGGCGAGTGTGGATTCGGTACGCGCCTTGGGACTGTTTTCCGATGCGCGGTCATAGTCTGGGTTTTCGTTCGGACGCAGATCGAAGATACCCGGGGTGTAGTCCATCGGGCCCGAGAGCATTCGGGTGTAGGCGAGGATCGCGGTGTGCTCGGGGATGTTCGGCGGAACGCCCCACGCGGAATATTCCATTCCCCGCGCGCCTTCGCGGCTGATCCAGTTCGGATAGGTCCGGCGGAGACCCGTGTCCTTGACGGGTTCGTGGGGATTGAGGGCGATCTTGCGTTTCGCAGCCTCTTCGAGGGCGGTGATGTGGTGTTCGACATTCCGCTGGCCGTCATGGAACTCGAAATGCTCGACACCCTTGCGGTCGGTCCATTTGAGGTTTCCGGCATCGGCGACATAGCCGGTCTTGATCTGCCTGACGCCGTGCTCCTCATAGAGGTCGTAGGCTTCGGCCATCTGATCCTCGTAGCGGCCGATGTTCCCGACGGTTTCGTGGTGGCCGATCAGGCGGACCCCTTTTGAAAGTCCGTAGTCGGTGACCTCCTCGATATCGAAATCGTCATAGGCTGTCGTGAAGTCCATGACGTCGCCGGCATTGTACCAGTCGCCGTCCCAGCCTTCGTTCCATCCCTCGACCAGGACACCCTTGAACCCGCTCTCGGCAGCGAAATCCATCATCTCCTTGGTATATTCCGTAGTCGCACCATGATAAGGTCCCGAACCCCATGTCTTGGTCCTGATATGCATGTCCCACCAGATGCCGGTATAGACGCCAAGATCCTCGGCAACCCACGAGACGTCACCGAGTACGTTGGGTTCATTGAGGTTGAGGTAGATGTCGGTGCCGTTGATGAGGCCCGGTGCATCGTCGGCGATCTGCACCGTCCGCCAGGGCGTCTGGAAAGGGGCCCGGGTTCTCACCTTGGGTCCGTCCGAGCGGGGAGCGAGATCCGCCTCGAGGACATTGCCGCGTTTGAGGAGCAGGGACATCCCCGAATAGTCGAGGAGCGCCGCCTCGTGAATGGCAATGTGGTCACCGGAACCAAGCTCCATGGTGACCGGGGTGTGCACCATGTGGATCCCGTCAATCGGGGTGGTCTGGTAGAGGTATTCGTAACGGTTCCAGAGCCGGGCGGGGATGTGGAATGCCGTCGTGTCCTCCGCCGGCACACGGAATTCCGTCAGCTCGTCGGTAATGGCCACCTCGCCGCGAAGGGCCCGCTGCCTTGGAAATTCATAGCGGAAGCCGACCCCGTCGTCGAAGGCGCGGAAACGGACGTCGAAGCTGCGCTTTTCGTCATCGCCATCGCGGAAGGTGACGACCATCTCGTTATGATGATCACGGACTTCCCGCCGCTCGCCCCAGGGCTGCTCCCAGGTCTCGTCGTGCTCGTCACGGCTCTTCTGGCCGATCAGGAGGCCGTCCTTGAACTGCTCCTGCGCGGCGAACCGCATCCCGAGGCGCGAAGGCTCGATCGTACTCTCGCCTTCGTGCTTCACTTCGTACATCGGTTCGCCATATCCGTTCACCCAGGCCGTGATCTCGATGGAGCCATCGGGCGAGCTGACGGTGTAGCTTTCGTCCTTCTCGAAGGAGACCGGAGGGATCTCATCGAGGGCATGGGCCATGCCGGCAGAGCCCATCAGGATCATCGCTATGCGGAACATCAAGTTCCTCCCTTTATTATCCGGAGCCTATGTAGCGGCGCGGAAGCGCAAGGGCCAGCGGTGAAGGCGGCGCGGTGTCCAGGGCGTTGACGGGATGGCGTGGAGGCAGCAACCTCCAACCCTCGAGAATGACGACGGCAGACCTCTGGAGGGCCGCCATGACCATGCGCCAGTTCTTCGCGGCGGCGGCCGCCCTTTGTTCCCTGGCCCCCGCTTTGGCCAATGCTCAGGAAGAGCGGAACCTCGACCGTCCGATCAACGATGACATCATCTATTTCCTGCTCCCTGACCGTTTCGCCAATGGCGACCCTTCGAACGACCGTGGCGGGCTCGAGGGCGACCGCCTCGCGACAGGATACGATCCGGCTCACAAGGGCTACTACCATGGTGGCGATCTCAAGGGGCTGACCGGAAAGCTCGACTACATCGAGGCTCTCGGTGCCACGGCGATCTGGCTCGGGCCGATCTACCGCAACGAGCCGGTGCAGGGCCCCGAGGGCATGGAGAGTGCCGGCTACCATGGCTACTGGATCACCGATTTTACGGATGTCGATCCCCATTTCGGTACCCGCGAGGAGCTGAAAACCTTCGTGGATGCCGCCCATACGCGGGGCATGAAGGTGATTCTCGACATCATCACCAACCACACGGCGGACGTCATCAGGTACCGCGAATGCGACGATCCCGACTACCGGGGGCGCGACCGGGTCGAGGGGGGATGCGCCTACCGGTCCGAGGCGGAGTATCCCTACACCACCCGGGGCGGGCCGTCCGGCCGGCCCATCAACAGGGGCTTTGCCGGGATCGGCGTCCGGACGCAGGCCAATTTCGAGAAGCTGTCCCGCACGGACTGGGCCTACACGCCCTATCTTCCGGTCGGGGACGAAGAGGCGAAGACACCTGCCTGGCTCAACGACCCGCGCTACTACCACAACCGCGGGAACTTTGATTATCCCGGGGAGAGCTTCCTCAACGGGGACTTCTCGGGCCTTGACGATCTGATGACGGAGCATCCGCGCGTTATCGAGGGAATGATCGAGATCTTCGGCCAGTGGATCGAGGACTTCGAGCTCGACGGCTTCCGCATCGACACGGCCCGCCACGTCAACCCCGAGTTCTGGCAGGTCTTCGTCCCGGCGATGCATGCAAGGGCGGCGGCGATCGGCAAGGACGACTTCTATATCTTCGGCGAGGTCTATGATTTCGACCCGGAGGCGCTGGCCCGGCATACCCGGGTCGACGGCTTCCCGGCCGTTCTCGATTTCGCCTTGCAGGGTGCGGCGCGGATGGTGATGTCGACGGGGGGAAGGCAGGCCCGCGAGGGTGCGATGTTCGATCTTCAGACCGGGGTCTACGGCACCTACCAGCTCGCCCGGATCTTCGAAGCCGACGTTCTCTACGAAGGGGGGTTCGAGGCCGCTTCGCGCCTGCCGACATTCCTCGACAATCACGACATGGGCCGTTTCTCGATGTTCCTGCGGCAGGCCAACCCGGACGCGGCCGAGGAGGAGATCCTCGCCCGCCTCAGGCTCGCCCATGTCCTGCTGATGACCGCGCGCGGGGTACCGACCCTCTATGCGGGGGGCGAACAGGGCTTTGTCAGCGACGGCAACGACCAGGCCGCCCGGGAAGACATGTTCGAGAGCAAGGTCGCGTCTTACAACGATAATGATCTTCTCGGCACGGACCGGACCACCGCCGAGGACAATTTCGATACCGAGCACCCTATGTTCCGCTTCATCGCCAAGCTTGCGGCGATCAGGAAGGGCGAGCCGGCGCTGAGGCGAGGAGAGCAGAAGACACGCTATGCCGAGGAAGCGGGGGGTCTTTTCGCTTTCTCGCGAATCCATCAGGGCGAAGAAGTGCTCGTTGTGCTGAATGTCTCGGATGAGACCCGGACGAAGGCCATCGAGGTCGAGCCGGCCTCCCGGCGGTGGGTGGGGCTTCTGGGCTCGTGCGGTGCCCGTTCCGAGGCCCAGGCCAGCTACCGTGTCCGCGTCCCCGCATTGGGCGCTGTGGTATGTAAGTCACAGGGCGGATGATCACCGCCCCCTAGCGGTAGAGGTGGCTTGCCGTCCTGTTGTCCTCACGACATAAAACTCGTCGGGCCAGCCGGGCATGAGTCTCGGCACGCTTACGCGTAGGGAGGACATCGATGCCCAAGTTCAGCCGCAAGGCCTTGTTGCTTTGCTGTGCCGCCGTGCCGGCGCTCGCCACCACTGCTTTTGCTCAGGAAGTCAATGAAGAGCGCGAAGATGACGTCATCGTCGTCCGCGGGATCAAGAAAGCTATCGAGGACTCCCTCGAAACCAAGAAGCAGTCGACCTCGATCGTCGAAGCGATTTCGGCGGAGGATATCGGCAAGCTGCCCGATTTGTCGATTGCGGACTCGCTGGCTCGCCTTCCCGGCCTGACCGCCCAGCGCGTCCGTGGCCGCGCCCAGCAGATCTCGATCCGCGGTCTCGGTCCTGATTTCTCCGTCGCGCTCCTGAACGGGCGCGAGCAGGTTTCTGCGGGTGACAACCGCGGCATCGAGTTCGACCAGTTCCCAGCAGAGCTGATTGCGCAGGGTCTCGTCTACAAGACACCCGAAGCGCGCCTCGCCGCGAACGGCATCGCCGGCACCATCGACCTGCGCACGGTGCGTCCGCTCGACTATTCCGACCGCCAGATCACCGCGTCGGGCCGCTACGTCTTCAACGACAACGGAGAGCTGAACCCCGATTTCGACGCAGACGGCTACCGTCTCTTCGCGTCCTACATCGATCAGTTCGCGAACGATACTCTCGGTATCGCCCTCGCGGTGACGACCCAGTCCAACCCCGTGCAGAACGTGCAGCGCGAGCTGAAGACGAATTCCGGGCAGGTCAGCCTGACCGAGGACGGCTTCTTCTACCCCACGGACAACCCGAGGACGGGCGCGCAGTCGCGGGAGTTCGACCGGACTTCGGTAGCGGGCACCCTTGAATGGCGCCCGGATGACGCGAACCAGGTCACGCTGGACGCATTCTATTCCGACTTCGAGGACTCGGGCATCTTCCGCGGCGTCGAAACCCCGCTGGCTTCATGGGCCGGGGCCGAACTGGAGAGCTACACAGCATCGGACGGCATCTTCGTCGACAGCGCCGCCTACGCCAATGTCTGGCCTGTCCTCAGGACCGACGTGGAAGGCCGCTCCGCAGAGCTCTTCTCCGGCGGCATCAACTGGGAAAGTCAGTGGACAGACAGATTCTCGACGATTCTGGATTATTCGATCTCGACCGTTGACCGGACCGACATCGACTTCGAAAGCTATGCGGGACTCGGAGCGAGCCAGAGCGAGCGTACCCGCCTGTCCTTCTTCTTCCCCGAAGAGGGCGACTACGCCTATGTCAGTGACGCCGACCTGACCGATCCGAACACGGTCCTTCTCACCGACCCGGGCGGCTGGGGGCAGGTGGGCTTCGTCAAGGAGCCCGAGATCGAAGACACGATCAACCAGCTCAGGGCAGAAGCGGCCTACGACATCGAGCGCGGACCGTTCGGCAAGCTGCGCCTCGGTATCCTCTACACCGACCGCGAGAAGACCCGCGACTCGATCGAGAACTTCATCGACTTCGCCGACGGCGTGGCGCCGAACAACGAACTGCAGATCCCTTCCTCGGCGATCATCGGATCGACCGACGTGGCCGACGAACTCGGGCAGGACATCATCGCCTATGACCCGTTCGAGCTTCTGAACAACGGCACCTACGCGCTTCGTGAGGCGAACTTCGTCAGTGTCATTACCAAGGCCTGGGAAGTCCGCGAGGAGATTCTCGACTACTACCTCCAGGCCGAGATCGACACCCTCGTCAGCGGTATGCCGCTGCGGGGCAATGTGGGCTTCAAGTACCAGGAGATCGACCAGGAGTCCGATGGCGCGTCGGCGCGCAACGGTGTGACCGACAATCCGACCGTCACCCGGGGCGACGACTATTCGCATTTCCTGCCTTCGGTGAACCTCGGGCTCGAATTCATGCCCGATACCTTCCTGCGCCTGTCCTACGCAAAGGCGGTCACGCGTCCCCGCATGGATGACCTGCGCGCATCGCAGGAACTGACGGTCAACAGTCTTGTCTGTCCTGACCCGGACGGTGACGGTATTCCCGAGTTCGATCCTGGGCAGTTCAATCCGAATCTCGGGAATTTCTGCCTGACCTCGTCAGGTGGCAACCCGCAGCTGAGGCCCTTCGAGTCGAACAATTACGACGTCTCCTTCGAGAAATATTTCGGCAGCGCCGGGGCGATCGCCATCGCCTATTTCTACAAGGACCTCGACGAATACGTCTTCCCGGGCGCGACCTTCCTCGTCGACAACTCGGAGCTCGTCACCGAGCTTTACGGCGCTGATTTCCTCGCCGCCAATCCGGATGCGGCCCTGGGTTCGGTCTCGGGTCCGATCAACTCGCAAGGCGGGACCATCGAAGGCTTCGAGGTCGCACTGAACCTGCCCTTCGACGGCTTCGTGCCGCTGCGATACGAAGGCTTCGGTTCGCAGTTCAGCTACTCGAACACCCAGACCGAGGTCGAGATTTCGGCGGATGGCGAAACCATCACGGTCGATATCCCCGGCTATTCGGAGGAGGTGTGGAACGCGAGCCTCTACTACGAGAACTACGGCTGGCGGGCGCGTCTCAATGCCCGCTACCGTTCGGACTACTTCGCGGAGCTTCCCAACTTCGACGGCGAGCTGAACTTCACGCAGGGCATCGAGGAGACCGTCGTCGACGCCCAGTTCGGCTACACCTTCCAGGGTGGCCCCCTCGAAGGCGTGTCGATCCTCTTCGAAGGTTACAACCTGACCGACGAACCCTTCGGCACCATCGAAGAGACCGGCGGAACAGACAGCGGCATCACCTTCCCGAGCATCTACGAGCTCTACGGGCGCAGCTACAACGTGCAGGTTTCCTACACCTGGTAGGCCCTCTGCCGGTCTGACATCACCGCCCGCCAGCAAGTCGCATCTTGCTGGCGGGCTTTTTATTTTACACCCTGAGAGAACGATCGAGCACGAGGCGGATGATGAGGCCGGACCCTGTCAGGAAAATCGCAATCGTGGGGGGCGGGACCGCAGGGTGGATCACCGCCGCGGCCATGGCGAAACTCCTGCCAGACACGATCGAGATCGTCCTCATCGAGAGTGACCAGATCGGTACGGTGGGCGTGGGCGAGGCGACGATCCCGCAGATCCGCCGGCTGAACATGATCCTCGGGCTCGACGAGAACGGCTTCCTGCGAGAGACGAAAGGTACGTTCAAGCTCGGCATCGAGTTCAGGAACTGGGGGCGAAAAGGCGAAAGCTACCTTCATTCCTTCGGCGATGTGGGTCTCAACCTCGCAAATCTCGCCTTTCACCATTACTGGCTGAAAGCCCGCGCGGCGGGAGCGGATGACGACCTCTGGCGTTATTCACTGCACAAACGGGCGGCAGACGCAGGCAGGTTTGCAAGGCTCGAGCGGGTCGGAAACACTTCCATGACGGGCCTCGCCTACGCGTTCCATTTCGATGCGGGGCTCTACGCTGCCTATCTGCGCCGCTATGCCGAACCAAGGGGTGTCAGGCGGCGGGAGGGGCGGATCCGCGCGGTTCACCTGCATGATGAAACCGGCTTTATCGAGAATGTGGAACTGGACAGTGGTGAGCGTATCGATGCCGACCTCTTCATCGATTGCTCCGGCTTCCGTGCTCTTCTCCTCGGCGATGCCCTCGGTGTCCGCTACCGCGACTGGTCGCGATGGCTTCCCTGCAACAGGGCCCTCGCCGTACCGTCACGGCGAGAGGGCGAGCTTCTTCCCTATACCCGCGCAACGGCACATGACGCGGGATGGCAATGGCGGATCCCGCTTCAGCACAGGACAGGCAACGGGCACGTCTACTGCGATGGTTTCACCTCGGACGATCAAGCCGCGGATCTTCTCCTTCGGAATCTCGATAGCGAACCCCTGGGAGAGCCGCGACCGCTTGCGTTCACCACCGGACGGCGCGAGTGCTTCTGGTTCAGGAACTGTGTCGGGATCGGCCTTTCGAGCGGCTTTCTCGAGCCGCTCGAATCAACCAGCATCCATCTCATCCAGTCGAACGTCTCGAGACTGATCGAATATTTCCCCGACCGCCACATGAACCCGGCGGTGTCGGCGGAATACAATCGCCTGGTGGGTCAGGAGTACGAGGCAATCCGCGACTTCCTCGTCCTTCACTACAAGCTGAATCAGAGAGACGACAGCGCCTTCTGGAAATACTGCGCAGCCATGCCGGTCCCGGACAGTCTCGAAGAGAAGATGGCCCTGTTCGAGGCATCTGGCGTCATCTACCGCCAGCCTGACGATCTTTTCCGCGAGGCAAGCTGGCTTCAGGTGATGGTAGGCCAGAACCTGATGCCGCGGCAATATCACCCCATGGCCGACAGGGTGTCGCCGGATCAGCTGACGGATTTTCTCGCGAGTGTCGATCGGATCATCGGGCAGGCGACCGACCCGCTCCCCCGCCATTCCGATTTCGTCGATCAGATCGCAGCGGCAGGAGCGTAGCGCCGCACGAATTCTTCATGCGGAGCCATGGCGTCGGCGGCCTGCTCGATAGCGCGCCTTACGCTCGCCAGCCTGTCCGTGGCCGGCACATTCGGACGCAGCTCGGTCATCACGGGGGCCTTCTGCGGAACGATACCCTGGCCGAGATAGACGGCCAGCCAGCTCGCATTGCTGAAAAGTTCCCGGTCCTCCGCGACCAGGACCCCGGATGCCCTGAAGTGATCGATCTTGTACTGAAGGGTGTCGGGGATCGGCATTGACGCGCAATAACGCCAGAGCTCGGTGTCCCGTCGCTCGGTCGCGTGGTAGTGCAGGATCAGGAAATCCCGGATGCGCTCGTATTCCTGTATGGTCAGGCGGTTGTACTCGTCCGCCAGGAGGGGCGACATCGCCGCATCCGGGAAGAGAGCCAGCAGCCGCATGATGCCGAACTGGATGAGGTGGAGGCTGGTCGATTCAAGAGGCTCCATGAAGCCGGCCGACAGGCCGATAGCCACGCAGTTGCCGCTCCAGAATTTTCGCCTCCGGCCGGTGGTGAACTTGAGGGTCCGAATGTCAGCCAGGGCCTCGCCTTCGAGCCCATCGAGAAGTGTGCGGACGGCATTGTCGTGACTGACGAAGGCGTCGCAATGGACATAGCCGTTCCCCGTCCTGTGCTGGAGGGGAATCCGCCACTGCCAGCCGGCTTCCTTTGCGGTGGCGCGGGTGTAGGGAATCATCGGCGCCGTCTTCGCGCACGGGACCGCCACGGCCCTGTTGCACGGAAGCCAGTGGGACCAGTCCTCGTAACCGGTCCCGAGCGTCTCTTCGATCAGGAGGCCTCTGAACCCCGTGCAGTCGATGAAGAAATCCGCCTCGACCCGATCCCCGTTCTTCAGGCCGACCGCCTCGATGAAGCCGCTTTCCTTATGCTGATGAACCTCGACGATCTCGCCTTCCCGGCGCGCGACGCCCCGTTCCTCGGCAAACCGCCTGAGAAAACCGGCATAGAGGGTCGCGTCGAAATGATAGGCGTAGTCGAAAGTCGACTGGATGTTGCCGCGGTCCCTTATGGGGTGGGAAAACTTCCCCGCCTTCGCCGCGACTGCGCCCATCGCGTACTGATCGATAGGCTCTGCCGCGCCCGACAGGAACGCCCGCATCCAGTAGTGGTAGAAGGGGACGAAATCGAACTCGGCCCCGTGCTGGCCGAACGGATGAAGGTAGCTGTCTCCCTTCCTGCCCCAGTCGACGAATTCGATGCCCAGCTTGAACGAGCCCTGGGTTTCCCGGACGAAGGTCTGCTCGTCGATCCCCAGCCTCTGGTTGAAGAGCCGGATCGGCGGGATGGTTGCCTCTCCCACCCCTACCGTGCCGATCGCTTCGCTCTCGACCAGCGTGATCGCCGCTTCGCGCCCGATGGCCGAGGCGAGGGCGGCCGCGGTCATCCATCCCGCTGACCCCCCCCCGATGATCGCGATCCGTTCGAGCTTCCGCACCGTCTCCGGTCTCCTTCCCTCAATGCAAGATTGGCCCGCCTCCGCCGCCTCGGCAAGCGCGCCCGGCCCGGTGCGCGAGAATTTCGGAAGGCGCCTCTACCGGCTGCCCTCCTTCCAGTAATAGTCGGGCGCCGATCTGTCCCCCGTCAGCACCTCCTCCATGGTCTTCGCGTCGTAGAGTCGGCCATTCTGCATGACATGGGTGATATCGTCGGAGTTCTGGATGTCCTCGAGCGGGTTTTTCGAGAGGATCACGAGATCGGCCAGCTTTCCCTCTTCGAGGCTGCCGATATCCGCGTCGAAACCGAGGTGCCGGGCGGGTGTCGTCGTGGCCGTTCTCAAGGCTTCGAGGGGGGACATGCCGCCGCGTGCGAAGGACCACATTTCCCAGTGGGCGGCGAGGCCCTGCTGCTGGCCGTGGGCTCCGATCGAGACCATGACGCCCCTGTCGGCGAGCTTCCTGGCCTCGCGCGCCGCATACTTATCGGCGAAATCTTCCTCGGGTGCCTTGGTCCGGCGGACGCTGGAGGGCTCGAGGATGTGCCGCGGCACGTGCTGCGAAAGGATCGGATGGGTCCACACATCGGTGGCATAGCGCCAGTATGGGTCACCCGCGAGCCCGCCATAGGTGACCACGAGTGTCGGGGTATAGGCGACATTGGTCTGTCCGTAGAAGGAAAGAACGTCCTCATAGAGCGTTTCCTGAGGGAGGTTGTGCTCGAGGGCGGAGTTGCCGTCCGCGATCAGCGTCATGTCCATGGTGAAGAGGGAGCCGCCTTCGGCCACAACGAGGATGTCCTCTTCCTTCGCGGCCTTCACCACCATCTGCCGCTGGTCGCGGCGCGGCTGGTTGTAGTTCTTGATGCCGTGGGCGCCCTGTTTCTTCAGGCGGCGGACATGGGCGAGGGCATCCTCGTAGGACTGGATATCGGCATAGGCTGTCGGGGACTTCGCTCCGTAGACGATCCGGCCGGTGGTGTAGAGTCGGGGAGCGAGGATGTCGCCCGTTCTCTGGAGGGCCGCGGCTGCGAAGCTGTCCGCGTTGCTCGAGGGGTCGAAGGTTGTCGTGACCCCGAGGGCGAGATGCGCCACCGTCGACCAGTTCGTCTGGGGGATGATCGAGGCATCGCTGTAGGGGCCGTGAGCATGGGCGTCGATCAGGCCGGGGATGATGGTTCTCCCCTCGAGGTCCATGGTCTCCGCATCATCAGGAACATCGACGTCCTCGCCGATGGCCACGATGCGGTTGCCCTCGATCAGGATCGTGCCGTTCTCGATCACGCCGCCATCGTCCTCGGCCATGGTGACGATCCTGGCGCCGGTGAGCGCGACCATGCCTTCGGGAATGTCCGCGTCCGCAGCGATGGAGAGGTCGATCTGCGCTTCGGGCGGCTCGTAGCCTTCCTCGTCCTCGCTGGCAGGGCGGCCCGGCAGGATGTCGGCGACGTCCGCCGCGTAGCCTTCTGCGCCTAGCGTCCAGTGGAGAGTCGCGCCTTCGTCGGCCCATGCGAAGCTGTCCGCACCGACGCCGCTCGCATTGACGACGGGGTAGGCGCTCGTGTCCCTGCCGACGCTCAGGCCTTGAGCGAGAAGGGGCATCGGCGTGACGTAGACGTCATAATTTTCGAAGAATGCGATGTGCCGGCCGTCCGGCGCCACTTCGAAATCGTAACCGAGAGCGCTCTCGAAATGGACAGTCTCGTCGTAACCGTCGAGTGTGGTGCTCACCAGCATGGCGTTTTCGCCGCTCTTGTTGAAGTACACCCTTTCATTCGATGCGCCGAAGTGGGGATCGGAGCCGCTCGCGGCCACCCTCTCCATGTTCCGCCCATCCGTTCCTATGCGGTAGATGCCGCTGTCATCCGAACGAAGGTCCGACAGGAGGTATCCGCCCGAGCCCTGTTCGAAGACGATGGTGTCACCATCAGGGGAGAACGCGGGCCTGCGGTAGTGCCCGTTCTGTTCGGTGACCTTCCTTGGCCTCCCGCCGCGGGCACTGACCGTCATGATCGCCCCGAGGTCGTCGTCCGTCCAGGAGACGAAGACGATCCTGCGGCCGTCCCTCGAGAAGGACGGGAACACCTCTCTTATTCCCTCACCGGTATTGGTAAGCCGTTCCGGCTCGCCGTTGCCAGACTTGACGTAGAGCTTGCCGAGAGCCGCGAAGACATGGATCTGTCCGTCCGGGGAAACGGCGAGGTGGCGCGCCACCGACGTGCGGAAGGTCTCAGGAGCAACGTCCACGGATGGCCGCGGAGCTTCGATCACCGCGCGGGTGTCCTTGATTTCGAACGGGATCTCCACCGCTTCGCCGTCGAGGGGGGCGCGCCACAGCTTGCCCTTGGCCCAGAAGACCACGGCCTCGCTGTCCGGGGTCCAGTCGATCTGGGGATAGACCCCGTGTACCGCCCAGGTCTCCTGCATGTCCCTGTCGAGGGGGCCATAGATTTCCCGGATCGATCCGTCTTCGAAGTTCTTGACGTAGAGCCTGGAGACGTTCCTGTCGCGCCTGACGAAGGCGATCATCCTGCCGTCGGGGGAGGGTGCTGGCCTTACCGCGCCGCCGGCGCCTTCCACCACGGTCCGGCGTTCTCCGGTCTGAAGGTCGAGGGCTTCGATCTCGAACAGGGACTGGTTGGAGTCCTGGGCATAGATGAAGGTGTTTCCCGGACTGACATTCCGGGTGAAGTAGACCGTCTTGCCGTCCGGCGAGAAAACGGGCTCGCCGAGTTCCTTCTGGATGTCCTCGTTGGGCCGCTCGACGATGGCGGTGCCCGCGCCCCCGGCGAGGTGGTAGAGCCAGAGCTCCCCGGTGCCCAAGGAGCGTTGGGTCGTGAAATGTTTTTTCGCGACGATATAGGGCTCTGTCGGGTGCCAGGTCGGGCTGTTGAGGAGGCGGAAATCCTCGTCGGTGATCTGCCTGAGGTCCTCGCCATCGGCGTTCATCGTCCAGATGTTGTCCCCGCCGCTCCTGTCGGAGGTGAAGGCGATGCGGCCACCGTCGGGTGACCAGCGGGGCTGCATGTCGAAGGGGAGCCCTTCGGTGATCCTGGTCGGGGAGCCACCCCCGATCGGCATGGTGTAGATGTCGCCGAGAAGGTCGAAGGCGATGGTCTCGCCGTCAGGGCTGACATCGACGTTCATCCACGTGCCCTCGGTCACGTCGATCGTGATCTCCCGGGTCTGCATGGGCGGGGAGGCAACGTCCCAGGACCCCTCCGCATCCTCCTCCTGCGCGGCCGAGAAACCGCCCAGCACCAGCGTCGTTGCAGCTAGCGAGCATGTGAGAAGGAGGGGAAAGCGCGGGAAGGAACGTTTCATCTTCGACCTCGTGTTGGGACAGCGAAACGGTTCCAGAGCGATCACAAGCCGTCAACCACGGCGCACGGCGACCCTCCTTCACGCCCTTTCGACAGGGGTGAGGCTCTACACGGGTTTTAGCAAATGTTACACCTGTGGCGAAGGAGGTTGTTCCTATGCGTGTCCTCATCGCCGAAAACAGCCCGTTTCTGGGACAGGCTCTCGTCTCGCTGGTGCGCGGCGAGGGGTGGGATGTCGCGGGCCTTGCCGATAACAGCGCCGACGCCGTGGCCCTGGCGCGTTCCGAGAGGCCGGACCTGGCCTTGATCGACGTGCATCTCACCGACCATATCGGCGGCGAAGAGGTGAGCGGATGGATCAACCGTGAGAAGATCTGCCCCACCCTCCTGACCACGCCGCGGCCGGACATGGTCGATCTCGGCCTCATGGAGGCCGAAGGCGTCCTGCCGAAACCGTTTGGCGACGAGGACCTCCTCGGCGCCCTCAAGGCTGTCTGGCGCAAGGCACGCGGGCAGAACTACGAAATGCCCAGAAGCGTGATCCAGGCCACCGACCCGGCGTCGGGCCGCAGGGCCGCAGCCCGCCGGGGCACGGCCTAGCCCGTCAGTTCGCTCTTCGCGGCCATGTATTCCGCCGCGAGCCGGCCGACGAGGCTGCGCGCCGTTCCCACCGACCGGACGCTGCCGATCCCTTGTCCCGCGCCCCAGATGTCCTTCCAGACCTTCGCCGAGCTGTCGCCGCCGGACTTGAAATCCATCTTCGAGGGATCCGCTTCGGGCAGGTTGTCCGGATCCATGCCCGCCGCCTCGATCGAGGGTTTGAGGTAGTTGCCGTGCACGCCGGAGAAATAGTTCGTATAGACGATGTCCTCCATGCGGCCGTCGACGACCCCCTGCTTGTAGGGGTCGGGTGCGTTCGCCTCTTCGGTGGCGATGAATGCCGAGCCGATATAGGCCGCGTCGGCCCCTGCGGCCTGTGCGGCGAGGACACCCCGTCCCGTCCCGATCGCGCCCGAGAGGAGAATCGGTCCCTCGAACCATTCGCGCACTTCGGCGAGGAAAGCGAAGGGAGACAGCACGCCTGCGTGACCGCCGGCGCCCGCGGCCACGAGGATCAGGCCGTCGGCGCCTTTCTCCACGGCCTTCTTCGCGAAGGTGTTGTTGATCACGTCGTGGAAGCAGAGCCCGCCATAGCTCTGGGTGGCCTCGAAGACTTCCGGCCGCGCGCCGAGCGAAGTGATGGCGATCGGGACCTCGTGTTTCACGGCCACCTCGAGGTCGTGCATCAGCCGGTCATTCGAGCGGTGGACGATATGGTTCACGGCGAACGGCCTGCCCGCCTGCTTCACCTCGTCGATCCACTCGGTCAGGGCTTCCTTCGGCCTCGCGTTGAGAGCAGGGAAGGAGCCGATCACCCCCGCCTCGCATTCCGCCCTGACAAGCTTCGGCCCCGAGACGATGAACATCGGCGCCGCCACCACGGGGACGGCGAGGTCATCGACCATCTTGCGAAAATGCGCGCGGGCGTCGGCGGGTGAGCGTTTGGCCATGAAGGCTTCTCCTGGTCGGCAACAAGATCGTGCGTTGATCGACTGGTTTCGGGGTCCGGGAGCCCTTGGTCAATCGGTGCTGTCGGTTCGGTCAGAAAGCCGACCGCCGCTTGACTTTCCCGGTCCTGCGCCGTAGCTGCCCCCCTTCACTGCGGCACCAGACCGCGGAGCGAAAAAGGCAAGTCACCCACAACTTAGCGGAACACCTATGAACTACGCAGTCATCAAGACCGGCGGCAAACAGTATCGCGTCAAGTCCGGCGATATCATCAACGTCGAGAAACTGGCAGGCGACGCCGGCGACAAGGTCAC
>CAZAFU010000036.1:13010-22691 GCA_964484475.1 uncultured Caulobacterales bacterium | reverse complement strand
GGGACGGGCCTGCCATCGTGCTGGAGGCCCGCTCACCCAAACTCGCCTTTGCGGCAATCGCCCGCCATCTCTTCGCCAGCCGTTCCGAAGAGGATGCGGATGGTGCACCGAAGACACCCCCCGTGGTGGACGCGAGTGCCTTCGTCCATCCGACCGCCGTGGTGGGCGAGGGCGCCCGGATCGGCCCCAACTGTTTCGTGAGCGCAAATGCGGTCATCGGAGCCGGCGTCGTGCTTGGGGAGGGGACCTGGATCGGCCCTGCGGCCTCGGTCACCCATGCCATCCTGGGAAGGCACTGCCGCGTCCTCGCCGGTGCCCGGGTGGGAGAGGCAGGGTTCGGCTACACGCCAGGTCCTTCGGGAGCCGTTCACATGCCCCAGCTCGGCCGCGTGATCTTCGGCGACGAAGTCGATTTCGGCGCGAATTCCACGATCGACCGCGGCGCCCTCGGGGACACGGAGCTCGGAGCAGGCTGCAAGATCGATAACCTCTGCCAGATCGGGCATAACTGCCGCCTCGGCCGCGGCGTCATCGTTGCCAGCCAGACCGGCATCTCGGGCTCGTGTGAGATCGGCGACTTCGTCATGATGGGTGGACAGGTGGGCATGGCGGACCACCTCCGGATCGGTGACGGCGCGCTCCTCGCCGCGCGGGCAGGGGTGATGCGCGATGTCGAATCCCGTGCCAAGGTGGGCGGCTACCCCGCTCGCCCCCTGCGGCAGTGGATGAAAGAGATGAGCGCCCTCAAGAAGCTCGCCGAGGGCAAGGCTGGAGGATCCGAATGAGCGAGGATGCGCGCTATCCCGATGTCGATGTGCCCGGCATCAAGCAGCTTCTGCCGCACCGCTACCCCTTCCTGATGATCGACCGCATCGTCGACATCACCAAGGAGGGGGGCGCGACCGGCATCAAGAACGTCACCAATAACGAACCCTATTTCGAAGGCCACTTCCCGGCGATGCCGGTGATGCCCGGTGTCCTTATCGTCGAAGCCATGGCCCAGACCGCCGCGGCCTACACGGTCATCACCGACGATCTCGATACGGAGGGAAAGGTGGTCCTCTTCATGGGCATCGACAGGGCCAAGTTCAGGCGTCCGGTCGTACCCGGCGACCAGCTCAAGCTGCATGTATCGATCCAGACGCGGCGCCCGCCGGTCTGGAAGTATGAGGGCCGCGCTACCGTAGACGGACAGACCGTCGCGGAAGCCGAATTCAAAGCCATGCTGACGGAGCCGAAATGACCGGAATCCACCCCCGCGCCATTGTCGAGGACGGCGCCAAGATCGGCGAAGGTGTCGAGATCGGCCCGTTCGTCCATGTCGGCCCCGACGTCACGCTCGGTGACCGGGTCAGGCTTCACCCCCACGCTGTCGTTCTCGGTCACACGTCCATCGGCGAGGAAACCGAAGTCATGCCCTTCGCCGTCCTCGGCATGCCGCCGCAGCACCTCGGCCACAAGGGAGAGGTCACGACCCTGAGTATCGGCGCCCGGAACCAGATCCGCGAGCACGTGACCATGCACCCCGGCACGGTGATCGGCGGCGGCAGGACCGAGGTCGGCGACGATGGCCTCTTCATGGTGGGAAGCCATGTCGCCCATGACTGCATCCTGGGCGATCACGTCATCATGGCCAACAACGCGACGCTTGGCGGGCATATCCAGGTCGGCAACCACACCTTCATCAGTGGCCTGACCGCCATTCACCAGTATGCGCGTATCGGGAACTACTCCTTCGTCGGCGGCGGCGCGATCGTGGCCGGTGACGTCATTCCCTATGGGTCGGTCTTCGGGAACCGGGCGAAGCTCGAAGGGCTCAACATCGTGGGGATGAAGCGCCGGGGAATGCCGCGCAGGACGATCCACGCCCTGCGCGCGGCCTATCGCCTGCTCTTCGCGCCGGAAGGGACCCTGCAGGAGCGGATCGACGATGTCGCCCAGACCTATGCCGACACTCCGGAGGTGATGGAGATCGTCAAGTTCATGAGGACGACGGAGGATCGCGCCCTGTGCCTGCCGGGCCAGTAACCGAGCAGTCCTGGAAACGCCTCGGGCTCATCGCTGGTGCCGGGGCGCTTCCTGTGCGGATTGCCCAGGCCGAACGGAAGAGCGGACGCCCGCCCTTCATCGTCCGGCTCAGCGACGCCGCCGACCCCTTCGACGGCTTCGAGGCGGAGCGAGCGCATGTGGGGGAGGTGGGTCGGACCCTCAAAAGGCTGCGCGCGGAAGGCTGCGATGCGGTCTGCTTCGCGGGGCATTTCAACCGTCCGAATTTCGCCGAGATCAAGCCCGACATGAAGGGGGCAAGCCTCCTTCCCAAGGTCCTGGGTGCCGCACGGCGCGGCGATGGCGCGATCATCGATGTCATCGTGGGCGCATTCGAGCGTGAGGGGTTCAGGGTCGTCGGTGCGGAAGAGGCGGCGAACAGCCTGAAGATCGAGGCCGGTTCATTCGGCAGCGTCTCTCCTTCCACGGACGACATCCAGGACATGCGCAAGGCCTCTGCCATCGTCTCCGCTCTCGGACGTTTCGATGTCGGCCAGGGCTGTATCGTGCGGCAGGGTTTCGTTCTGGCGATCGAGGCGGCCGAGGGGACCGACGCCATGCTCGCCCGTTGCCGTGACCTACCGGGCGAACTCAAGGGCTACGCACCGGGCGAGGAGGGGCGACGGTTGGGCGTTCTCCTCAAGCGTCCAAAACCCGGCCAGGAACTCAGGGTCGATCTTCCCACGATCGGCGTCAGGACGGTCGAGGGGGCGGCGAGTGCCGGGCTCGCCGGTATCGCGGTGCGTGCCGGCCAGGGCCTGATCGTGGACCGCGAGGCCGTCACCGAAGCCGCCGACCGCGCGGGCATCTTCGTTTACGGTTTCACCGATGAGGAACTTGCATGATCACGGTTCTTCTCTGCGCCTCCGAACCATCGGGTGACGCCCTTGGCGCGGCGCTGATGCGTGCGCTGCGGGCCCAGGCGGCCCAGATCCGGTTCATAGGGGGGGGCGGACCCTTGATGCGGCAGGAGGGTCTCGAAGCTGCGCTGCCCACGGACAAGCTGGCGGTCATGGGACCGGCGGATACGCTCGCAGCCGTCCCCCGTGCCATGTCCCTCGCAAGGTCGCTGGTCAGGCTGGCAGAGACCGAAAAGCCCGATGTCGCCGTACTGATCGATAGCTGGACCTTTTCGAAAGCGGTGGCCGAGCGGTTGCGCGCGAAGGCGCCCAAACTCCCTCTGGTCAAGCTCGGCGTGCCTCAGGTCTGGGCGTCACGGCCTGACAGGGCGGGACAGGCCGCCAGGCTTTTCGACAAGCTGCTCTGCCTCCTGCCGTTCGAGCCCGGGCATTTCCCCGAAGCGGGAGACCGGGCAATCTTCGTGGGCAATCCGAACTTCCAGGATACCTCGCGCAAGCCGCGCTCCGGCCCTTCCTTCAGAGCCCGTCACGACATCGGTGACTCGCCTCTTCTCCTTCTCCTCCCCGGCAGCCGGGCGGGTGAGGTGAAGCGCCTGCTGCCGGTCTTCGGAGAGACGATCCGTATCGTCTGCCAGAAGATCCGGAGCCTGAAGGTCGCTGTCATCGTTGCCCCGGCTGTGGAAGAGAGGGTGAAAGCGGCTGCCGCCCACTGGGATTGCGATCCGATGATCGTCGGTCCCGACGAACGCTTCGATGCCTTCGACGCTGGCGACGTCGCGCTGGCGGCGTCCGGTACCGTCACCACCGAGCTTGCACTGACGGGAACGCCGATGGTGGTGACCTACAAACTCGGGCCGATGGTGGCCGCGTGGGCACGCCGGGTCGTGACGACGCCTTACGTCACCGTCCTGAACGTGGCTGCCGGGGAAATGGTGATCCCGGAGAGGTTGCAGGAGGAATGCGAGCCCCAGCAGCTCAGCGCCGATATCGCCCGCCTCATCACCAACGACGAGGCAAGGCGGCTTCAGATCTCTGCTTTCAGGCGGCTGCTCCCCACGCTTCTCGGTTCGCGCGATGCCGCGGAACGGGCCGCCGAAGAGGTGCTGGACCTAGTCGACGACAAAGACGCCCGCGACCTCGACGGCCGCGCCGCGGGGTAGCGACGACACACCGACCGCCGCCCGCGAATGGTGTCCCCGTTCACAGAACACCTCCGCCATCAGGTCGGACGCGCCGTTGATGACTTCGGGGTGCTCCGTGAACGAAGCTGCCGCGTTCACGAAACCGTCGAGCCGCATACAGTAGCGAAGCCTGCCGAAGTCCCCGCCGAGCGCTGCCCCGACCTGCGCAATGACACCGAGGGCGCAGAGCTCCGCGGCCTTGCGTCCTTCCTCCGTATTCATTGTCTCGCCGAGCCTGCCGGTCACGATCTCGCCGTCACGGAACGGAAGCTGGCCGGAAACGAAGATGAGATCGCGGGCCTTGCGATAGGGAACATAACTCGCAAGGGGCGCGGCGGCTTCGGGCAGTTTGAGGCCCATCTCAGCGAGCCTGGTCTCGACGTGGTTCATCGCCTGGATGTCCTCCGATCACGCATGGTCCCGATCACACCGTCTCCGAAGCGCGAACGCAAGGCATGAAGTGCATCCTCGCGCTGGCGCAGCCTGTCATAGGCTTCCGGGTAGGCGAGGTCGTGTCGGGCCGTTTCGTCCGAAACGAGGTCCGAGATGCCGATTCCGATCAGACGGTAGGCCGTATCCGGATGGGCTTCGAGTTCTTGGGCGAGAAGGGCGCGGCCCTCCTCGAAGAGAACAGCGGCAAGGTTGGTGGCGACGCCAAGGGTCTTCCGCCGCGTGAGGGACCTGAAGCGGGCGGTCTTGAGCTTGAGGGTCACGACGAGGCCGGCGAAGCCTTTCTGCCTGGCCCTCGCCGACACCTTCGTGGCCATGGCATAGAGCTTGTCCTCGAGGGCCGCCTGGTCGCGCAGGTTTTCCGAAAAGGTGGTCTCCCCGGAAATCGATTTGGTCTCGCGCTCGACGGTGACGGGCCGACGGTCATCGCCCGTCGCCCTGCCATGAAGCCAGAGCCCGGTCTCGCCGAAGGTCTCGACGAGCCGCCTCAGTCCCATGGCCTGAAGATCGCCGATGGTCCTGAGCCCTTTCGCTTCGAGCCTGGCGGCGAAGGATGCACCGACGCCATGGATCGTCGAGACGGGCTCGGGCGCGAGGACCCTCAGGGTCTCATCCCTGCCGATCAGGGCGAAGCCCCGTGGCTTGTCCCTCTCCGACGCCATCTTCGCGAGGGACTTGTTGTAACTGAGCCCGACCGAAACGGTCACGCCCACCCGTTTCTCCACCGCCCGCTGAAGGCGGATCAGCATGGCCGCAGGCGGTGCGCCGTGGAGCCTGCCGGTCCCGGTGAGGTCGAGATAGGCCTCGTCGATCGACACCGGCTGCACGAGCGGGGTCAGGTCCTGCATCTCCTCGCGGATCATGGCCGACGCTTCGCGGTAGGCCTCGAAATTCGACTTCACGAAGACGATCTCGGGACAGAGCCGCCTGGCCTGGAAGGCGGGCATCGCCGAGCGGACGCCGTAGCTTCTGGCGATGTAGCAGGCCGCGGCCACCACGCCGCGGTCGCCTCCGCCAACCGCCACGGGCCTGTGCCTGAGCTCCGGCCGGTCACGCTTTTCGATGCTTGCGAAGAAGGCGTCGCAGTCGACATGGGCAATTCCGAGCGAATCAAGCTCTTCATGCCGGATGATTCCGAATCCCGCGCAGTGCTCCTCCGTCCCTTGCGGGACCAGCTCTCCACATCCTCGGCAGCGGCTGACGGGCGCCACGGTTCGATACCTCAGCTTGAACGGGTCATTAAGCTCGACCATTCATGGCCGATTATCTAGAGCCGGGGGAGCGATCTTTCTCAAGCGAAAGACGTGGGCGGCCATAAGGTAAGCGAGACGCCGGCATGAACGAACGCAAGACCATCCTCGTCGTGGAAGACAACGAGCTGAACATGAAGCTCTTTCACGACCTTCTCGAGGTCCAGGGGTACGATATCCTGCAGACCGGCAATGGGGACGAAGCCTTCGATCTCGCCCTCGAACACAGGCCGGACCTGATCCTCATGGATATCCAGCTTCCCGAGAAATCGGGCCTGGACGTTACCCGCGAGATCAAGGCCGAACCGGCGATCAGGGACATCCCGGTCATCGCGGTCACGGCCTTCGCCATGAAGGACGACGAGGAACGCATTCGCGCGGCAGGGTGCGACGACTATCTCGCCAAACCCATAAGTGTGACGGCGTTCCTTGAGAAAGTGAAAAGGGTTTTGAGCTAGGGGGTCAGGCGTGCGAGCCTTTCGCGAGGGGGAAGTATGACCGCGCGGGTCCTGATCGTGGACGACCTCGAGCCGAACGTGAAACTGCTCGAGGCCAAGCTCACGGCCGAGTATTTCGAGGTCCTCACCGCGCTCTCCGGGCGCGAGGCGATCGATATTGCCCGCGAGCAGCAGCCGGACATCATCCTCCTCGACGTCATGATGCCGGGGCTCAACGGCTTCGAGACCTGCGAGATCCTCAAGACCGACGAGAAGACCTGGCACATCCCCGTGGTGATGGTCACAGCCCTCGACCAGCAGGCCGACAGGGTAGCCGGCCTCAACTCCGGCGCCGACGACTTCCTGACCAAGCCCGTGCAGGATATCGCCCTCTTTGCCCGCGTCCGGAGCCTGACCCGGTTCAAGCAGATGACGGACGAGTTGCGCCACCGGCACGCCGCCGGCGCGCGGATGGGCGTGGTCAGCCACCACGACCTCAAGACCTTCGACGACGCTCACGCCCAGCTCCTCTGCGTCACCGACAAGGACGAAATCACGGCGCTCGAGGCGAATGCGGGCAACATGCTCGACAACGTGACGGTCCGCTACGAAGCCGACGCCCGCCTCGCGCTCGAAGCCATCCGCCGGGGTGAGCCCGATCTGGTCTTCATCGACCTTGGCATGGAGAGCTACGACCCCTTGCGTCTCTGCTCCGCCATCCGGGCCTTCGACACCTCCCGTCTCGCGCCGCTCCTCGCTATTGCCGAACAGGACAAGGCGCGGCTCGTGGTCAGGGCGCTCGACCTCGGGGTCTCCGATTACCTGCTGCAACCCATCGACCGTCAGGAGCTGGCCGCCCGTGTGCGGACGCAGCTCCGCCGCATGCGGTATATCCAGCACCTGCGCTCCTCGTTCGATGAGACCCTCGAACAGGCTGTCACCGATCAGCTGACCGGGACCTACAACCGCCGTTTCCTGGCCAATCAGGGTTCTCGGCTGCTCGATGATGCGCGGGCCGACGAGACCCCGCTGACCTGCCTGATGATCGATGTCGACCACTTCAAGATGGTCAACGACACCTATGGCCATGATGTGGGTGATGCCGTCCTCAAGGAGATCTCGAAGCGGCTGACCATGGCCGTGCGCGGCTCGGACCTCGTGGCGCGGTTCGGCGGCGAGGAGTTCTGTGTGCTGATGCCGCGGAGCAGCAAGAAGGACGCTCACGAAATCGCGGAGCGTGTCCTGGGGTCGATCGCCAAGGAGCAGGTGAAGACCAGGGACGGGCTGAAGCTCGACATCACCGTGTCGATTGGCGTGTCTGCACTCGACGAGGGGGACAATCTCGCCTCGCTGCTGAAGCGTGCCGACGAAGCTCTCTACCGCTCGAAGGAAAACGGCAGGAACCGTTTCACCGACGAAGCGGCATGAAAAAGGCGCCCGCGAGGGGCGCCCTTTCCCGAAAGTCCATCATCCGTCCTTAAACGGAATAGTACATGTCGAACTCCACCGGGTGCGGCGTGGAGTTGTAGCGGGTGACTTCTTCCATCTTCAGCTCGATATAGGCGTCGATCTGGTCGTCGTTGAAGACGTTGCCCTTCTTCAGGAACGCCCGGTCTTCGTCGAGGGCTTCGAGCGATTGCTGCAGCGAGCGCGAGACTGTCGGGATGTCCTTCTGGTCCGCTTCGCTCATGGCGTAGAGATCCTGGTCCAGCGCTGCGCCGGGGTCGATCTTGTTGGCGATGCCGTCGAGGCCCGCCATCAGGAGGGCGGCGAAGGTGTAATAGGGGTTGCCCGCGGCGTCGGGGAAGCGGGTCTCGATCCTTTTCGCCTTCGGAGCGTTCGTCCACGGAATACGGATCGAGGCGGAACGGTTGCGGGCCGAATAGGCGAGGAGAACAGGAGCCTCGAAGCCGGGGACGAGACGCTTGTAGCTGTTGGTCGAGGCGTTCGCGAAAGCGTTGATCGCCCGTGCGTGCTTGATGACGCCCCCGATGTAATGGAGGCACTCGTCCGAAAGGTCGGCGTATTTGTCACCGGCGAAGAGCGGCTCGCCGTCCCTCCAGATGGACTGGTGGACGTGCATGCCCGATCCGTTGTCGCCGACCACGGGCTTGGGCATGAAGGTGGCGGTCTTGCCGAAGCTGTGGGCGACCTGCTGGACCACGTATTTGTAGATCTGCATCTGGTCGGCCATGGCCGTCAGAGTGCTGAACTTCATGCCGAGCTCGTGCTGCGAGGGTGCGACCTCGTGGTGATGCTTTTCCGGCTTGAGGCCCATCTGGCGCATGTAGACGAGCATTTCGGACCGCATGTCCTGCTCGCTGTCCACCGGCGGCACCGGGAAGTAGCCGCCCTTGGTCCGCGGACGGTGGCCGAGGTTACCGCCTTCGAGAGGGGTATCCATGTTGTAGGGGCCTTCGCCGCTGTCGATGGAGAAGCCGATATTGTCCTGACTGGTGGAGATCAGCACATCGTCGAAGACGAAGAACTCCGCTTCCGGGCCGAAATAGGCGGTATCGCCGACGCCGCTCTCGCGCAGATAGGCTTCGGCGGCCTTCGCCGTGGTGCGGGGGTCGCGGTTATAGGGCTCGAAGTTCGAGGGCTCGAGAATATCGCAGGTGATCGACAGGGTCTTGGCTGCGAAGAAGGGGTCGAGGACTGCCGTGTCGGTGTCCGGCATCAGGACCATGTCGCTCTCGTTGATTTCCTTCCACCCGGAGATGGACGAGCCGTCGAACATGGAGCCGTGCTTGAAGAAGTCTTCGTCCACCATGTCCTGGTCGAAGGTGACGTGCTGCCACTTGCCTTTGGGATCGGTGAAGCGGAGGTCGACGAACTGAACCTCCTCGTCTTTGATCATTTTGAGGACTTTTTCGGCGGCCATGGATGTCTATCTCCTAGAAAGCGGCGTCGCTTGTTGCGGTGCACATGACGGCAGAATCGTTTGTGACGCAAGGATGAAGGCTGCTGTTCACGACCCGGAAGGGGCGCTTTTGGTTGAATCCTTCTTTCCGATCTTGGGCTCGGTCCTCTGGCGCAGACGGGCGATATTCGCCCTGTGCCGGATGAAGATGAGCCCGCTCATGAACAGAACGCCGACAAACAGGTAGAGCTTCCCCGCCCCGAGGAAAGCGAAAGGCATGCCCACGGCCGTCACCAGTGCGGCGAGGGAGCTGTAGCGGGTGAGGAACGCCGTGCTCAGCCAGATCGCGGCGGCGATGAGAAGCCCGATCGGCCAGAAGGCGAGGATCGTCCCGAAATAGGTGGCGACGCCTTTGCCGCCCTTGAACCTCAGGAACAGGGGGAAGCAGTGGCCGAGGAACGCGGCCGCGCCCGCGAGGGCGGCGAAACGCGGATCGCCATCGGTGATCAGCCGCGCGATGACGATGTTGATTCCGTAGAACGTGGCGGATCCGACCGCGAGGCCGGCCCCGAACAGGGACGTGTCGGAGGCGCG
>CAZAFU010000036.1:0-13000 GCA_964484475.1 uncultured Caulobacterales bacterium | reverse complement strand
ATGACGACGGCGATCGCACCCTTGCCGCTGTCCAAAAGAAGGGTGGCGATGGCGAGATCCTTGCGCCCTGTGCGCAGGACATTCGTCGCGCCGATATTGCCTGAACCGATCTTGCGGATGTCACCGAGCCCCGCCATCCGCGTGAGGACGAGGCCGAAAGGTACCGAACCCAGAAGATAGGCCCCGATCGCGGTGCAGAGTGCCAGCAGCATCATTGCCCCGCCACGTAGCGCAGGACGGCCATCCGCAACGGCACGCCCATCGCCACCTGCTTGAGGATGAGGGAACGGGAAAGATCGTCCGCCACGTCGTGGTCGATCTCGATCCCGCGGTTCATCGGCCCGGGATGCATCACCAGCGCCGCAGGCTTGGCAAAGCTCAGGGCCTCCATCGAGAGGCCGAAATCCGCGCGGTAGAGGTCCGGATCGATGGCGACCTCGTGCCCGAAGCGCTCCTTCTGGATCCTCAGGGCCATGGCGACATCGACATCGGCGAGGGCTTCGTTCCTGTCATTGGTGACGATGTTCACCCCATCGGTCGGAAAGAGGGGGCCCAGGTCCTCGGGCGAGCAGAGCCGGACGTCCGCGCCGAGGCGGACGAAGAGATTCGTGCAGGAGGCCGCGACCCTGCTGTGCGCCAGGTCGCCGATCATCGCGATCGAGATGCCGTCGAGGCCGTCCTCCGCCCTGCGCCCGTACTCCTTGAGGAGGGTCGCGGCGTCGAGGAGGGCCTGGGTCGGGTGACCGAAGGCGCCTTCGCCGGCGTTGATGATACCGGCCTTGTAGCCCGCATCCTTGAGCGCGTTGCGTGCCGCGTCGATGGTGCCGGCCCCCTTCGCCCGCAGCACGAGGAACTGCGCCCCCTGCGCGCCAAGGGTGAGGACCGTGTCGGTCAGGCTTTCGCCCTTGTTGATCGAGGAGGCAGCGACCGGAACGCTGATCGCCATGGTCCCCAGCCGCCGGCCGGCGACGAGGAAGGAGAGGTTGGTGCGGGTGGAATCCTCGTAGAAGAGATTGAACTGGAGCCGGTCGGCGAGGGGACGCCCCAGGTCGGCGCCTTTCGCGATCGCTTCGTCATAGCGCAGCGCCTCGCTCAGAAGCCGCCGGACCTCGTCGTCCGACAGGGCGCCGATATCCGTCAGGTGCTTCATGCTTGCCCCCGGTCCCCCATCTGTCTGAGGCGGTCGAGCGCCCCTTGTAGAATAAATCCCGCCGCATGGGCGTCGATCACCGCTGCCCGCTTTTTCCGCGAGACGTCAAGGGCGAGGAGTTCACGCTCGGCGGCGGCGGTGGAAAGCCGCTCGTCCCAGAAGCCGATCGGCAGGTCCGTCATGCGGCCGATATTCTTCGCGAAGGTCTTCACCGACTGGACCTTCGGCCCATCCGTCCCGTCCATGTTGCGCGGCAGCCCGAGAATGAAGCCGACGACCCGGCGCTCCCTTGCGAAATCGAGAAGGTTTTGCGCGTCTTGAGTGAACTTCGAGCGCTTGATCGTGGTGACGGGGGTCGCCAAGCTCCGGTCAGGGTCAGACAGTGCGACACCTATGGTTTTGACGCCCAGATCGAGGCCGAGAAGAGGCCCCTTCGTTTCGGCAATGACGGCCAGCATGTCTTTCATGGCCGCCCTTCTGCTCGCCTTCGCCGGCGATGCAAAGGCGGAAGATGTGCCGGCATGGGTCGGCGCCCGGATCGACGAAGATGCGCCGCTCATCGCAGGCATCCTGGGGCTCGCGCGGGTCCCGGCAATCGGTGTGGCCTTCGATCCGAAGGGTGCCCCGGTCGGCGTCCGGGTCATCGACGCGGCGGCCGAGCCCGGGCGCATCGGCATCCTGTTGCAGGGGAGCTGGGCGGAGAACAGCGATGCCGCCCAACGCCAGCTCACCCGGCTTCTCGCCCACGAACTCGCGCATATCTGGCAGCATTCGATCGGCTTCCCCAGCGAGCCCCGCCTCCTGCACGAAGGGTTCGCGGAAGCTCTCGCCATCGAAGCCCTGCGAAGCTGCGGCGTTTCCTGCCGGGCCGATGCCGAGGGGCTCTACCGGCAGCAGAAGGGAAGCTGCGCCGAGGCAATGCGGATGGGAACGCTTATCACCTCGAACGAGCGCTCGGCAGTCTATGGCTGCGGCAGTGTCCTGGTCCTCACGGCCGCAGAGAAGGCCGGGCTCTCCGTGGCCGAGCTCTACCTCGCCATGGCAGGGGGCGAGCGGAGCTTCGAGGGCTTCATCCTGACCCTCGAAGAGACGGCGGGCCGCGACTTTGCCCTCTCGGCCCGGGTCTTCCTGACCGGGGACCTGCGGCTCGCCAAACCGCAAAGGGTCTATGAGCGCCTTCGCGCTGGACGGCTGTGAGCACCTGCGGTAGCTCCGCCCGCTATGAGCCTAGACGAATCGACAGTCAGAAAAGTCGCCAAGCTGGCCCGCATCCGCATCCGCGAGGATGAGGTCGCGCCGCTGGCGAAAGAGCTGAACTCCATCCTCCACTGGATCGAGCAGCTGCAGGAAGTGGACATCGAAGGGGTCGAGGCGATGACCTCCTCCGTCGATGTCGAGTTGCCCATGCGCGACGATGTTCTCACCTCGGATGAAACCGGGGGCGGCAAGCCGGACGAGATCGTCAGAAACGCGCCGAAGACGGAGGACAATTTCTTCGTCGTGCCCAAGGTGGTGGAATGATGACCGAGCTCACCACGAAAACGATCGCCCAACTGCGCGATGGCCTGAAGGCGAAGGAATTTTCCGCCGCCGAGCTGACCGATGCGTATCTGGCGCGGGCAGGGGAAGGCGAGGCGCTGAACGCCTATGTCCGCATGACCCCCGACCTCGCAAGGCAGCAGGCCAAGGCCTCCGACGAGCGGATCGCCAAGGGGGAGGGCCGGCCGCTCGAGGGCATTCCCCTCGGCATCAAGGACCTTTTCTGCACGAAGGATATCGAGACCAACGCCGCAAGCCGCATCCTCGAAGGCTTTACGCCCGGCTATGAATCGACCGTCTCCCGGAACCTCCTGGACGATGGCGCGGTCACCCTCGGCAAGCTGAACCTCGACGAGTTCGCCATGGGCTCTTCGAACGAGACCTCGGCCTTCGGCCCGGTCATCAATCCGTGGCGGCGCAGCGGCGACGACACCAGGCTGACCCCGGGGGGAAGCTCGGGCGGCTCGGCTGCTGCGGTCTCCGCCCGTCTTTGCGCCGGAGCCACCGCCACCGATACCGGCGGCTCGATCCGTCAGCCCGCGGCGCTCACCGGTACGGTCGGGGTCAAGCCCACCTATGGCCGCTGTTCCCGTTTCGGGATCGTCGCCTTCGCCAGCTCCCTCGATCAGGCGGGCCCCATCGCTCGCGACGTGCGCGACGCTGCGATCCTGCTGAAGTCGATGGCGGGTCATGATCCGAAGGACTCGACCTCCATCGACCGTCCGGTCCCGGACTACGAAAAGGCGATGGAAGGGGGCGTCAAGGGCCTCAGGATCGGTATTCCGAAGGAGTACCGGATGGAAGGCATGCCGTCCGAGATCGAAACCCTCTGGCAGAAGG
The DNA here is from genome assembly GCA_964484475.1 of uncultured Caulobacterales bacterium. GTDB lineage: Bacteria > Pseudomonadota > Alphaproteobacteria > Caulobacterales > Parvularculaceae > Parvularcula. The sequence continues at coordinate 9,471 of CAZAFU010000036.1, read as the reverse complement.
GCGCGGACCTCCTGAAAGAGCAGGGGGCGGAGATTGTCGACGTCTCGCTGTCACTGACCAAATATGCCCTTCCCGTCTATTACATCGTCGCGCCGGCGGAGGCGTCCTCCAATCTCGCCCGCTATGACGGCGTGCGCTACGGTCGCCGGGTCCATGACGACGACATCAACGCGATGTACGAAGAGACGAGGGGCGCAGGCTTCGGTCAGGAGGTCAAACGCCGCCTGATGATCGGGACCTATGTCCTCTCCGCAGGCTACTACGACGCCTACTACCTCCGTGCACAACGCGTGCGGAAGAAGATTGCCGACGAGATTTCCGCGGTCTTCAACGAGGTCGACCTTCTCCTGACCCCGTCCTCGCCGTCCGCTGCGTTCGGCCTGGGTGAGAAGTCCGATGATCCGATCTCGATGTATCTCAATGACGTGTTCACCGTGACCGCGAACCTTGCCGGTATACCGGGAGTTTCGGTGCCCGGCGGCCTCGACGCGCAGGGCCTGCCGCTTGGCCTCCAGCTGCTCGCGCCGGCCTTCGGCGAAGAGACGATGTTCCGCGGCGCGGCGGCTCTTGAAGAAGCGATCGGCTTCAATTCGCGGCCTGATGAATGGTGGAGGGGCTGACCATGACTGAACACCGCAACCTCCTCCGCGGCGAGACCGGCGACTGGGAAGTCGTCATCGGCCTTGAAGTCCACGCGCAGGTCGCTTCCAAATCGAAGCTCTTCTCGGGCGCTTCCGCTGAATACGGGGCGGGACCGAACGAGAATGTCAGCCTCGTGGACGCGGCGATGCCCGGGATGCTGCCCGTGATCAACCGCTTCTGCGTGGAGCAGGCAATCAGGACCGGCCTCGGCCTCAATGCGAAGATCAATCTCTGGTCGCGCTTCGACAGGAAGAACTATTTCTACCCCGACCTTCCGCAGGGATACCAGATCTCCCAGTACAAGGACCCGATCGTGGGAGAGGGGGAAATCGAGGTCGAGCTCGATGCCGAGCGCACGATCACCGTGGGCATCGAGCGCCTTCATCTCGAGCAGGACGCCGGTAAATCGATCCACGATCTTGCTCCGAAGGAAAGCTACGTCGACCTCAACAGGTCGGGCGTCGCGCTCATGGAGATCGTCTCCAGGCCCGACATGCGCTCGGCGGAAGAGGCGGCCGCCTATTTCTCCAAACTGCGCACGATCGTCCGTTACCTCGGCACTTGCGACGGGAACATGGATCAGGGCTCGATGCGGGCCGACGTGAACGTTTCCGTCCGCAAACCCGGCGACCCCCTCGGCACCCGGACCGAAACGAAGAACATCAACTCCATCCGCTTCGTGAAGCAATGCGTCGAGTACGAAGCACGCCGGCAGATCCAGGTCCTCGAAAGCGGCGGCCGGATCGATCAGGAAACCCGTCTTTTCAATGTGAAGACCGGCGAGACCCGGACCATGCGCAGCAAGGAAGACGCGCATGACTATCGCTACTTCCCCGATCCCGACCTCCTGCCACTGACCTTCACGCAGGAGTTCGTGGACGGAATCCGTGCCAGCCTGCCCGAACTTCCCGACGCGAAGAAGCACCGCTTCGCCAGCGAGTACGGACTGTCACCCTACGATGCTTCGGTTCTCGTCACCGACAGGGACAAGGCCGACTATTTCGAGGAAGTCGCCAGGGGCCGCGACGGCAAGCTGGCTGCCAACTGGGTGACCACGGAGCTGTTCGGCGTTCTCAACCGCGAGGGCAAGACCATCGGCGAAAGCCCGGTGACGGCCGCGCAGCTCGGTGAGCTGATCGACCTGATCGAGGACAGGACCATCAGCGGCAAGATCGCCAAGCAGGTCTTCGAAATCATGCTCGAAGAAGGCGGTCACCCCAAGGCCATCGTCGAGGACCGCGGCCTCAAGCAGGTCACCGACACCGGAGCCCTCGAAGCAGCGGCGGACAAGGTGATCGCGGCCAATCCGGACCAGGTGGCCAAGGTGAAGGAAAAGCCCAAGGCTCTCGGCTGGTTCGTCGGCCAGGTCATGAAGGAAACCGGCGGCAAGGCAAATCCCCAGGCCGTCAATGCCATCCTGAAACAGAAACTCGGGCTCGAAGACTGAAGAGCGCGCCCGATCCGAAAACCAGAAGCGCCCGGGTCGACCGGGTGCTTCTTTCAGGCTTCCGGTCTCGGGCGATCGCGGACATTGTCCCCTCTGCCTTGTTCGCCGAGCCGCACAATTTGGATTGTCGCAAATTGGTGTGGCGTCAGTTCGGGTCGTAGCCGTCAGTTTCGCCGCCTTCGCTCTCGTCGGCCTGACCCGGGACGGCATAGCGGTCACTGAGCCAACGGTTGAGGTCCACATCGGCGCAACGCTTCGAGCAGAACGGTTCGTAGTCACGGTCCGTCGGCTTTGAGCAGATCGGGCATCGCGCCATGTTCGTCAGACCTCCCGTGTGATCCTGTGGCCGGGTTCGGCACTTTCCATCATCTGGAGCCGCGCCCCGAAAATACCAGCCAGCGCCGTGGACGCGCCTTGATCCTTCCACGCTGTCGCAGCGGCATTGTGAAGGCGCAAGACGAACCGCCCGGAGCGGTCGTCCCGCAGCACCCTTCCAGCTTCGGTCCAGGCCCGCAACGCCCGGACGTCCGGCCGGAAGATGCGTCCGGCCCTGATGATATCGGCCCCCCTCTCCTCCGCCGTCAACCGGTCGAGAAGGCTCGGGCCTGTCTGTTGCAGGATCAGGGCGACCAGGCCTTCCTTGGTCACCGCCGGTACCGAGCTCAAATTCGCAATCCTGAGCGCCGCCGTCATCTGATCCCTGAGCATCTTCGGTTGGCGGACAGCGAAGCGGGGCAGGTCGAGAATCACCTGGCCGCCAAGACCCCTGAGCGACAGGACCGCCGCAAGTTCGTCGAGGAGCCGTGCCCGCAGGCTGTCCCCCGCTCCCTTTTTCGACTGGCCACCGCCATGCCCGAGATCGACGTCGATCGCGGTGAGGGCTTCGGTCTCGTCGATGATCAGCCTGCCGCCTCCGCCGAGCGCCACCTCGCGAAGCAGTCCGTCGTCTTCAGCGGCTTCGATCGCTGCGCCCGCCCCGTCATCGCCTGAAAGACTGACGCCGTCGGGCAGGAATGGCCTGAGCCGCGCGGCAAGCTTCCCGCTGCTCACGATGATTTCATCCACCTCTGCGGTTGCAAGCTGCGCAAGGAGAAGCGCGGCGGGGTCAGCAGCAGTGGGTGTAGCGAGGAGGTCCTGTGGCGGGGGGACCTCGCCGAGCGGACCCGGCCTCACTTCGGGCCGACCGGGGACGAAGGTCGCGGCTGGCAGCCGGAGCTGCGGCCTATCGGTCAGGAGGGGGAGTTTTCCCGGAACGGCCTCGCGGCGAATACCCACAGGCACGCGCGCACCTTCCGGATAGGCGCGGTCCTTGACGGGAAGCAGGCCTTCGCCCGCCTTGCCAAGGTCGAACCGCTGCATTCCGAGCCTTGCGTCACGCTTGCCGGCCCTCGCCTCGATGATGGAACCCAGTTGCGGTTGCCCGCGGCCCGCGAACCAGTGCGAGAGGCGGAAGGGCCGCCCCTCCCTTTCTAGGACGCCGCGGACGCCAAAGGGCGATTCCTCGAGAACGATCCTTACGCTCATCGTCCGAGTGCCGCCGAGAGGCAGTTGGCCGCTTCGTAGAGCGGTAGGCCGACAACGGAACTGTAGCTTCCGGTCAGGCTGACGATATGGGCGGCAAAGGCGCCCTGGATACCGTAACCCCCCGCCTTGCCGTGCCACTCGCCGGTTTCGAGGTAGGCGCGGATATGCGCCTCGTTCAGGACCCGGACCTTGACCCGGGTCTCGACAAGGCGCCGGCGCATGGTCTCGTCCGGGCCGGTCACCGCCATTCCTGTATAGACCCGGTGGCTGCGGCCGGAGAGAAGCCGAAGACACATCTCCGCTTCCTCCCGGGTCTCGGTCTTCGGAAGGATCCGCCGACCCACGGCCACCACCGTATCGGCGGTGAGGATGACATCCCCGGCGAAGCGATCACGGATCGCCTCCGCCTTTTCCGAAGCCAGACGCTCGGCCAGTCGCCGGGGCTCTTCGCCAGGACGTTCGGTTTCGTCGATGTCGGCAGGAAAGATCTCGTCCGGCACGTAGCCGATCTGCGCGAGAAGTTCGCGCCGCCTGGGGCTTGCGCTGGCCAGGATGAAGCGCGGCACCGGGCTTACTTGAAGCGGTAGGTGATACGGCCCTTGGTCAGGTCGTAGGGGCTCATCTCCACGAGCACCTTGTCACCGGCGAGGACGCGGATGCGGTTCTTGCGCATCTTGCCTGCGGTGTGAGCGATAATCTCGTGATCATTGTCGAGCTTCACGCGGAAGTTCGCGTTCGGCAGAAGTTCTTCCACCGTTCCTTGAAACTCGAGGAGTTCTTCCTTGGCCATCGGCACCCTGGGTAGCAAAAAGAGCAGCCCATGTGCCCTTGCCGGGCCGGGCGGTCAAGCGCTGAACAGCCGCGGGCCGGCAGCGCTGCGGTTTCGGGGGCCGGACAGACCAGCGCCCGTCCCCCGGGTGGGGAGCGGGCGGCTGATTTGTCAGTCGTTGCTTACTGCGCCCAGGCGACACTCATGCCGCTGGCGCGGGCATCGGCTTCGATCTGCTCCTGCACGGCATCCACGATCGAAACCTGGCAGGTCTCGAGCTGGTCGCGCGAAGCCCACGGGGCTTCCTCACGGCAATAGCTGAACGCCGTCCGGTACAGTCGGTCCTCGAAGCGTTGAGCATCCGCTTCGGTCGCAATATCGGCGAGAGTGACCTCGATGGCGAAGGAATCAAGCTCCTGCGCAGAGGCGCTGGTCGCCAGTGCGAGGGTAGCGCCGCCGATGGCGGCCGAAACAGCCAGGATCCTGTTTTTTTTCATTGTTGTCTCCCAACGTTGTGGGGTGCGCCGTTCCGGCCGAAGCCGACTGCGACACCCGTGTCATCAATGTGTCATACACCTGTCACATGGTCTTTGCAAACCTGTCACAATCACGAAAAGGAGCGAGAACGAACAGCCCGCTCTTTTGGAGCGGGTTATCCTATTGTTTTTCTGGGTGTTTTCAGGCTCTAGCTGGCGCCGAAATTTTCCTTGACGCATTCGGTGAGATGCTTGCGCAACCGCCGGTAGGCGTCACGTATCTCGTCCTCCGAACCGCGCGTGTCCGTCGGGTTCTCGACTTCCCAGAACTGGACATTGCGGTGGAAGCGGCGTGCCTCGGACGCCGCCTCAGGGGTCAGGGCGACGATGACTTCGTAATTGTCGGTGTCGCATTCGGCGAATTCCCGCGGCTCGACCGATGGCGGGGCGATGCCCACCTCCATCAGCGTCTCGCGCACGAAGGGGTCGGGGGTCCCCTTGTAGACCCCGCAGCTTCCCACCCTCACGGAGGCGGGAAGGTGGTGGCGTGCCACAGCCTCGGCCATGGGGCTCCTTACGGAGTTCATGTTGCAGACGAAGAGGACCGATGAGGGGCTCACGCTCCCCTCCCCATCCGCATGGCCAGGGAGCAGATCAGCGTGAAGATCCGCCGGGCGGTTTCGAAATCCGTGTCGATCTTGCCTTCGAGGCGGTTCATCAGGAGTTCGGTGCCTTCGTTGTGGACGGCGCGACGGGCCATATCGATCGTCTCCAGCTTTTCGGGCTGGGCGGCACGGATCGCGTCGTAATAGTTCTCGCAGAGAAGGAAGTAGTCCTTGATGAGCTTCTTCAGCGGCGCGAGCGAAAGGTGGTGGGCGACGAGTTGCTGGTCCTCCGCATCGCGGATGTCGAAGATCAGGCGTCCGTCGCGCTCAGAAAGCCTCAGGCGGTAGGGCCCGTCCCGGTCGGCGCCCGCAGGAGCGAAGCTGTTCTCCTCCAGGAGGTCATGCATCGCCACCTTGCGTTCATGGTCGATATCGCCCGTCGCCGTTCCGAGGGACTTCTCGTCCAGCGTCACCGCTTCGAGGCGCCTGTGGTCAGGATTTCCCTCACCCTCGTCCGTCATGCCGCCACCAGATTTCAGTCGTCGAGGCGGAGCGTGACCGAGGCCGCGTGGCTCGGCAAGCCCTCGCGCTCGGCCAAGGCAGCGGCGGCAGGGCCGATCGTGCGAAAGGCCTTTCGGGAGCAGCCGGTGACCGACATCCGCTTGACGAAATCGAGGACCGAAAGCCCCGAGGAGAACCGGGCCGCCCTGCTCGTGGGCAGGACGTGGCTCGGCCCACCGACATAGTCGCCGATCGCCTCGGGCGTGTGGTGCCCCAGGAAGACCGCGCCGGCGTGGACGATCTGCGAAAGGAGAGCATCAGGCTCCTTCACTGCAAGCTCGAGGTGCTCGGGCGCGATATGATTGGAAAGCTCCGCCGCCTCGCCGAGATTGCGGGTCAGGATGATTCCGCCCTGCCCTTCCCAGGCCGCCCGTGCGATCTCCTCGCGGGGGTGCCCCGAAAGCTGTGTCTCCACCGCTTTCGCCACGGCCTTCGCGAGTTTTTCCGAAGGGGTCAGCAGCAGCGACTGCGAAAGCCGGTCATGCTCGGACTGGCTGAGAAGATCCGCAGCCAGATGATCGGCCTTCGCCGTATCGTCCGCAATGACCGAGATTTCCGAAGGACCTGCGATGCTGTCGATCCCGACATGCCCGAAGACCTGCCGCTTCGCTTCGGCGACATAGGCGTTGCCCGGACCCACGATCTTGTCCACGGGCCTGATCGTGCGGGTGCCGTAGGCGAGGGCCGCAACGGCCTGCGCCCCGCCGATCTTGTAGATCTCGGTGATGCCGCAGAGCTTCGCGGCGGCGAGGACGAGGGGGTTCATCTCTCCGTCCTTCGCCGGGCTCACCATCACGATGCGCCTGACCCCCGCGATCTTCGCGGGAAGTGCGTTCATCAGCACGCTGCTGGGATAGGTGGCGGTGCCGCCGGGAACGTAGAGGCCGACAGCGTCGAGCGGGGTCCAGCGCCAGCCGAGGGTCACCCCCTCATCGTCGGTCCAGCGGGCGTCGTCGGGCCGCTGGCGGTCGTGATAGGCGGAGATCCTGTCCGCCGCCGTTCGGAGCGCCTCGACAGCCTCCTTTGGGGAGGCTTCCCAGGCCTCTTCGATTTCCCGCTCGCTGACGGCCATGCCGCAGGAAAGGTCGATCCCGTCGAACTTCTGCGAAAGCTCGGCCAGCGCCGTGTCGCCGCGCTCGCGCACATCGGCGATGATACCCGAGACCGTGCGGCCGATATCGTCCGCCTGCTCGGTGTCCCGGCGCAGGAGCCTGCCGAACGCCTCCTCGAAGCCGGGCTCGCTTGTTTTCAGAAGCTCCACGTCAGTTCGTCTCGTGGTCGGGTTTACGGGCTGCGCGCCAGGGTTCCGAGAGATCGCGCATCGTCACGTTGATCGCATCCACCTCCAGGGCCACGGCGCCGCCGCCTGCCAGCTCCAGCGTGATGGTGCCGCCGTTTTCGTCGCCTTCGAAGTTGATCGACAGGATGTCCACCACAGCCTCGGGCGCACCCATCCGGACCTTTCTCGCCCTGACGGAGATGACGTCGTCGAAATGCACCCCGGTTCGCACCCGCTGTCCCGGGCCCCGTCCGCCTTTGACCGCGCCTTCCCAGACATAGCGGTTGGCAACGAAGGCGAAGCGCCGGTCGGTGGGGATGAAGGCCATCTCGCCGATCTTCGCCACCGCATCCTGAAGCAGCGCGGAGACCGCCTGCAGGTCGTCCTTGTCCGCGCCCATCAGCGCCTTGGGTTCAAACTTCGCCATCGACTACTCCTCACCCTCGATACGTTCAATCAGTGCACCTACGCCCCGCAGCTTGTCGTCCAGCCGCTCGAAGCCGCGGTCGAGGTGGTAGACCCTTGAGATCATGGTTTGCCCCTCCGCGCACAAGGCCGCGATGATGAGGCTCATGGAAGCGCGAAGGTCCGTTGCCATCACCGGCGCACCCCTCAGTTGCGGGACCCCGTGCACGGTGGCCTTGCGCCCCTCCACCTTGATGTCCGCGCCGAGGCGGACGAGCTCTGGGACGTGCATGAAGCGGTTTTCGAAGATCGTCTCCTCGATGGTCGCAACGCCGTCGCCCTTCGCCATGAGCGCCATGAACTGCGCCTGCAGGTCCGTGGCGAAACCGGGAAAGGGCGCCGTGGTCACATTGGTGGAAACCGTCGGCGTCCCCCAGCGCGAGACCCTGAGGCCACCGTCTTCCTCCTCGAGGTCGAGGCCGCACTGCCTGATGGTCTCTTCCGCACCGCCCAGAAGATCGAGCCGGCCGCGCCTGAGGAAGAGCTCGCCGCCCACCGCGCCGACCGCCATGGCGTAGGAGCCGAGCTCGATCCGGTCCGCGATCACCTCATGGTTCGCACCCTTCATGCTCGCGACGCCCTCGATCTCGATGACGCCCGTGCCGTCCCCTTCAATCTTCGCGCCCATTGCGCGCAGGCAGTCCGCAAGGTCCACGATCTCGGGCTCGCGTGCGGCATTCCTGAGGACCGTCCGGCCCTTCGCGAGGGTGGCGGCCATCATGACATGCTCCGTCGCGCCGACGGAGACGAAGGGGAAACTGATCTCCGCGCCGCGAAGCCCGTCCGGTGCCGAGGCGATAACGTAGCCTTCCTCGAGTTCGATCTTCGCCTGCATCGCCTTGAAGGCCTCGAGGTGAAGGTCGACCGGGCGCGCGCCGATGGCACAGCCGCCGGGCAGGGAGACCTTCGCCCGCCCTTCCCTTGCGAGGATCGGTCCCAGCACGTTGAAGCTCGCGCGCATCTTTCGCACGATCTCGTAGGGAGCGACCGTGGAGGCGATCGTTGCCGCCGACAGGGTCAGCCGGCCACCCTTGCGCTCCACCTCGACCCCGTGGTTCCGGAGGAGCACCGTGAGCTGGCGCACGTCGGCCAGGTCGGGCACCTCGTCGAGGACCAGTGGCTCGTCGGTCAGGAGCGACGCCGCCATCAGTTTGAGCGCCGAGTTCTTAGCCCCGGCGATGGGGATCTCGCCATAGAGCTCCCGGCCGCCGATGATCGCCAGCTTGTCCATGGTCAGTCCTTTTTCGCTTTGCGCCGTCTGAGGTTCTCGCGCAGCGCCCTGGCGAGGCGGTCTTCGCGGCTCTCGGCCTCGGGGCCCTGCGCCTTCCGCCCGGGGGCCTTGTGGTCGTCCCCGTCTTCGCCCGTGCGTTTGCTATCGGTCATCGGCGGGAGATGCCACGCCCCTCGCCCCGCCTCAAGCAGCCAGAATGAGGAAAAAGGTTGCTCTGTTGAGAGGGAAACCCTGTTGACGCCATCGTAAAGCCTCGCCATTAGGCATGCCTCAGCGCTGCCGTAGCTCAGGGGTAGAGCACTCCCTTGGTAAGGGAGAGGCCGAGAGTTCAAATCTCTCCGGCAGCACCATTTCCTCCAGCCTTCCATCTCCCGCTGCCCGGACAACCGCCTTTCGCTGTCTGCCAGACGCGCCCCCCTGCGTCGTTTCTCCTCTTCAGTGCCCGGGACCACGCGTTGCCGCGCGGTTGGCC
>CAZAFU010000035.1:268-22916 GCA_964484475.1 uncultured Caulobacterales bacterium | reverse complement strand
CCCCGGCCTCCTCGGCGAAGGAATAGCCCTTGCCCTTCTGGGTGACGACATGGACCAGGACCGGGCCGTCGGTGATGTCCTTGACGTTGTCGAGGACCGGCAGGAGGTGCTCGAGATTGTGCCCGTCGATCGGCCCGACGTAGTAGAAGCCGAGTTCCTCGAACAGCGTCCCCTGACCCACGACCATGGCGCGACCGAATTCCTCGCCCTGACGGGCGATCTCGCGAAGGCGCGGCGGAAGGCGCTTGGTGAGCTGCTTGGCGAGGTTCCCACCGGCGGGGCGATCGACATGTCGTTGTCGTTGAGGATGACGGTCAGCTGCCCGGCGCGGTCGCCGGCATTGTTCATGGCCTCGTAGGCCATCCCCGCGGACATCGATCCGTCACCGATCACCGCCACCACGCGGCGGTCCTCCTGGTCGCCGGCCTTGTCGGCGGGACCCTTGAGGTCGCGGGCGACCGCCATGCCGAGGGCCGCGGAGATCGACGTGGCGGCGTGGGCCGCGCCGAAGGGATCGTACTCGCTCTCGGCCCGCTTGGTGAAGCCCGAGAGGCCGTCCTTCTGGCGCAGGGTGCGGATGCGTTCGCGCCGCCCGGTGAGGATCTTGTGCGGATAGCACTGGTGGCCGACGTCGAAGACGAGCCGGTCGCGCGGCGTGTCGAAGATGTAGTGGATGGCAGTCGTCAGCTCGACCACCCCCAGCCCGGAGCCCAGATGGCCACCGGTCACGGAAACGGCATCGATCATTTCCGCGCGAAGCTCGTCGCAGAGTTGGCTCAGGTCGCCGGGCGAGAGCTGACGCAGGTCAGCGGGCGTTTCGACGCGGTCGAGAAGGGGGGTGGGAGGTACCATCGGATCATTCGCCCTGCACTACGGAACAGCCTGCCTATGTTCGACTTCGCGGCCGTGATGCACAGACTTAGGAGCTTACGCTTTGGAAAGAAACAGTCACTTTCCGCAGTTGGCGGTGCGGATTACACCTCGGAACCAAGAACGGAGAGCCCCATGGCCCACCCGCTGAGCGGCGCGAAACCCTCGGTCCTGCGCGATGTCCTCCTCGAGGCGGGGGCGGTCGACCGGGCGAAACTGGCGCCGATCCGCGCCGCCGTCTTGGGACGCAGGCCCTTCAGCGCGCTCGAGCAAGCCGGATACCGCAAGCTCAGGACTCCCGGGGAGATGCCCGCTCCGGTCTTCATCCTCGGTCACTGGCGGTCGGGGACCACGCATCTTTACAACCTGATGAGCCTTGCGGGCTTCGGCTACGTGCCGCCCGTCGCCACGGGCCTGCCGGGGGAGATGCTGACGCTCGGGCGCTGGCTTCGCCCCTTCCTCGAAAGGCAGCTGCCCGACAGCCGCTACATCGACAACATTCCCGTGACGCCGACCAGCCCGCAGGAGGACGAGATCGCGATCGCGAACCTTTCCCCCCTCAGTTTCTACCACGGGATCTACTTTCCCGGCAGGTTCGAGCATTTCGTGAACCGAGGGGTCTTCCACGACGGCGTGACACCTGAAGAGACGGCGCAGTGGGAAAGCGCGTTCCTGACCTTCATGGGCAAGCTCGACCGGTGGTTCGGCGGCAGGCCGCTCCTCATCAAGAACCCTGTCTACACGGCCCGGCCGGCCCATATCCGCAGGCTCTTCCCGAGGGCGAAATTCATTCACATCCACCGGGATCCCTTCGACGTCTTCCCGTCGATGCAGAATTTCTACCGCAAGCTCTTCCCCGTCATGGCCCTCCAGCCGTGGGAGAAGGTCGATATCGATGAGGCTGTCCTCTCGGTCTACGACCGGATGATGGCCCGGTTCACGGAGGAAACGGCCAGCTGGGAGGCGCCGGATTTCGTGGAGGTGGGCTACCGGCAGCTCAGCGAGGAGCCGGTCGGGGTGCTCGAGCACATCTACGCGACCCTTGAGCTCGACGGCTTCACCGAAGCCAGACCTGTCTTCGAGCGTTATCTCGAGGGTATCACCGGCTACCAGAAGAACCGCTTCCGCGAGGCCGATCACGTGACCGAAACGATCTCCGAACGGTGGGCCTTCTGGCTCGACCGGTGGGGATATGAGCGGCCGCGGTGAGGCCCGCCCGCTGGCTGCTGCTGGCCTTCGCCCTCGAGGCCTGCGGCGACCCGCCCCCGGGCGAGCCGCGCTTCTCCATCGATGACTGCCGCGCGGTCAGGATGGTGGATGAGGACGGACGTCCTGTCGAAGGCGCGGAGGATTTCGCCCTGATCGAGGGCGAAAGCGAGATCGTGCTCTCCGCATATGACCGCCTCGGCATCCTTCCCGGCGGCCTCTACCGCGCAGCGGCCGGGGCGCTGCCGGTTGCCGAAGGCGAGCTCACGCTCGAAACCTGGGTCGGCGGCATCAGGCCCCATGGGCTGGCCGCGAAAGGCGATGGCATCGCTGTGATCCTCAGGGCCGATGCCGGCGGTGACCTGATCGAGGAAATCACCGGCCCACGAGGCAACCCCGAACGCCGGATCGTCTTCGAAAGCCCGCGGCTCTGCGCGGCGAACGACCTCGACGGCGAATTCGTCACCCTCGAAGGCAAGAGCTGCGGCGGACCCCTCGCCGGCGCCCTTGACGGGCAAAGCGGCGCGGTCATGCGGTGGCCGGAGGGACGGCTCGTCGAAGAGGGCCTCCATCTCGCCAACGGCATCGCCGTCTTCGATGGGCGGGTCTTCGTGGCCGAAATGCGCGGCCGGCGCATCCGGGAGCTGGGCGGAGGCAGCTTCGCGCTCCCCGGCGCTCCCGACAACCTGCACGCAACCGATAGCGGCATCGTCGCCAGCCTCCAGCCCGGCCTGCTCCGTTTCGGGCTCTACCGTTTCGGGCTTCGCGGCACGGCGCCTTCCCGCATCGTTCTTCTTGATCTTGCTTCGGGCGAGACGGAGATCCTCTTCGACGACCCCGCCGGCGCGCTGGTCCCGGCGATCACCTCGGCCACCCTGACGGGGGGCATGCTGGTCGGGACCTCCGTTCGCGGATCGAGGATGCTGATCTGCGAAGAGGGCCGGTCATGAGGGTCCTCGTCACCGGAAGCTCCGGCTTTCTCGGGAGGGCTCTCTGCCGGGCGCTTCTTGCACGGGGGGACGAGCCGGTGGGGATCGACCTTTCGCCACCCGCCCTTGCGGATATCGAGTGCTTCCAGGCTTCGGTCCTCGAGCAGGCGTCCTTCGACAGGGTGGGCAGGGTCGATGCCGTCATTCACGGCGCGGCCCTGACGGACCTGTGGCACAAGGACCCGTCCGCCTTCGCGCGGGTGAATGTGGGCGGTTCCGAAAGGGCGGCAGCTTTCGCGAAGGCGCGAGGGGCCAGGATGGTCCTCATCAGCTCCTACACGACCCTGATCCCCAAAAACCTGCGGCAGGAAAGGGTCATGTCGGGCACGGAACGGTTTCTTCCCCAGGACCTGATCGGCGATTACCCGCGATCCAAGCGCCAGGCCGAGTTGGCCGCCGCCAGGATCCTGCCTGAAGTGATGACGGTGCTGCCGACAGCGCCGATCGGCACCGACGATCCCGGCCCGACGCCGCCCATGGGCCTCCTGCGGGACCTGGCCTGCGGGAACCTCCCGGGGCTGATGCGGGGGCGCATCAACATCGTGCCCATCGAGGACGTGGTGGCCATGACCCTCGCTGCGCTGGATCGCGGTCGTCCCTCCGCCCGCTACCTCGCAGCCGGGGCGGATCTCGAACTGGCCGAATTCGGACGGCAGGTCGCGGACGCTGCGGGCCTTGCGCCTCCGAGGATCATCGTCCCGCCCGTCATCGCCGAAATGGCGGCGATACCACAGGAGCTGACCGCGCAGCTTGGCGGCTCGAAGCCGAAGGCCACCCGGACCGGCGTGCGGCTCGCCGCGGCCCCGGTCAGGTTCGACCCCTCGCGCAGCTTTGGCGCTCTTGGCATTTCACCCTCGGACCCTGACGCTGCCATCGCGCGCGCGGTGGCCGCCTGCGGAGGCCCCGCTCAGAGCGCGGAGGGATAGGTCCGGCCCTTCCACCGGGCCCCGCGTCCGCGCCAGTGCCTCACCGCGGAAATCCAGGTGAACCAGCCATAGAAAAATGCGGCGAGGGGCAGGGCGAGGGCCTCGATCCTGCGCCGCTCGTAGCGCCGTGCCGTGGGCCGGTAGGCAAAGGCCATCAGGAGCCAGGCAAGTGAGCTCACGAGGAAGAGCCAGGCTTCACCCCCCAAAAGTCCCCAGACGACGCCAAGGGGAGGAACGAGATAGGCCAGCGCCAGTCCCAGAAGGGTCCCGAGAAGGGCGAAGGGGTTGTAGCCGAGCTGGGTATAGGCCGAGCGCGCCACCATCGACTCCATCGCCTCGTAGCTCGAATTGTCCCGCAGGCTCTGCGCCATCCCGTAGGGGCAGCACAGATAAAGCCCCACCGGCCAGCCCGCCCCCTTGATGCGGCTGCCGAGCGTGCAGTCGTCGATCAGGACGCCCTTGAGAGACGCAAGACCGCCGATCGCCTCGAGCGCCTCCTTGCGGACCAGCATGACGCCTCCCGCGGCCGCCCCCCGGGGGCAGTCAGGGTCGTTGACAGCAGGGAACGGATAGAGCTTCTGGAAGAAGAAGATGAAGGCCGGGACCAGGAGCCCGCCCCAGAAGCCCGTGGCGTCGAGCCTCGCCATCATCGAGGCCAGCCCGAGATCGTGGCGGTCGGCATGGGCCGTGAGCTTCTTCAGAAGACCCGGATCCACCTTGATGTCGGCATCGGTGAAAAGCACGTAGCGGGCGCTCGGGGCGATGGCGTCCGCCTTTTCGAGGCCTGCCCGCAGCGCCCAGAGCTTGCCGCTCCATCCCGCCGGAAGCTCGGGCACTTCGGCAACATCCGCGCCGGCCTCCGCGGCGAGGGCGCCGGTCCCGTCCTCTGAATGGTCGTCCGCGACGATGATCCTCAGTGACCCGGGATAGTCGGCGGCCCGGTGCGCCTTCACCACGTCGGCAATGGTGCCCGCTTCGTTTCGGGCCGGGATCACCGCCACGATCTCCGGCCAGTGATCGGGAGCCTGCGCGGCGGGAAGCAGCTGGTCGGCTTTCCAGAACCCTCGCCTCCATCCCAGAAGCCCGATCCAGAGCGCGAGGGACAGAGCGGCGAGGAGTGTCATGGCGGGGCTTCCTTCCGAGGTGGACCGGCGATGGCGGCGGCGCTTAGAACGTGAACTGGTGAGTGGGGCGCCGTCCCTCAAGAGCAGGACATGATGATCAGCTTCCGCGACGAGGATATCGAGGCGCCCTCCGGCAAGGGAGCGGCAGACGAGAACTTCCCGGTCGGCTCGTTCCTGATCGCCCCGCCCCTGCGGCCCCATGTCGTGGCCTATTACGAATTCGCCCGCGCCGCTGACGACATCGGCGATGACGACGCGCTGTCGCCGGAAGAGAAGGTCAGGCGCCTCGATGCGTTCGGTGCCGTGCTGCGCGGAGAGGCCGAGGGGCTTTCACGGCCCGAGGCCCTCCGCCGGACGTTCGCGGAACGGAACATCGTCCCCGAACGTGGCCTCGACCTTCTTTCGGCCTTTCGCCAGGATGCCGTGAAGACGCGTTACGAGAGCTTCAGCGAACTCGAGGACTACTGCCGCCGCTCGGCGAACCCGGTTGGCCGTTTTCTCCTCGACCTGCATGGCGAGGACGGCGCGCTCTATCCCGCTTCCGACGCTCTTTGTACATCACTCCAGATCCTCAATCACCTCCAGGACGCCGAGGATGACCTGCGGGCGGTTGGACGCTGCTACCTGCCCCAGGACTGGATCAGGGCAGAAGGGGCGAGCACGGACGATCTTCGGGGCGCGAAACTGTCCCCCGGTCTCAGGCGTGTCTATGATCGCCTGCTCGACCATTGCCGTAAACTGAACGAGCGTGCCGAGGCCTTGGTCGGAGGGTTGCGCAGCCGCCGGCTCGCCGCGGAAAGCGCCGTGATCATCCGTCTTGCGAAGAGGCTACAGAAACGCCTGCGGACGGATGACGCCATCGCCTCGCGGGTGGCGCTCAGCAAGGCCGATTTCGCCCGCGCCGGAACGCTCGGTCTTTGGGACGGGGCATTCCCGCGTCGGCGGGCGGCATGAACAGGGCGCTTCGCACGCTCTGCCCGGGAGGGCGCAGTCCGGCAGGCGGGCGGGACGATGCGCGCGCGATCACGGCGGCTTCGGGGACCAGTTTTGCTGCGGGAATGGCGATCCTTCCCGCCCCGCGCCGCAACGCCATGCATGCTGTCTATGCCTTCTGCCGCGTGGTCGACGACATCGCCGACGGGCCGTGGGGAGCGGAAGAGAAAACCGGGGCCCTGTCCTCGTGGCGGGCCGAGATCGAGACCCTCTATGCGGGTGGCCCCGCCAGCGACAGCATCACGGCCGCCCTTTCGTCCGCGGTCGCGGCCTTCGCCCTGCCCAAGGAGGAGTTCCTTCTGCTGATCGATGGTATGCAGACCGATGCCGAAGGTCCGGTGGTCGCACCGGATCGCGAGGCACTCGCCCTTTACACCCGGCAGGTGGCGGGCACCGTCGGCCTTCTCTCCATCCGTATCTTCGGTGCTTACCGCGGGGAGGTGTCCGAACGTTTTGCCCTCGCCCTCGGTGACGCCCTTCAGCTCACGAATATCCTGCGGGACGTGGAGGAGGACGCAGCCATCGGCCGTCTTTATCTTCCGCGCGAACTCCTCGCCGAATGGGGGCTTGCCGGGGCTGCTCCGATGGAGGTTGCCGGTTCGCCGCATCTTCCCGCGATCCGCAGGCAGCTCGGCCGCGAAGCCAAGGACAATTACGACGAGGCACGGCGTCTCGCCGGGGAGCATGACCGCCGGGCCCTTCGTCCGGCCCTGATGATGATGGGCGCCTATGAGGGCTATTGGCAGGTCATGGCGCGCCGCCGCTGGGACTTTGCGGGCAAGGACAAGTTGCAGTCCGGCCGGCAGAAGCTGCTTCGCGGGCTCCGTTATGCCCTTCTGGGTCCCGGAGCGCCGCTCGAGGTCGCATCGTGAGCCGTGATGTCCATATCGTCGGCGCAGGGCTCGCCGGGCTTTCCGCCGCGCTCCATGCCTCGGCAGGCGGCGCGCGGGTGCACCTTTACGAGGGCGCCCAACAGGCCGGCGGGCGTTGCCGCAGCTATTTCGACCGGCGCCTCGGGCGGCAGATCGACAACGGCAACCATCTCGTCCTCAGCGGCAACCACGCCGTCGCCCGCTATCTCCGGCTCGCCGGGGCGGAGGACCAGCTCGAGACCGCGCCGTCCGCCCGCTTCCCCTTCGTCGATATCGAGAGCGGCGAACGCTGGGAAGTCGCCATGAACGACGGGCCGCTGCCATGGTGGCCGCTGCTTCCGAAAAGGCGTCCCCCCGGCGTCAGCCTCAGGGACATGGCCGGGGCCGCGGGTCTTCTCCTTGCAGGCCGGGGGGCCTCGGTGGCCAGTGCCGTCGGGGGCGGGACCCTGGCGGCGAAGCGTTTCTGGGAGCCGATGGCCATGGCCGTGGTCAATCTCCCGCCCGCCCGGGCCAGCGCCGAACTCCTCAGGGCGACGGCCCTTGAGGCGTGGCGCGACGGACGTCTCGCCCGTCCGATGTTCGCGCCCCGGGGTCTGGGCCCTGCGCTGATCGACCCCGCTCTCGCTCGCCTCGAAGACCTTGGCGCCCCGTGCGCCTATGGCCGCCTTCTCAAGGCCATGGCTTTCTCCGGCAACCGCGTGACGACCCTTCACTTCGCCAAGGGGGACCCCGTGCACATCACGGACGGCGCCAGCGTTGTTCTGGCGCTGCCCCCGCACAGGCTCTCGGGCCTCATGCCCGGTCTCGACCTTCCTGACGGCGCCTCGGAGATCCTCAACGCCCATTTCCTGCTCGAAGACCCCGCAGTCCTTGGGGGCAGGCCGCGTCTTCTTGGTGTCGTGGGCGGGCTTTGCCAGTGGATCTTCATCAAGGGCGATATCGTCAGCCTCACGATCAGTGCGGCCGATCACCTCGCCGATGCCGAAGGCCACGAAGACGAAATTCTCGGCAGGCTCTGGCGCGAGACGAAGGCCGCCCTCGACCTTCCTTCCGAGCTTGCCTTCGCCCGTGGCCGCCTGGTCCGGGAGAAGCGGGCGACCTTCCTGCAGACGCCCGCAAACCTTGCCCGGCGGCCGCAGCAGAAGACCAGCTACAGCAACCTCTTTCTCGCCGGCGACTTTGTCGATACAGGTCTGCCGGCCACCATCGAAGGGGCCGTTCGCTCGGGGGAGCGTGCGGCCCGTCTAGCTGCGTAAGTGACGAGGCCAGTTTTGAACGTTTCTGTGACGGAAAGACCGCCGCGCACCCAGGATCTCGACGCTCTCGTCCGTGAGCGGACGGAGAAGCTCTTCGCGATGACCCGGAGCGACGGTCACCTGCGGTTCGAGCTGGAGGCGGATGCCACGATCCCCTCCGAATATGTCCTCCTCCTGCGTTTTCTCGGCGAGGAACGCCCCGAAGAGGAAGCCGGCATCCGCCGCTATCTCATCGCGAACCAGAACGAGGACGGCTCCTGGCCCCTCTTCCTGCGGGGCGCGGGGGACCTCTCCGCCACGGTGAAGGCCTATTGGGCGCTGAAGATCTGCGGCGAACCGACGGACAGCGATTCCATGTGCAGGGCACGGACCTTCATCCTCGAAAGGGGCGGTGCGGCGCGGGCCAACGTCTTCACCCGCTACAGCCTCGCGCTTTTCGGCCACATCCCCTGGAAGGGTGCACCGGCCATGCCCGTGGAGGTGATGAAGCTCCCCCGCTGGTTCCCCTTCCACATCAGCAAGATCGCCTACTGGTCGCGTACGGTGATGATCCCGCTTCTCGCGCTGGTGGCCCTCAAGGCACGGGCGGCGGACTGCTCGGTCAGTATCGCCGAGCTTTTCACGCGCCCCCCTTCGGAGGAGAAGGGCTGGCAGACCAACCCGAACGGCACGGCGGTGGGCGGCGCTTTCCTGGCTCTCGACAAGCTCCTGCACCTGGCCGAGCCGGCATTTGCCGGCGGGCTGCGCAAGGCTTCGATCAGTGACGCGGAGAATTTCGTTCTCGAGCATCTCAACGGGGAGGATGGTCTTGGTGCGATCTATCCGGCGATGGCCAATGCCGTGATGATGATGCGCGCGCTGGGTTATCCCGACGACGACCCGCGCATGGTCACGGCCCGCCGTTCCATCGAGCTCATGCAGGTCTGGCGCGGCGACCAGCTCTACGTTCAGCCGTGCCTCTCCCCGGTCTGGGATACCGCCCTGTCCGCCCATGCCCTGCTCGAGGCCGGCGAAAGTCAGAACCCCCATCTCGAGGCGATGCTGGACTGGCTCGCCGAGCGCCAGATTCTCGACCATGTCGGTGACTGGGCTGTCCGGCGGCCAGGTGTCCGCCCCGGCGGATGGGCCTTCCAGTACCAGAACCCGGATTATCCGGACGTGGACGATACGGCGGTGGTGGCGATGGCCATGCACCGGCAGGGCGATCCGAAGTACCAGGAGAATATCGAGCGCGCATGCGAATGGATCGCGGGCATGCAGTCCTCTTCGGGGGGGTGGGGCGCCTTCGAGCCCGAGAACGAGCATTTCTACCTCAACGCCATCCCGTTCGCGGACCATGGTGCCCTTCTCGATCCGCCCACGGTCGATGTAACCGCGCGCTGTGTCGGATGCCTCGCCCAGGTGAATGCCGAGCTTTACCGCGAGAACATCGACAGGGCCCTTGCTTATCTCAGGCGCGAACAGGAGGAGGACGGCTCCTGGTTCGGCCGCTGGGGGGCCAACCACATCTACGGCACCTGGTCCGTACTCGTTTCGCTGGAGGTCGCCGGGGTCGACATGAAGGAGCCGTGGGTCCGCAAGGCCGTCTCGTGGCTGAAGAGCCAGCAGCGCGAGGATGGCGGCTGGGGCGAGGGGCTCGAAACCTATGAGGAGGGCCGCCGGGGATACGCAATCACGTCAACACCGTCCCAGACCGCATGGGCGCTGATGGGGCTGATGGCGGCCGGTGAGGTCGACGACGATGCGGTCGGGCGCGGGGTGCGCTACCTGCAGGACGCTCCGCGTGAAGATGACAGCCCGCGATGGCGCGAGGACCTCTACACCGGCACGGGCTTTCCCAAGGTCTTCTACCTCAAGTATCACGGCTATTCCGCCTTCTTTCCCCTCTGGGCCACGGCGCGATACAGGCGCATGGCGACGGCGAACGACACCCGCCAGGGCTGGGGCATGTGAAACTCGGCCTCGTTTGCGGCCTGGCTTCGGAGAAGAAGGCACTCGGAGAGGCAGGCCGCGCTGCCAGACTGTCCGGAGCCGAGGCCCGGCGCGCGGAAACCATGGCCCGGATACTGGCGGACGAGGGGGCGGAGATGCTGGTCTCCATCGGCCTCGCCGGTGCCCTGTCCCCCGCGCTGAGGCCAGGCGACCTCGTCCTTCCGAGCGCCGTCATCGATGAGCAAGGCGCCCGTCTGGAGGCTGCGTCGCTCCCGGATGAATGCCAGTCCGGTGATCTTCTCGGTGCGGACCACATCATAGACGGCCCGGCAGCCAAGAGCCGCCTCTTGTCTGCCACCGGGGCCGTGGCGGTCGATATGGAAAGCCATGCCGTGGCGCGGGTGGCCGCTGGCCGGGGGATCCGTTTCGTTATCATCAGGGCCATCGCGGACCCCGCTACCCAGGCCCTGCCGCCAACCGCGCTTGGCGCTGTGGGCCCGGACGGAGAGGTGAAGACGTGGACAACGGTGGCCCGGCTCCTGCGTCGCCCCCAGGACCTGCCCGATCTCGTCAGGCTCGGCCGGCAGGCGGCGCAGGGCCTCCAGACCCTGCGGGACAGGGTCCCGCCCATCCTCACCCGCATCGAACGGCTCTGACGGTCCGGCTGGCCAACGGCGCCGGTCTCACCTAGCTTCCCGCCAAACCATGAGGAGCGATCTTCCATGACTGACATTCCGAAAGACATGAAACGCCTGGTCAGCGAAGCCACCGAGGACGGAGCCATCGAAATCCGTATCGAGACGGTTCCGACCCCCCGCCCGAAATCCGGCGAGGTGCTGATGAAGGTCGAGGCAGCGCCCATCAACCCCTCCGATCTCGCCCTCCTCCTGAGTGTGGCCGATCCGGCGACCGCGAACAGAACGTCCGATCACGCCGTCAGGCTCGAGGTCCCTTCATGGGGCCAGCGGATGCTCGAAGGCCGCAAGGGCCAGGCCATGCCGGTCGGCAATGAAGGCGCGGGCACCGTGGTCGATGCCGGTGACGAGCAGGGCAGGGGCCTCGTCGGAAAGCGGGTGGCCGCCGCAGGCGGTGAGATGTGGGCGGAGTATCGTGCTGTCCCCATGGCCATGGTCATGCCGTTGCCGGACGATGCCACGGCACGCGATGGCGCGTCGAGCTTCGTCAATCCGATGACCTCCCTCGCCATGACCGAGGTGATGAAGCGGGACGGCTCGCCCGCACTCATTCACACGGCGGCGGCCTCGAATCTCGGACAGATGCTGCAACGGATCTGCAAGGCGGACGGCATTCCGCTCATCAACATCGTCCGTAAACCCGAGCAGCAGGCCATCCTGCGCGATCTTGGGGCGGAGCATGCCCTGAACAGCGAAGATCCCGGCTTCATGCGCGATCTCGTCGAGGCCTGCGCCGCCACCGGTGCCACGGTGGCCTTCGATGCCGTGGGCGGCGGTGAGCTTGCCGGCAACATCCTGACCGCGATGGAGGCTGCGCAGCAGCAGAAGATGGCCGAGTACAGCCGTTACGGCTCGGACGTGCAGAAAACGGTCTATGTCTATGGCCGGCTTGACCTCTCGCCGACGGTGGTGCCGCCTTCGGTCGGCATGGCCTGGGCCGCCCGGGGCTTCCTCCTGCCCCATTTTCTTGCCGAAGCAGGCGGGGAAACCCGCATGCGGATGGCGGGCCGCGTCCTCAGTGAGCTGAAGACCACCTTCGCGAGCCACTACACTGACGAGATCACCCTCGAAGAGGTTCTCGACCCCGAAGTCATGCAGAAATACAACGCCCGCAAGACTGGCGAGAAGTTCCTCATCACGCTTTGACGGGCTGTCGGGGCGCCCTTGCGGGCGTCCCGGCTAGAGGTTGTCGATCAGGGTCTTGGCGCCGGGGGAGGGCTTGGTCCTGCCCTTCTTTTCGGCTTCGATTTCGGCCATCTTCGCCGAGACGATCTCCTCGTGAACGTCGATGGCGGGGCGAGCGGCACGCATGTCGATTTCCTCGGCCATCGGACCTTCCGTACGGATGCCATTGAGAGCGACAGGGATCATCTTCCACGGCTTGGAGAAGGCCACGTCGGCTGCGGTCGGCTCGTAACCGCAATGCGCCATGCAGTCGGCGCATTTCTCGTAGGCCCCGGTGCCGTAGGTGTCCCAGTCGGTCTCTTCCATGAGCTCCTTGAACGTTTCGGCATAGCCTTCACCCAGAAGGTAGCATGGCTTCTGCCAGCCGAAGACGTTACGGGTGGGCATGCCCCACGGGGTGCAGCGGAACTCCTGGTTCCCCGCAAGGAAGTCGAGATAGAGATCCGAATGCGAGAGGGTCCAGCTCGATCCGCGCTGCTTGCGGATCCTGAACAGCTCGCGGAAGTAACGCTTCGTCTTCTGCCGGTTCAGGAAGCTCTCCTGATCGGGCGCACGCTCGTAGGCGAAGCCCGGCGACATGGTGACGTTGACGCCGATCTCTGCGCAGTAGTCGAGATAGTCGGCCAGTTCATTCACGTCATACCCGTCGAAGATCGTCGCGTTGACATTGACCTGGAAGCCCTTGTCCTGCGCCACCTTGATGGCGTCCACGGCCTTCTTGAAGACGCCCTCCTGGCAGACCGCCTCGTCATGCTTCTTCTCGAGACCGTCGAGGTGCACGGAGAAGAAGAGATAGGGCGAGGGCTCGAAGAGGTGCAGTTTCTTTTCGAGGAGGAGGGCGTTGGTGCAGAGCGAGACGAATTTCCTCCGCTCGACAAGGCCGCGCACGATCTCACCGATCTCCTTGTGGATCAGCGGTTCACCGCCCGGGATCGCGACCATGGGCGCACCGCACTCGTCGGCAGCCTGCCAGCATTCTTCGGCGGAGAGCCGCTGGTTCAGGATCGGTGCCGGGTAGTCGATCTTCCCGCAGCCCGCGCAGGCGAGGTTGCAGCGGAAAAGGGGCTCGAGCATCAGGACCAGCGGATAGCGCTTGCGCCCGAGAAGCTTCTGCTTCGCGATATAGGCGGCGACGGCGGCTTGCTGGCGAACGGGTACGGACATGCGGTTCGACCTCCAAAGGGCGTTGGCGGCGGGTATCTTCAACGGCCGGTTAGGCTGGTTGGCGTTCCTCACGTGGACTTGCAAGGCTTGCGGGCAAGCGAAACTCTACGCTTTCGGTCGGTCCCGGCATGGTGCGGGTTGTCACATCAAAGCGCTCCTGCACAGCCGCGATGACCTCCTCGACGAGGATTTCAGGAGCGGAGGCACCAGCGGTCACGCCCAGGCGCCGCGCCCCGTGAAGCCATGCGAACTCGATCTCGGAAGCCTCGGCGATCCGGTAGGAGGGAATGCCGGCTCCCTCGCCGATCTCGCGCAGCCGGGCCGAATTGGAGCTGTTCTCGGCGCCGATGACAATCAGGGCATCGACCTCGCGGGCGAGGTCCATCACCGCCGTCTGCCGGTTCTGGGTGGCGTAGCAGATGGTCTTGGTATCGGGCCCGACGATCTGTGGGAAGCGTTCCCGAAGGGCGGCGATCACGTCCTTCGTGTCATGCAGGCTGAGGGTCGTTTGGGTGACGAAAGCGATTTTCCGGGGGTTGCCGAGCTCCAGCTTCTCGACATCGGCGCGACTGGCGACGACGCTGACCGGCGCATCGATCTGGCCCAGGGTCCCGGTCACCTCCGGGTGGCCCAGATGGCCGATCAGGACCAGGGTGTAGCCTTCCCGGGCGTAGCGCTGGCCTTCGCGGTGAACGCGGCCGACCAGCGGACAGGTGGCATCGATGGTATCGAGCCTGCGGTCCGTGGCCGCTTCCTCGACCCGCCTGGCGACGCCGTGGGCCGAGAAAATGGCGATGGCACCGACAGGGATCTCGTCCACCTCCCTGACGAAAATGGCGCCCTTGTCCTCGAGGGAGCGGACCACGCGCCTGTTGTGCACGATTTCGTGACGCACATAGACGGGCGCGCCATGAAGCTTGATCGCACGCTCGACGATCTCGATGGCGCGCTCCACGCCAGCGCAAAAGCCTCGCGGCGTGGCGAGAACCACTTCGAGCGGTGGTCGTGTCATCGGCCCTTCGCTCCAGTCCGCTGCGTCGGGGGCAATCTGCTCAGTCGTCGCATCCTAACGAACACCTTCGTGGCTGCGAACCGAAAGTTACAGATACCCGCCCGGGCTAGGCGCTCAGGCCGAGCCCGCCTATGGTGGCATCCTGAGACGATCGGCCCGAGCCGGGAGGAAGCCATGAGCAAGACTGACCGCCACCCGAATGCCATGACACAGGAAGAGCGCCAGATCCGAAAC
The DNA here is from genome assembly GCA_964484475.1 of uncultured Caulobacterales bacterium. GTDB lineage: Bacteria > Pseudomonadota > Alphaproteobacteria > Caulobacterales > Parvularculaceae > Parvularcula. Next base: position 8,458 of record CAZAFU010000035.1, on the reverse strand, counting down.
GATCTCGCCGCGGCCTACCGGCTGGTCGCGATGTTCGGCTGGGACGATCTCGTCTTCACCCATCTGTCCGCCCGGCTTCCCGGTCCCGACCATCACTTCCTGATCAACCCCTACGGCATGCTTTTCGAGGAGATCACCGCGAGCTCTCTCGTGAAGATCGATCTTGAAGGAAGAAAGATCGAGGACAGCCCCTACGACGTGAACCCGGCCGGCTTCACCATTCATTCCGCGGTCCATATGGCGCGGGAGGACGCGAACTGCGTCATGCACCTGCACACCGTCGCCGGAACCGCAGTCGCCACCCAGGAAGAGGGGCTCCTGCCGCTCAACCAGACCGCCCAGCTCATCATCGGCGACCTGGCCTATCACGACTACGAGGGGGTGGCCTTCGACCACGACGAGCGGCCGCGTTTGCAGGAGGACCTTGGCGAGAAGTCCACAATGCTGCTTCGCAACCATGGCACGCTGACCTGTGGCTCTACCGTCGCCCAGGCCTTCACGAGAATGTATTTCCTCGAGCGGGCCTGCGAAATGCAGATCGCGACCATGTCCTCGGGCAAGCCTCTCTATCCCACGGCGAGCGAAGTCATTGGCAAGAACGAGGTGATCGGGAAAGGCGGTCTCGTGATGACCGCCGACGCGCTGATCTGGCCTGCGCTGAAACGAAAGCTCGACCGTCAGCAGCCGGACTACAAGGGCTAGCCGCCCTGCGCCGGCAGGTCGCCGAAGGCCGCTGCGTTCACGGCTTTCGCGGAGGCGGCGATGTCCCCGTCCGCGTTGTCGAGAACTACCGTGAAGATATCCAGTGACGGATAGTATCGCATATCGGCCACGAACGGGCCGTGCCGGCCGTCATGGTGCATCCACCACCGCCCCGTGCCCGGCGCCGTGACCCTGAAGAGGCCGTACGCTGCCTCCGCCCGGCCGAAGCCAGGGGCATCGTAGGCGGGCATCCGCGGGCGGACCATCTCTTCGAGCGTGCTCTCGTTCTCGAAGACCCTGCCGCGATGAAGCAGCCTCGCCCAGCGGTGAAGGTCCGCAGGCGTCGAAACCATCATGCCCGCCGCGTAGGGGTGGCCGTCCTCGTAGGGGTCGCTACCGACATATTCCCCGTCACGGATGACATAGCCCTGCGCAAGGTCCTGCATGCTTTCGCCCGAGGCGATCGTTCCGGTATCGCCAAGGCCGAGGGGTCTGAAGATCAGCTCCTCGAGCGCCTCGCCGTAAGGGAGGTTCGTCACCCTCTCGATCATCAAGCCAAGGATGTAATAGCCCGAATTGCTGTAGGAGAAATCACTGCCCGGCGCGAAGTCCAGCGGCATGTCGGCAAAGGCTGATACATAGGCTTCGGGGTTGTCACGGCTGTCGGGACTTTCCGGCACGCGCCACTCGTTCGGAATGCCGGCGGTGTGACTGAGGAGCTGACGCGCGGTGACATTCTCGGACGGCCTGGCATCGAGCTCGGGCAGGTAGACGGCGGCCGGGGCATCAAGATCGATGAGCCCGTCCTCGGCCAGCATCAGGACTGCCGCGGCCGTGAACTGCTTGGTCAGGGAAGCGATCCTGAAACGGGTCTCCCGATCGACCGTTTCGCCGGTCCCGGCGTTCTCCATGCCGGCCGTGTGAAAGAAAACCACTTCGTCGCCTTCGGCGACCAGCGCGGCGCCGTTGAAGGCGCCGGCACTGCGCATGGCGTCGAGAGAGGAGCGCAGGTCCTCCCAGCGCGGATCCGGCTCGGGCTCGCTCCCGCACCCGGCCGCACTTAGAATGATGAATGCGGACGAAGCGAGGGCCGTGCGAGCCGGGGGGATCGCCCCGAGTAGAAATCGAACCATCGAGAAGCTGAATTCCATAAGGGAAGGGAGGCGCGAGGTCTCATGCCCGGCGCTTCCTGTCCATCGGCATGGGCCGCGCTCAGGTGAAACGGCTGTAATCGACTGGCTGGGTCCGGTCGATCTCGCCGATCGGCGCGGTCATCGGGTATTTGAGGCCCGTCGCGCAGTTGAAGAGGAGAGCCCGGTCCTTGCGGCCAACCCGCCCGTCCTCGAGCGCGCGTTTGTAGGCCGCGTAGGTGGCAGCGCCCTCCGGGCAAAGAAGAAACCCTTCTTCCCGCGCGAATTCGGACCACGACGAGAAGATGTCATCCTCCTCGACCGCGATGGCGAAACCGCCCGATTCCCTGACCGCGCGCAGGATGAGGAAGTCGCCCACCGCGACCGGAACCCGGATGCCCGCCGCCGCCGTGTGGGCGTTCTCCCAGAGGGGTGCATGCTCCTCGCCCTCTTCGTAAGCCTTGACGATGGGGGCGCAGCCCGATGCCTGCACGGCAACCATGCGCGGGCGATGCGAGCCGATGAAGCCCATCTCCTGCAGCTCGTCGAACGCCTTCCACATGCCGATCAGGCCGGTGCCGCCCCCGGTCGGATAGAAGATGACCTCGGGCAGTTCCCAGCCGAGCTGCTCGGCAAGCTCGAGCCCCATGGTCTTCTTGCCCTCGATCCGGTAAGGCTCTTTCAGGGTACTGACGTCGAACCAGCCAGCCTCTTCCTTGCCCTCGCCGACGATCTTGCCGCAGTCGTTGATGAGGCCGTTGACCTTGAAGACATCCGCCCCCTGAAAGGCGATCTCGTCGATATTGATCTGCGGGGTATCGTCGGGGCAGAACACCGTGGAGCGGATTCCCGCCGCCGTGGCATAGGCGGCAAGGGCCGCGCCCGCATTGCCGTTGGTCGGCATGGCAAGGTGGTCGATGCCGAATTCCTTCGCCATCGACACCGCGAGCGCGAGCCCTCTCGCCTTGAAGCTTCCCGTCGGAAGGCGCCCTTCGTCCTTGACGATCAGCGCGCCTTGCGTGCCCAGCTTCTTCTCCGTCTTCTCAAAGCGGACCAGCGGCGTGACGACCTCTCCGAGGGAAACGCGGTTCTCTGCCTTCCTGACCGGAAGGAGCTCACGGTAACGCCAGAAGCCTTCGGTCCGGGACGCAAGCTCTTCCTTGCTGAGGGCGTGCTTCACCGCATCGAGATCATAACGGACGATGATCGGACGGCCCGCTTCGGACAGGCCGTGAGGCACGTCCTTTTCGTAGCGCTTGCCGGTCATCGAGCATTCAAGGTGGGTTACGTGGGTCATCGGTCAGAGTTTCTCGAAAAAGCGCTTCAGTTTCATCTGCAGGCTGCCGCGCTGCTCCTTGCGCGCGAGCTCTTCTTCGCTGGTGAGGAAAGTCGTCTGGATGACGTAGCGCTCGCCGGCGAAGGGGGGATGCCCATGCCAGCTCGTTTCCGAACGAGCGAAGGCGAAGACATTGCCCGCGAGCGGCTCGACCTCTTCGGCGTAGTCGTCCATCGAGTGCTCGCCGTTCAGGGCACGGATCGCACCGCCTTCTGACTTGTCCCAGCTTTCGTTGAGGTAGACAAGCATGGTGCAGATCTTCGACACCGAATCGTTGTGGATGCGCCCGTCGCCGGCCTTGGAATGTTTCCGTACCGTGATCATCCGGGGTTTGCCTATCAGGTCGAGGGCCAGTTTCTCCGACAGCACCTGTGCGAGCCTCTCGGATTTGAGGTCGGCGATCAGCTCCTCGAACCTGCCGCGGCTTTCGAGCTGGGTGAGGGGCAGGTAGCCGGTCTTGTCGATCTTCGGGTAGTCCCGGCGGACCTCGGCTGCGTCCTCACTGGTCAGCGCGCCTTCGGCGACGATGTAGGTGAAGGGCTCGTTCCTGGTACGGGCCCGGGCGAGGGCGTCGAAATCAAGCATGGTCGGCCTCCAGCGTCTTGTTCCCGGCCGCCTCCTGCTCCTGCCGAAGGTGGCGTTCGTAGAGTTTCACATCCTTCAACCACCGCCCATAGGCGATCGTCATGCAAAAGGCGAACCCGTAGGCACCGCGCAGGAACAGGCCCTTGCCGAGGTAGCGCTTCAGGAAATAGACCGGGAAGGCGAAGAAGATCCTCAGTGCAAGAACCGGTTTCGGCTTGAGTTCCACCCCCTTTGCCCGGCGGGTCATGTTCCGCTCCTGCTTCTTCGCAAGGTCCCCGATGTCGGAGAACATGTAGTGCAGCATGTACCCATCGAGGCGCGGGCTCGTCTTCTTCGAGTATTCGAGCTGGTCCCACGCCGGGTGATCGGGAATGCGGATGCGCCGCCGGTCGTAGAGCTTGTTCTTGACGATGATGTCGGTGCCCCACCATGGCTCGCCGAAGGGGACTGCATGGACCTGCCTCAGGCCATAGACCGGGCACTCGGGTTCGGTTCCGTTCTCGAACAGGCGGCGGACATGGCTGGCCAGCGCGTCGTCGATCACCTCGTCGGCGTCGAGGTCGAGAAGCCAGTCGTGCTCGCAGAGGTCTTCCGCCGCGCGCTTCTGCCCGCCATTGCCACGCCATGGGATCTCATGCACCTCGGCCCCTTCGGCCCGGGCGAGTTCCTGCGTCCCGTCGGGGGAGCCTGAATCGACCACAACCACCTGGCGCGCGGCTTTCTTCGCCGCCCTGACCACTTCGGCAATGCGGCGTGCTTCGTTCTTGGTTCGGATATAGGCGGAAACCGGGGGACGCTCGTTCATGGGCGGGATGTCTCGCCCCAGATCCGCCGTCAGGCAAGCTCTTGCTGAAAGTCCCTCGTCCGGTCGGGGCTCGTCACCTTGATGAGCGCTTCGAAAAGGGCGTTGCGGTTGACCGGTTTGGGCACGTGGGCATCGGCCCCGGCTCTCAGGCTGGCCTCGACATGTTCACGCATGGCGTTCGCGGTGAGGGCGACCACCGGGATCCGGCGCGCGGCCTCGCCCGCCTCGCCGGCGCGGATCCTGCGCGTCGCCTCGAGCCCGTCCATGACAGGCATCCTGAGATCCATGAGGACAACATCGAAGTCCGAGGCTGTCAGGGCGTCGATCGCCTCCTGGCCGTTTTCGGTCATGGTGAGACTGAGCGCGAGGGGCTTGCAGATTGCGGCGAGCACCTGGCGGTTCACCGCGATGTCTTCGGCCACCAGGACCCGGAGCCCCGAGAGCGAGGCGATATCGGCTTCGCCTGCCCCGGGCCCGGCCGGAAGATCGGCAACGGGACGGGCCGCGGCGGCAGCCTTGATCCTGACCGTGAACACCGAACCGCGGCCCGGCTCGGACTCGAGAGTGAGGTTGCCGCCAAGGAGCTGCGCGAGCTCGCGCGAGATCGCGAGGCCGAGCCCGGTGCCGCCGAACCGCCGCGTGGTTGAGCTTTCGGCCTGCTCGAACTTGCGGAAGATGGCGCCCTGGAATGCGTCGGGGACACCCGGTCCCGTGTCGGAAATCTCGATCTCCAGAAAGGCTTCGTCCCGCATTCTCGCTACCACCGAAACGCTGCCTTCTTCGGTGAACTTGAGCGCGTTGGAGACGAGGTTCGAGAGGATCTGCCTGAGGCGCAAGGGATCGGTGCTGACCGTGACGTCATCGATCGCTGCGATATCGCAGTCGAGGCCGAGCCCCTTGCGGTCGGCGATCTCCGCGTAGAGGCTGAGGACTTCGCGGATGATCCCGGCGGGTTCGACGGGTTGGGGGTCGATGACCAGCTTGCCCGCTTCGATCTTGGAAATGTCGAGAACGTCGTCGATCAGCGCGAGGAGGGTCTGGCCCGAGCGGACCATCACCGCGAGGTAGTCCTGCTGCTCCTCGTTGAGGTCGGTGCGCTTGAGGGCCTCGGCCATCCCGATCACCCCGTTCATCGGCGTCCTGATCTCGTGGCTCATGGTCGCAAGGAACGCGGTCTTCGCCTGGTTGGCGGCTTCCGCTTCGCGCCTTGCGGCATCGAGCTGCGCGGTGCGCTCGTCGACCCGCTGCTCGAGGTTTTCGACCAGGCTTTCCACATGCCGGTCGCGTTCGATGAGGGCCCGTCCCAGAAGCCCGATTTCGTCGTGCCGCTGGGCGAGCCGGGCCGCCTTTTCGGACCGTGAAGTGCCGCCCTGGCTTTCCTTCGCAAGGAGGTTGAGCGGATTGGCGACCACGCGGGTGACCAGGAGGCCGATCACGAGCTTCAGGATCAGGCCCACCAGCAGAACGGCGAGGACGGCACGCATGGCCGCGTCGCGGGCCACCTCCATCGGCAAGGACTTCGGGATCAGCGCCACCAGCGTCCAGTCCGGGCCGGGGATCGTGGCGTAGGCGGCAAAGCTCTCCGTCATGTCGAATTCGAAGCTTCCCGCGGGGCTGTCGATCTGGGCGAGAAGCGCGTCTACCCGCTCGGAATCGGAGACCTGCCTGACATCCTCGCTCGATCCCCCGATCTCCAGGTCGGTATGGGCGAGAAGGCCGTAGCGGTCGCTGATCAGGACGAAGCGGTAGGGTTCGTCCTCGTCGACTTCCACGGTCCTGTGCATCCAGCTCGTCACCGGAAGCGTGACCCCGAAACTGCCGAGATGATTGCCTTCGGCATCGTCCACCGGGGTCTGGCAGCTCGATGTGAGGGCCTTGCCGTCCGCGTCGTAGATCATGGGGTTGAGCCGACCGCACGCCATCTTGCGGCTCGGATTGTTCGCCACCGTTGCCAGTTTCGAGACCTCGTGGTCGTCGAACGAGAAATCGGCGGGAAGCTCCTTTCGGTAGGGGAGGAGCTTGTCGGGACGGCCCGGGTCGAAAACGATGATGTCGCCATCGACGGAGAAGAACCAGGCATTGTCCACGCGGCCTGCATGGGAGGGGCCGAACGTGCGGAGCGTCTCGTATGCGGCCATCAGCCGCGCCCGGCGTTCGGGCCCGATGGCGCCCGCGCGGGGAATGAACGCGCCGATGCCGAAGGTCTGCTGGCCAAGAGCGTTGCTCCGACCCTCGAAGAGTTCGTCGGTGCTGCGCCTGGTTCCGTCGCCGAACAGCGGGAAGTCACGCTCGAAGACGATCTTCGAGGCCTGCGGGTCCATGCTTTCCAGTATGCGGCCGAAAGCCTTGGCGCTTTCCCGTTGGGTGGTTTCCAGCTGGGCGAAGACGCCTTCCTGGCGCTGGGCCCGGGCCGCAACGGCCTCTTTCAGCTCCTCGAGCTGGTAGGCGCGGATCTCGTCATAGGTGATCTTGTAGACGGCTGCGAAAACGATGGTGATGAGGACGACCGAAACCGCCCCCGCCACAATCATCACCCGTCCGATCAGGGTTCGTCCGAAAAGCACCTGATATGTCCGCCTCGTATCCCGAGGGGGAACCTATCCGGCCAAGGTTGTCCATGCCTTAGCGGGATCGTTTCAAATGCTACTTATAGAGCCCTTTTGTCAGTTGGCCGCGGCGGGCTCCTCGTCCTCTTCCTCGTCGTCCCAACCCATGCGGCCACGGGCCTCTGCGATGAGCTGCTCGGCGGCATCCGGCTTGATCCGGAACTTCTCGAGCATGCCTTCGTAATGTTTTTTCTCGCCGTCGACCCGCTCGGTCCAGCCGGTCAGGTCGTCCGCGACACAGCCTGCAAGGTCCTCGACCGATTTCACGCCTTCCTCGCCGAGGGCGACGATCATCTTGAGGTCGAGCTGCTCGAAGGTCAGCATGTCGTCATCGACGCCCATCTCGCGCCGCTTCTCGTCGAGCTGCTGGCGCTCCTTCTCGAGATATTCCTGCGCACGCGCCTGAAGCTCCTCGGCGGTTTCGTCGTCGAAACCTTCGATCAGGGCGATCTCGTCGAGGTCGACATAGGCGATCTCCTCGACCCGGGCGAAGCCCTCGGAGACCAGGAGGTTTGCGATCATGTCGTCAACGTCGAGGACTTCCATGAACAGCTTGGAGCGCTCGGCATACTCCTTCTGGCGCTTCTCGCTTTCCTCTTCCTCGGTCATGATGTCGATCTCGTAGCCGGTGACCTGGCTGGCGAGGCGGACATTCTGGCCGCGGCGACCGATGGCGAGGCTGAGCTGCTCGTCGGGGACGACCACCTCGATGCGCTCGAGCTCCTCGTCGAGCACCACCTTGGCGACCTCGGCGGGGGCCAAGGCGTTGACGACGAAGGTCGCGGTGTCCTCGGACCAGGGAACGATGTCGATCTTCTCACCGGCCAGCTCGCCGACCACCGCCTGGACGCGGGAGCCCCTCATGCCGACGCAGGCGCCGACCGGGTCGATGGAGCTGTCGTTCGAGTAGACGCCGATCTTGGCTCTGGAGCCCGCGTCGCGGGCCACGGCCTTGATCTCGATGACGCCGTCATAGACCTCCGGCACCTCCTGCTCGAAGAGCTTGGCCATGAACTGGGGGTGGGT
>CAZAFU010000035.1:0-258 GCA_964484475.1 uncultured Caulobacterales bacterium | reverse complement strand
AGATCTGCGGCCCGCGCGGTTCTCTGCGGACATCGGCGATATAGGCGCGCACCCTATCCCCTTGTCTGAGGGGCTCGCGGGGGATCTGCTGGTCGCGGCGGATCACCGCCTCGCCCTTGCCGAGATCGACGATGACGTGGCCGTATTCGAGCCGCTTGATCAGGCCGGAGATGATCTCGCCGACGCGGTCCTTGTAGTCGTCATACTGGTTGTCGCGCTCGGCGTCGCGCATGCGCTGGGTGATGGTCTGCTTGGCCG
>CAZAFU010000034.1:0-24288 GCA_964484475.1 uncultured Caulobacterales bacterium | reverse complement strand
CGGTGAAAGCAAACTGGATCCGCGCCAGCATCACCGCATCAAGACTCGAGAACATGGACCTTCCGTCCCCTCATGCTCCGGGCCCGCTCCACCCTGAAGGGACCCGCCTGCCATCATGTGAAGCTCAGGTGGTCGTCCTCCCGGAGGACCTCAAGGCGGCAATATGACCGGGCAACACGCTGCTGGAAGGCCCGTGGCGCTCAAAGTTGGTTGAAGGGTACCTTGGACTAGCGCTGCCCGGCATCCTTCACCGAAGGAGGTTCGAAAGCGTGCGTCTCGATAGCCTCCGCCAAGGGGAGGATCGGTTCCGCCATCTGATCGCCTCCGCAGAAACGGGCGGTGCCGCAGCATCGCCGGAACCTGCGCTTCCTTAGCCGAAGCTTCGGCGACCCGCTAGCCGGCGGCGGCAGTGACCGGCTCTTCCTCCGGATGTTCCCTGCCCCTGGCCTGCCCGATGGGGGCAACCAGCCGGATCAGCCCGCGGATCGCCTCCCACTTGCCGAGGAGTTCGGCCCCGCGGGCGCTGTCGGTGAGACGGACATGGCGCGAGAGGAGATCCCGGCAGGCCTCCTCCCGATCGCCGAGGTCGCGGAGCTCGACATGTTCGGGGTTCAGGAGTTCGCTCAGGAGGCCCGCCTCGTCGAGGACATAGGCGGTCCCGCCGGTCATGCCGGCCGCGAAGTTGTCGCCGACAGGCCCGAGAACCAGGACCTCGCCGCCGGTCATGTATTCGCAGCCGTTCGATCCCACACCCTCGACCACAGCCGTCGCGCCGGAATTCCTGACCGCGAAGCGCTCCCCTGCCCGCCCGGCGACGAACAGCGAACCCGCTGTCGCCCCGTAAAGGCAGGTGTTGCCGACGAGGATCGAGGGTCCGCTCCCGCGTTCGTCCTTGAACCCCCTGACGATGATCTCCGCACCGGAGAGCCCCTTGCCGACATAGTCGTTGGCGTCGCCTTCGACCTCGATCCTCAGGCCCCTGGCACCGAAGGCGCAGAGGGACTGACCGGCCGAACCCGTGAGCCTGACGGTAAGATGACCGTCCGGAAGGCTGCCGAAATGACGCACGATGTGGTGGCTCGTCCGTGCACCGACCGCCCTGTGGGTGTTCCTGACGGCGTAGGTGAGCTGCATCTTCTCGCGCCGCTCCCACACGGGGGTCGCATCCGCGACGATCTTCTCGTCCAGCGTCGGGTCCGGCTCGTGCCTGCCGGTCCTGGTCGAGCGGGGCGGACGCGGCCCCGCTTCGGCCCTGACGAGGAGGGGGTTGAGATCGAAATCATCGAGGAGGTCGGAGCCCCGGCTCGTCTGACGCAGAAGATCGGACCTGCCGATGATGTCCTCGAGACTGCGCGCGCCAAGCTTGACGAGTTCGCGCCGCACGTCCTCGGCGATGAAGGTCATGAGACGGACGACCTGATCCGCTGTTCCCGTGAACCGCTGGCGGAGGTCCTCGTCCTGGGTGCAGACGCCCACGGGACAGGTGTTCGAATGGCACTGGCGTACCATCAGGCAACCCATCGCCACGAGCGAAAGGGTGCCGATGCCGTATTCCTCGGCCCCCAGCATCGCCGCAACGACGATGTCCCGCCCGGTCTTCAGACCGCCATCGGTCCGGAGCGTGACGTTCTGGCGGAGGCCGTTGAGGGTGAGGACCTGGTTGGCTTCGGCAAGGCCAAGCTCCCAAGGCGAGCCTGCGAACTTGATGGAGGTCTGGGGGCTCGCCCCGGTCCCCCCCACGTGCCCGGAGATGAGGATGATATCCGCCTTCGCCTTGGCGACACCCGCCGCGATCGTTCCGACCCCGGCGGAGCTGACGAGCTTCACGCAGACCCGGGCAGCGGGCGCGATCTGCTTGAGGTCGAAGATCAGCTGCGCAAGGTCCTCGATCGAATAGATGTCGTGGTGGGGCGGCGGCGAGATCAGGGTCACGCCTTCGGTGGCGTGCCTCAGCCTCGCGATATAGGCATTCACCTTGAATCCCGGGAGCTGGCCGCCCTCACCGGGTTTCGCGCCCTGGGCAACCTTGATCTCGATCTCGCGGCACTGGTTGAGATACTCCGCCGTCACACCGAAACGGCCCGAAGCGATCTGCTTGACCGCGGAATTCATGTTGTCGCCATTGGGCATGGGACTGTAGCGGGCGGGGTCCTCGCCTCCCTCGCCGGACACGGATTTCGCGCCGATGCGGTTCATGGCGACGTTGAGGGCGCCATGGGCTTCGGGGCTCAGAGCGCCGAGCGACATTCCGGGGGTGATGAAGCGCTGCCTGATGGCGGTGACGCTCTCGACCTCCTCGATACGGACCGGCTGCGCCGCACTGCGGAACGAGAGAAGATCGCGAAGGTGGACAGGGCGGTCGTTCTCGCGTTCGGTCAGCTCGCGGAACTCCTCGTAGGCGTCCCAGTCGTCCTCGCGCACCGCTCTTTGGAGCGCGGCGATCATTCTCGCCTCATAGGCGTGGCGCTCACCATCGCTCCGCACACGGTAGAAGCCGCCCACGGGCAGGCGGACCGGCGGCAGCTCCTCCTCCCATGCCGAAGCATGGAGTTCGATCAGACGCTGTTCGAGACCCCTGAAACCGAGACCCGAAAGCCGTGAGGGCGCATGGGGGAAGAATTCCGAGACCAGCGTGCGGGAAAGACCCAGGATCTCGAAATTGCAGCCCCCCCGGTAGGCGGACAGGACCGAGACGCCCATCTTCGAGATGATCTTCATGAGCCCGTTCTCGACCGCCTGCTTGTAGGCGCCGCAGGCCTGTCCGAGGGTCATGGATGGGAAGCGCCCGGCGGCATGCTGCTCGGCGACGGTATCGAGGGCAAGGTACGGACTGATGCAGGTCGTCCCCACACCGACAAGGACGGCAGCGTAATGGCTGTCGATGCACTCCGCCGAGCGGACCGTAAAGGAACAGCGCGAGCGCAGGCCTTCGGCCAGGAGGCTTCTGTGGACGCCGGCAGCGGCGAGGATAAGCGGCACTGGGATCCGGCCGGGACCCTGCCCCTCGTCGGTCAGGACCAGGTGGCCCGCGCCATCACGCACCGCGTCGCAGGCAGCCTTCCGTATACGATCGAGGGCGTTCCTCAGGCCCTCGCCCGACCCGTCGGCGGTCTCATAGGTGCAGTCGATCGTTTTTGCACCGATGGTGCGGCAGAGGCGTTCATACATCCCGTTGGTCAGGATGGGTCCGTCGAGGAGGAAGACGTCCGTCTGGGTTTCGTCCTCGGCGAGGATGTTGCCAAGGTTCTTGAACCGGGTCTTGAGCGACATCACCCGACCTTCGCGCAAGGGGTCGATCGGGGGGTTCGTGACCTGGCTGAAACGCTGCCGGAAAAAGTGGGACAGCGGACGGTATCTGTCGGAAAGGACGGCCAGTGGCGTATCGTCCCCCATCGAGCCCACAGCCTCCTTGGCGTCCTGTACCATCGGCTTGAGGATCAGCTCGAGGTCCTCGTCCGAATAGCCCGCAGCGAGCTGCCTTCGTCGCAGGTCTTCCTTCTCGAACAGCCGCTCTTCGGGACCCGGCCCGATCTCCTCGTCGAGCTCCCTGATATTGCCTATCCATTCCGCATAAGGATGGGCATCGGTGAGGTGCCTGCGCAGGTCCTCGGGGCCGTAGAAGCGACCTTCGGCGAGATCGACCCCGATCATGCCGCCCGCCGGGACGTTGCCCCTCTCCTTGATCGACTTGCCGTCGAGAGGGCACATCCCCGTCTCCGACCCGACGGTCAGGAGGCCGTCGGTGGTCAGCGCATATCGAAGGGGCCGCAGCCCGTTCCTGTCCGTACCCGCCGCAGCCCAGCGCCCGTCGAAGGTGCAGATGGCAGCGGGCCCGTCCCATGGCTCCATGACTGCGTTGCAGTAGGCGTAGAGGGCCTTGGCCGCGTCAGGCATGGCCGAGCCCCGTTTCGACCAGGCCTCGGGCATGAGAAGCGCCTTGGCCATCGGACCGTCTCGTCCCGCCCGGACGAGGAGCTCGAATGCCGCGTCGAGCGCTGCGGAGTCCGATGAGCCGGGCTGGATCACCGGGCGGATATCGTCCTGGTGCGCCTCGAAGGCACGGCTTGCCATCTCGATCTCGTGGGCCTCCATCCAGGCGCGGTTGCCCGAGAGCGTGTTGATCTCGCCGTTATGGGCCACCATGCGGAACGGCTGGGCGAGACGCCATTCGGGAAAGGTGTTGGTGGAATAGCGCTGGTGGAAAATGGCCGCCGTGCTGGCCAGGCTTTCGTCCTGAAGGTCGAGATAGAACCGGTCGATATCCCCCGCGAGGAACATGCCCTTGTAGATGATGTCCTTGCCCGAAAGCGAGCAGACATAAAAATCAGGCAGCCGCTCGCGCAGCACTTCCTTTTCGATCCGACGCCGAACGATATAGAGGACCCGCTCGAGCTGGGTCTCGTCCCTCTCCTGGGGATCCCAGAACAGGAGCTGTTCGATCTCCGGACGCGCGGCGTTGGCCTGCTGACCGATGATCGTGCTGTCCACGGGTGTCTGGCGCCATCCGAAAAGCCTGAAGCCGAAGCGCAGGATCTCCTTCTCGACGATCGTCCTGGCCTTGTCCTGTGCGGCGAAGTCGGTTCTCGGAAGGAAGATCTGGCCCACGAGGACCGGAGCGCGGGCGGAGCTGCTGCTGGCCCGTGCGATGCGCTCACGGAAGAAACCCTGGCTGATGTCGATCCGGAGGCCCGCGCCGTCCCCGGTCTTTCCGTCGGCTGCGACCGCACCGCGGTGCCAGACCGCCTTCAGGGCGGCGATGGCGCGGGTCACCACCTCCCGCCGCGGCGTTCCGTCGATGGCCACGACCATGCCGACCCCGCAGGCATCGTGCTCGTCGCGGGGGTCGTAAAGACCGAAGGCGCCGGGACGCATCACGATGCCACCGGTTCAAAGGCCCGGGGGTCGTAGGCACGCGCCTGCCGCCCGACCGTCGCCGCTCGCGGTTCCTCCTGGCGGCCGCGGAGGTAGCGATGGATACCCACGGCTGCTTTCTGCCCGTCATGGATGGCCCAGACCACGAGGCTCGCTCCGCGGACGATGTCCCCTGCGGCGAAAACACCGTCCACGGACGTCGCAAAGCTTTTCGGGTCGGCCTTGATCGTACCGTTCCCGGTCACCGCCAGGCCCGGCTCCCCGAACGCGCCCGGGACGTCTTCGGGAGAGAATCCGAGGGCCTTGATGATCATGTCGGCGGGCATGTCCTCTTCGTCCCCCGGAATGGCCTCGGGCGCGGATCGTCCCGAGTGGTCCTTCGGGCCGAGGCGCATGCGCGCGATCCTGATACCGCTCGCGGTCTGCGCGTCACCGTGCAGAAGCTTCGGTGCCGCGAGCCACTCGAAAGTGACCCCCTCTTCTTCCGCGTTCAGGACCTCCCTCGCGCTACCGGGCATGTTGTCCCTGTCCCGGCGATAGACGCAGGTCACGGAACGCGCGCCTTGCCTGACGGCTGTCCTGACGCAGTCCATGGCGGTATCGCCCCCGCCGACGACGACCACACGCTTGTCCTTCGCATCGAGGGCACCGCTTTCGAAATCCGGGACCGGGTCGCCGAAGCCCTTGCGATTGGAGGCCGTGAGATAGTCGAGGGCACGGACGACGCCCCTTGCGCCCGTTCCGGGCACGGAAAGTTCGCGCGCCTTGTAGACACCGGTGGCGATCAGGACAGCGTCGTGCCGCGAGCGCAGTTCTGCGAAGCTCAGTTCCTCGCCGATGCCGACACCGAGTTCGAACCTTACGCCGGAACGGGCCAGGCGCTCCGTACGCCGCGCGACAACGGATTTCTCCAGCTTGAAGCCCGGGATGCCATAGGTCAGTAGCCCGCCCGCCCGGTCGTACCGGTCGTAGACCGTAACCTCGTAGCCGAGGGTGCGCAGGCGGTCGGCCGCCGCGAGGCCCGCCGGCCCGGCACCGATGATGCCGATACTCTCGTCACGCGACGTGCGCGGAACGATCGGGCGGACCCATCCCTCCTCCCAAGCCGTGTCGGAGATGAACTGCTCGACCGCGCCGATGGTCAGGGTCCCGTGGCCCGACTGTTCGACGACGCAGGACCCTTCGCAAAGGCGGTCCTGCGGACAGATACGCCCGCAGATCTCCGGCATCGCCGAGGTCATGCTGCTGAGCTCGTAAGCCTCCTCCAGCCGGTCCTCGGCGGCGAGACGCAACCAGTCCGGGATGTGGTTCCCGAGGGGGCAGCCAGACTGGCAGAAGGGAACGCCGCACTGGGCGCAGCGGGAGGCCTGTTCCTCCGCCCGCGCCTCGACGAAGCGCTCGTAGATCTCGGAGAAGTCGCTGCGGCGCTGGTCGGAAGCCCGTTTCGACGGACCATTCTGGGGGATATCGACGAAGCGCAGCAAGTGACCTCCGGGACGTTGAGTCAGGATGATTGAGATTTGGTTGTGGGCTTCTAACGGTTTTTGGCGCTTTAGTCCAATCCGGCCTGTCCGCTTGAAATCATGTCGCGCTGGTGACTGCGGTCGCGTAACAGCGCTATTCCGCAGCGGCCATGGCGGGCCCCGGCTTGAGGATGACCGGCGGGCTGACGGGGTGCTTGAACTCGGGATAGGCCGAGAGCCCGATCTCGGAAAGGTCGCTGCCGGCGATCTCCTCTTCCTTCGGAAGGCGGATACCGAGGGTGAATTTGAGCGCGTACCAGCCGAGCGCCGAAACCGGCAGGGTCCAGGCACCGATGGCAAGGATACCCACTGCCTGTGCGCCGAAACTGGCTTCGGGATTGGTCAATGGGACGATCATCGTGCCGACAATCCCGGCCAGGAGGTGCACGGGTATCGCGCCCACCACGTCGTCAAGGTGGAAGCGGTCGAGCGCAGGTGTCACGGCAGAGACCAGGACCCCGCCCCCGGCACCGAAGAGGATCGCCTGTCCGATCGAAGGCATCAGCGGTTCTGCCGTGATGGTCACGAGGCCACCGAGCGCCCCGTTGAGAACGATCGTCAGGTTGACGTGGTTGTAGCGCGCCTTGGACCAGACGAACGCACCGAGCACCCCGCCCGCTGCGGCCATGTTCGTGTTCGCGAAGATCTGGCTCACCGCCACGATGTCCGCCGCCGATCCCATGGCAAGCTGGCTCGCGCCGTTGAAGCCGAACCAGCCGAGCCAGAGGATGAAGGTCCCGAGGGTCGCAAGAGGGACGTTGGAAGCCGGCATGGCGTGGACCGTACCGTCCTCGCCGTAGCGGCCCGTCCTCGGCCCGAGGATCAGGACCCCTGCCAGGGCCGCCCATCCGCCAACGGAGTGGACAATGGTGGAGCCCGCGAAATCGGAAAAGCCCAGAGCGCTCAGGAAACCACCGCCCCAGGTCCACGCGCCCTGAACCGGGTAGATCAGTCCGGTCAGGACGAACGTGAAAAGAAGAAAGGGTATCAGGCGGACCCGCTCGGCGACAGCGCCGGAGACGATGGAGGCGGCGGTGGCGACGAAGACCATCTGGAAGAACCAGTCCGATGTGGCAGCGTAGCCCGCATCGAGGGAGATCGTGGCATCCCCGGCGGTTTGCCCGGGGCTGAAGACCCCGAGTTTGCCGATCATGGCGCCGCCGCCGCCATACATCAGTTCGTATCCCACGAAGTAGTAGGCGATGCCAGCGAGGGCGTAGAGCGCGACGTTCTTGAGACAGATGTCGGCGACGTTCTTGGTACGTACGAGGCCCGCCTCGAGCATGCAGAACCCTGCGGCCATGAACATCACGAGGACGCCGCCGAAGAGGAAAAGGAAGCTGTTGAAGATGAACTGGGTCTCGGTGACTGCCCCGTCCTGGGCCGCCGCAACGCCGAGGCCCGCCATCGCCACGCCTGCCGCACTGGCCGCAGGTTTCTTCCAGTCAGTCATCATCGCCCTCGCCCTCACCGCAACATTCTGAATCACCAAATAGCGCAGTATGCTGCGGCGCAGCAGAATGACAACAGGAAAATGCTGATAGGACGGAATTGGGAGCGATAAAGCTTTCGATCTTCGTCCGCCAGAGGCTTTTTATGCTATGATCGGGGCGGGGTTTCGTCGAAACCGGACCGGGGCCAGCTTGACCCGCCGGGGCCTCGTCCGGCAGGGGCCTCCGATGCAAGCGAAACCCCTCGATTTCGACGTCGCTGTCCTCGGAGCGGGTGCGGCCGGCCTGTTCTTCGCCGCCGAAGCCGGTCGCCGCGGAAGCCGCGTCATCGTTCTCGACCATGCGGAGAAGATCGGCGAGAAGATACGGATATCCGGGGGTGGACGGTGCAATTTCACCAATCTCGGTGCGCGCCCGGAACACTTCCTGTCGCAAAATCCCAAGTTCTGCATCTCGGCGCTTTCCCGCTACACCCCCGCCGATTTCGTCACCCATGTCGAAAAAGCGGGTATCGCCTATCACGAGAAGGCGCTGGGACAGCTCTTTTGCGACGGGAGCGCGCAGGACATCATCGACATGCTTCTGGGCGATTGCGCTGCCGCAGGGGTCAAGATCCGCAAGGGGGTGAGCGTCGGCGACGTCGTGAAAACCGCCGACGGGTTCGAACTCACGGCAAGCACCGGTCCGGTCCGGGCGAGGAATGTCGTGGTCGCGACGGGGGGCAAGTCGATACCGAAGATCGGTGCCTCCGGGTTCGGTTATGATCTCGCCACGCGCTTCGGTCTCGATATCGTCGATCCGAGGCCGGCACTCGTACCGCTGACCTTCGAAGGCGCGATCAAGACCATGGCCCGTGACCTTGCCGGGGTTTCGGTCGAAGCCAGTGTGACAGCCGATCCGCAGTCGCCTGTTCTTCGCGGGAAGAAGGCGAGGCCTGCCGCCTTCCGGGACGGGTTCCTCTTCACCCACCGCGGGCTGTCCGGACCTTCGATACTCCAGATTTCGAGCTATTGGCGCGAGGGCGGCGATGTCGTGATCGATTTTGCGCCGCGTACCGATGTCGGGTCCTACCTGATCGAAAAGAAAAAGCAGGGCGGCAGGGCCGAGGTCGGCACCGTGCTCGCCGAACTCCTGCCCAAGCGGCTGGTCCAGGCCCTGCGTGGCCAGCAGAACTGGGAAGGCCGCCTTGCGGACTGGTCGGACAGGAAACTGGAGGAACTCGGAAGGTCCGTCCACGCATGGCGCGTGACCCCTTCAGGATCCGAAGGCTACAGGACGGCGGAAGTCACCCTCGGCGGGGTATCGACCGCTGACCTCGACTCGCGGACGATGGAGGCCAAATCGGTGCCCGGCCTCTATTTCATCGGGGAGGTCGTGGACGTCACGGGCTGGCTCGGCGGGTACAATTTCCAGTGGGCCTGGTCCTCCGCCTTCGCGGCAGCCGTAGCGGTCACGACCGGGGACTGAACCGGGCAAGGTCGTCAGCCTTCGTTCATTCCCCTGGCGTGATGGGCAACGTGGTCTTCCATGAAGGTCGAAATGAAGTAATAGCTGTGGTCGTAGCCTGGCTGGCGACGCAGGGTCAGCTTCTGTCCCGCTTCGGCGCAGGCGTCCTCGAACAGGCCGGGTCTCAGTTCCCGTTCGAGAAACTGGTCGGCCTCGCCCTGGTCAATGAGGATTCCGGCCCGTGAGGGCTGCCTGACGACAAGGGCCGAGGCATCATGGTCCCGCCAGCGGTCCTGTTGGTCGCCCAGATAGGCGCGGAAAGCCTTCTGTCCCCAAGGAACGCGGGAGGGTGCAACGATCGGGGCAAAGGCCGACACCGTCCTGTAGAGCCCGGGGTTCTTGAGGTGCAGGGTGAGCGCGCCGTGCCCGCCCATCGAATGACCGAAGATCCCCTGCCGCGCGGCATCGATCGGAAAGTCGGCCAACACGATGGCCTGAAGTTCTTCGGTGATGTAGCTGTCCATCTGGTAGTGCTGCGACCACGGACTTTCTGTCGCCGTCAGGTAGAAACCGGCGCCCTGCCCCAGGTCGTAGGCCTCGTCGTCCGCAACCCCCTCGCCCCGGGGGCTGGTATCGGGCGCGATGACGGCGAAGCCGTGCTTCGCTGCGGACGCGGTGACCGCGCCTTTCTCCATCACGTTGGCCCAAGTGCAGGTCAGGCCGGAAAGGTACCACAGGCACGGCACGGCTCCGTTCTTCGCCTCCGGCGGCAGGTAGATGGCGAAGCGCATCGAGGACGCACAGACTTCGCTGCGGTGGTCGTAGACGGAGAGCTGTCCTCCGTGAACGCGGTAATTCTGGACGATTTCCATGCTGCTCACCACTTCAGGTTCCTCAGTACAGGATCACGCTTCGGATACTCTCGCCCCGGTGCATGAGATCGAAAGCATCGTTGATCTTGTCGAGCGGCATGGTGTGGGTAATCAGGCTGTCGACATCGACCCGCCCCTCCATCACCATATCCACGATCCGTGGGACATCGGTCCGTCCCCTCGCTCCGCCGAAAGCCGATCCGCGCCAGACCCTGCCGGTGACGAGCTGGAACGGCCGTGTGCTGATCTCCGCCCCTGCGGGAGCGACACCGACGATGACGCTTTCTCCCCACCCCTTGTGGCAGCATTCGAGGGCCTGACGCATCACGTCGGTGTTGCCGACGCATTCGAAGCTGTAGTCCGCGCCTCCGCCGGTAAGCTCGACGAGATGCGGCACGAGGCTGTCACCGTGGTCCCGGGGATTCACGAAATCGGTCATCCCGAAGCGGGTCGCGAGTTCGCGCTTGCCTTCATTGAGGTCGACACCGACGATCTGACGGGCACCGATCATCTTCAGGCCCTGGATGACATTGAGACCGATACCGCCAAGACCGAACACGACGCAGCGGGTGTCGGGCTCGACATTTGCGGTGAACATCACCGCGCCAAGCCCCGTGGTGACCCCGCAGCCGACATAGCAGATCGTCTCGAAAGGAGCGTCCTTCCTGATCTTGGCGAGTGCGATCTCGGGGAGGACCGTGTGGTTGGCGAAGGTCGAGGTTCCCATGTAGTGGAGAATGCGCTCACCCTTGTAGCTGAACCGCGACGTGCCGTCAGGCATGAGGCCCTGCCCCTGGGTCGAGCGAATCGCCTGGCAGAGGTTCGTCTTCGGATGGAGGCAGTACTCGCATGTCCGGCATTCTGGCGTATAAAGAGGAATGACATGATCGCCGGGCTGGAGGCTCGTGACGCCGGGCCCGACTTCCAGGACGACACCCGCACCTTCATGCCCGAGGATCGCGGGGAAGGCGCCTTCGGGATCCTTGCCCGAAAGCGTGTAGGCATCGGTGTGGCAGACCCCGGTGGCCTTGATCTCCACGAGGACCTCCCCGGCCTTCGGCCCTTCGAGATCGACCTCCACGAGTTCCAGGGGCTGACCGGCCTCGAAGGCTACGGCGGCGCGTGTTTTCATGTTCGGTCCTCCGTTCGCAACTCTTCCTGCGATACAGAGGCGCCGTGCCGGGGTCCAGCCTTGCATGCTGCACAACCCCGTGCGGGTCGGGGCCCCGTGGCCAGAACTGCCGAGGGGATGAGGCCGCGGCCGTGGTCGTCCTTACAGGAAGCATATTTCCGCTTCGGCTAATTGCGCGGCACGCCTGCGTATCTGATACACACGGTTTTCGTATAGCCCGGTTCCGGTCGGCGGTCCTGCACGAGGTCCGAAAGCGCGTTGCCCGTCCTGAAGATACGGAACTCATCGGGATCGGGCAGGACATCGCGGCAGTCGCCGGGACTGACGAGGGCTTTGGTCGAACCGATCGTCCCGTCCTCGGAGCGGATGAGATCTTCCGCGCGGCTGGCCTTCATGCCGCCCAGACGGAGATAGATCCGCAGGGGAAAGACATCATCCTCCTGAACATCGGCGGGCTGGCCAAGAGCCTGGAGCTCGCCTGCCAGCCACCGGTGGCCTTCGTATTTGACCTCCAGCCGAGAGACCGCGACCAGAAGCTGTATCACCGCATAAGATCCAAGGACGATATAACCGACCGCCGGGCGTGGGCCTTTCATGAAATGGGCAGCGGCGAGGCCGACCAGGAGAGCCGCCGTGTAGGGAACAACCGGATAATAAAGCGGGTGCTCGAGACTGAGGCCGAAGGCGGCGATCAGGAACGACAGTGCGGCAGCAAGCGAAAAGACGAGGACAACCCTGCTCCCCCCCGCCGTGAGGGATGGGCGGGTAAAAAGGGTGAGCCCCCCCGCCGCGGCGCCAACGACAGTCAGTGGCCCGACGAGGGGGTTCAGGAAGAGCTGCACGAATGGCTCCGCCACGAAGGACGTAGCGGAAGTCTCTTCGAATCTCTGCGCACCGATGGCAGTTCCCTTCTGCCCACCGCCGTGCCCGAGATCGGTTTCGAGCCGGTAGAAGGGGTCGCCCGCAATGGCTGAGTAGAAGACGAACTCGAGGAGCAGGACCACGAGATATCCGGTACCGGCGAGGACCCCGATGGACTTGAAATGCTTCCTGTGCAGCAAAGCCATGGCGGCGATCGTCGGAATGAGAAAGACCGTACTTTCCCGGCACAGCCATGCCCCACCCGCCGCGAGGCCGCAAAGGAAGAGAAGGCGCCGGTCCGGGGATCCCGTGGTCGCAAGGCCGAGGATCAGGGCCCAGAGGGAGGCAGCGACGAAAAAGAGCTCGACCCCGTCGATGGCGACTTCGAGGGGGCGGACAGTGATGTTGATGGTCGCAAGGACCACGAGAGAGGCGATCAACGCCGTCTGTTGGCTGAAGAGCCTCTCCAGCGCGAAGAAAGTCAGGAGGAGAAGACCCAGCCCATAGGCGATATTGGGAAGGACCGCTCCGATCTCGGACGGCCCGGAGATGGCGAAGATCATCGCCATGGGCGCGACGAGTGGCCATCGCAACGACCAATGGTCAGGACCCGCAAGATCCGCGCCCTCGTAAAGGTCGAGGGCCGCACGGACATAGGACAGCCCGTCCCCCGGTCCGATACCGTCGAAGGCGATGAGGACCAGCAGGATATAAGCCGCGACCAGCACGACCAATCGGGCATGGCGACGGGCGAAGACGGAAACGTCGCTCCCGCGGCTTGCCAATGCCAAGGCCGTCATTTGATCGCCAGGAAACCTTCGAAGCAGAGATGCTTGAAGACCGTCATCGTATCCACGAACCCGGCGCGCTCGAGCAGGTCCCGGTTGCCCTGTGACGAGAACGGCTCGAGGACCCCTTTCAGGCTCCGGGTCTTATGCACGATTTCCTTCTCGCTCAACCCGTTGGCCAACTTGAAGTCAGTGTAAAGAGTGGTGAGGATATCCTGGAAGCGTGCGTCCGGGCCGCGTACCTTCTCGAACATGATGAAGGCCCCGCCCCAGTTCAGGGATTCGTAGATCCTGTCGATCAGTTGCTGCCTGACAGCAGGGCGGACGAACTGGGTCGTGTAGTAGGAAACGACCAGGTCGGATTTTTCGAACGGGAACGCAACGGCATCCGCATTCTCGACCGTGATCGACGGATAGTCCCGGGCCAGATCGGTGGCCCGCTTCACCATCTCGGGTTCGATTTCGAGGCCAGTGACCTTGAGCGTCCTGCCTTCGTTCCAGTCGACAAGTCGCCGCGACAGCGCGGCAGTCGAACAGCCGATCTCGTAGACCTGTGACCCTTCACGGAGGAAAAAATCGGAAAGCCGTGCGATCATGTCGTGCCCTTCGCGGTAATACGGCACGGACTTGGATATGTGGTCTTCAAAATGTTCGGGCACGGATCCCCCGAACGACCAACGCGCGTTTCCGGCAGAGATATTCTCGTCGACTCCTGCACTGGTATTGCCGTTTTCGCTCATCGGTGTCTCCATTGATGGTTGCCGCCGGCCATGGCCATGATGCGCCCCGGAACCGGGAACTTCCCCGCGACGAGCGAAGCCGCGTCACTCACGAGAGGATGGCGGATGATGACCAGCGCGGTCAGGGTTGCAAGACCGGCGCCGGCCATCCCGATCAGCAGGATGACGACGTGGGAGGAGCCGCCCAGGAGAGGGCCGACCGCGGCTCCCGCGGCGGCAGACAGGCCGACGAAGCCGCCCCTGACGAGCACGAGAACAAACCGGCCGGTGCTGTACTCGACCTTCCTGTGCAGCTTGGCGGTGACCAGAAGGGCCTTGATGGCACCCGCCGCAGCGAGCCCCGTGGCGGCGGGGACGAGACCAAACAGGGCGCCCGTTGCTGCGAGAGCGATACGCAGAACCTGGTAGAAGCTCTGGATACGCAGGTAAGACGCCATCATGTCGAAGGCGACGAAGAGCTTGAGGCTCATCTTGGTGAACGGGACCGCGAGGGCCCCGAGAAGGAGCACCCGCGCAGGCAGGATGGCGTCCGTCCACTGATCACCCAGAAGGGTGAGGATCAGGGGTTCGGTGAGGACGGTCATCGCGGCAAAGAACGGCCAGAGCAGCGCCGTCAGATAGGAAATCTTGTTCAGGTAGACAGTTCCCCGGTCCATCCCCGCCCGGCCCGCCTCGGTCAGGATCGGCAGGATCACGGGGCGGATCGCACTCATGATGGTCCGGTCCACGAGGCTCACGATGGCCTCGGCGCGGTTGTAGAGGCCGACAGCCACAAGACCGATCAGGTTGCCGATGATCCCGAGAACGGCGAAGCCAGCGATCTTCGGCAAGGTCGTGGAGAAGGCGTAGGCTGAACCGAAGGATGCTGCCGCCCTCGTGGGCCTCGGTTTCGGCCAGACCCGGCCGGCGGGCGAGAAGATCAGCAACCCGGCGATGCGCACCACCTCTTCGGCGAGAAAGCCGAAGGCCAGAGCCATGATGCCCCAGCCGTTGATCGCCAAGGCGATCGCCACGACGGCATTCGCGAGCCCCGACGCCACCGAGAGGACCGAGATGAAGCCGAAACGCAAGGAGCGTTCGAGGAGAGCCTCCGCGGGCAGGCCGAAGGGCTTGAAGAGAATGGTCGCCGAGAAGATCAGAAGCGCCGGGCCGAAGCCCTGCGGCGTCAGGCCGGCAGGCACGAAAAGGGCAGCGGCAAGGACCACGCAGAAGATCACCGCGCCGATGATCAGCGAGGTCCCTGCGGCAACGGCCAGGGCGCGTTCGTCGACCTCGTCCTGCCGCACGAGATACGGCTTCAGGCCGAACAGGCCGATCTCCGAGAGGATGTTGTAGGCGGCGTAGACGAAGGCGAATACGCCAAACTCGGCGGGTGTCAGGAAGCGGGCGAGGACCGCGACGCTGGCTGCCATGATGGCGATCGTGAAAGGCCGCGCGAGCAGTGTGTGGAACACCGCGAGCCGCATTCTCTGCGCCGTCTGCCGGTCGAGACCGGGACCCGGTGACGGCTCATCGTTCACCAGGCTGGCTCCGGTTTCGTTTCGATGCGTTCTCGGCCCGGGCCTGCTGCCATACCAGGGCCTTCGCCGTGAGGGCCGCCACGGGATCGACGAACTTCGCACCGAACTCCACGAGTTCCCGGCGCTTCCCGAACACGGGCAGCTTCTTGAGAAGAGTCTTGCTGACACCCTCGCGCCGTCGCCAGCCGAGCTTGCCATACCGGCTGCGGAAATATTCGTCTTCCTTCAGGCCCCATTTGGTGCGGAAGTGATCAAGGCTGGCCCGTTGCCATTCCGGCGACCAGCGCACCAGGAAGAACGGGAAGTCCGCCACCTGCATCGCATGCTTCCGGGTGGGGAAGAGGTAGGTCACCACCGATGCTGGCTCGAAGAAGACCTTCCCCCCCGCCGCATGGACGCTCATGCACAGGTCCATATGCTCCTTGGTGGCAACCATCCCCTCGTCGAGGGGGCCGATCCGTTCGAAGACGGAGCGCCTGACGAGGACGCAGTGGAATTCGCAGACCCCGGTCTCGGCGCGCTCGAGGGGCGGAAGCTCTTCCCGCCGCACCTTGTGGTGGGTCATGTGGTCGATGATCGCGCGCTCGCCTTCGGGGGCGGAAAAGAACGCGGCGCGGTCCTCCGCATAGGCGCCGCCCGCCTGGTGCACCACGCTGTGGATCTCGGGGCCCTCGCAGGTCAGGGGCGCGACGACATCGGCACCTTCCTCGTCAGCGCAGGCAATCAGGGCCGAGAGCCACCCTTTGGAGAAGATGACGTCGTTGTCCACGAACACCACATAGTCCGTCCCCGCTTTTTCGAGGCCCAGATTGCGGGCCCTGTTCGGGGGAAGGACACTCGACCGGGAGACAAGGGTGAAACCCTTAGCTTCGGCCTCCTCGCGAAGCCATGACCTGAGCCCGCGCGGCGTCCCCGCATCCACGTAGACGAGGTCGAAGGGCATATCGGTCTCGGCGAAGAGGCTCTCGAGGGACTCCCGCGCGAGGCCGAACCGTTCCCTCGGAGTCACGATGATCGTGGCGCGGGGTGTCTGGTTGTCAGTCTGGGTCATGTCCGTTCTCCCCGGCCGGAAACGAGGGTCTCGTAAATTTCGAGCATCGTCTCGCCGGTCTTCTCAAGATCATAGTCCGCGGCGACCTTTTCGGCACCCCGCCTGCCCATCTGCGGCCAGGCATCGGCCTCGTCGATCAGGCGGAGCACCGCGGCCGCGAGGGCCTCCGGGTCCCTCTCCGGCACCAGATAGCCTGACACCCCGTCCTCCACGAGTTCGGGAATGCCCCCGTGCCGGGTCGCCACAACGGGAAGGCCCGTGGCCATGGCTTCCTTGAGGGTGTTGATGGGCGCGTCCTTGTTGCCGTCCGGTGCCGTCACGGAAGGGCCGAGGAAGATATGGCTGGACATGAGCTGGCGGCTGACCTCGTCGAGGGAGCGCGCGCCAAGGAAACTGACCCGGTCGGCGACACCGAGGCCCGACGCTTCGGCTTCGAGCTCGTCTTTCAACGGCCCGTCGCCGATGATCGCGAAATGGACGTCCTTTTTCTCGAGGACCGCCGGCAGGGCCCTGATCGCGTCGATCAGCCCCTTTTTCGGAACGAGCCTGCCCACGGAGATGAGCCTGACCGGCCCGGTTTCGGGAAGCCCGCGCTCGGCGAAGGTGAAGCGCGAGCGGTCGAGACCCGACGGGAGAACGTCGATACGCTCCGCCGGGGCTCCGAGCCTGATGGCCTCGTCACGGAAAAAGCGGCAATTCGCAACGAAGCCGTCGGCCTCGCGAAACACGTTCCGGTAGATCCCTTCGCCCTGCGCCTTCACGAAGGACGAGATATCGCCGCCCCTGAAATGCACCAGCACCTTCCCCTTCAGGAGCCCTGCCCTGCGCAGCTGGAGGACCCGCGCGGCAAGCGTGGCGAAATGGACGTGGATCACATCGTAATGGGCCGGCTCCCGCAGGGCCGAGGCATCGAAGATCGCCCGCGCCATGATGCGCGGCCCGTCGGGACTGGGCCGGGTCAGGAGGTTGAGTGCGGTCCCCCCGCGCCGCTTCGCCGTCTTGCTGAATGCGGTGGCAAGGCCCCAGAGCTTGAAGATCCCCTCGGGAACCTCCGGCGAGAACGTCCTGTCGGTCATGCGGTACTCGGCAACCGTGTCCTGAACGCCCGTCTGCTGCTGGAACATCGGATCGACGGCGTAGATATCGAGTTCGTGCCCCGCATCGAGAACCTTCTTCGCCGCGTTCACGACGAAGGTCTCACTGGTCATGGGAAAGGCGCCAACGAAGAACGCTACGCGCATGACGCCATCTCCCCTTTACACACCGGCCTGTTCAGGCCACCTCTAGACAAGCCTCGGAGCCTGCTCGATTGCCCCGCGTTTCGGTCTGCATACCAACCTTTCGTCGGCCCGACGATGTCGTGAAGGCAGTTCGCTCCGTCCTTGCCCAGAGCTTCCAGGACTTCGAAATCGTCGTGACGGTCGATGGCCGTGACGACCAGACGGTCTCCGCCCTCCGAAGCCTCGACGAACCCCGCCTTCGGACCCTCGTTCCGGACCGGCAGCTCGGCAATGCCCAGGCCAGGAACCACGCCATCGCCGAGGCGAAAGGCGAGCTCATCGCCCTTCTCGACGACGACGACCTCTGGATGGAGGGAAAGCTCGCGCGGCAGGTCGAAACCCTCGACCGGATCGGCGATCCCATGTGCATCCTCTCCTGCCCGTTCCGTGTCATGAGCGAAAACGAGAACCTGACCTGGCCCCGCCGCTATCCGTCCGAAGGCGAACCGGTCTCCGAATTCATCTTCTGCAGGAACGAAAGCCCCAGCGTCGAGGGCGCTGTCCAGACCTCGACCCTCCTGGCCGCGCGGTCCCTGTTCGAAACCACCCCTTTCGATGCCTCCCTTCCGCGCCTCGTCGATCTCGACTGGCTCCTTCGCGCGGCGGACCGTGGTGCCTACCTCGCATTCCCTCGGGAGACGGATGTTCTCTCCGTCTACGCGGTCGATGACGCCCGCAAACGGGTCTCCCACGGCGCGCGATGGCGGTGGGAAAGGGAATGGGCCCTCGAGCGGGAGGCTCTCTTCACGCCGCGCAGCCTGGCGGCCTTCCTCCTGACCTCGTGCAGTCTCGCGGCATCGCGCGCGGGAGACCTGACGGCCTTCCTGCCGCTCCTTCGGTCCGCCTATCGTCATGGCACGCCGAGCCGCTTCGAACTGGCCTTTCATGTCGCGAACACCGCCCTTCCCCTGCCGCTCAAGCAGCGCATCGCCGCGGCGCTGGAAAAGAGGCAGGCACGTCGATGAACCCGGACTTTTCCATCATCATACCGACCTATGGCAGACCGGACGAGATCGTCGGATGTCTGGAGGCCCTGTGCCTTCTCGAAGGGCCTTCCTTCGAGGTCATCGTGGTCGATGACGGATCGCCCGAGCCGGTGGGCCCGCTCCTCGGCCGCTTCACAGGCGCGATCGACCTGCGCACCGTGCGGCAGGAAAATGCCGGTCCCGGCGCCGCGAGAAACCGCGGGGCGTCGGAAGCAAGGGGGCGCTATCTCGCGTTCACCGATGACGATTGCAGGCCCGTTCCGTCGTGGCTTGCCGCCTACCGCGAGACCCTGTCCGGCGGCGGGATGCTGCTCGCCGGGGGGCCGGTTCGCAACGCCCTCGCCGACAATCCGTATGCCGCGGCCAGCCAGGACATCATCAGCTTCCTCTATGAAAGCGACGATGGCGAGAACGGGTTCTTCACCTCCAACAATTTCGCCTGCGCCCGGAGTGATTTTGAAGCTGTCGGGGGCTTCGATCCGGATCTCAGGATCTCGTCGGAGGATCGCGATTTCTGTGTCAGGTTCAGGAAAGAGGGGGGGACGACCCTTGCTGCCAGGGAAGCCGTGGTCATGCACAGGCACGATCTCGATCTTGCCAGTTTCTGGCGGCAGCATCGCCGCTACGGTATCGGTGCGCGCAAGTTCTCCGAAAAGCGCGTCACCGATGGCACGGCACCTCTTTCGATCCGTGGGCCCCGTTTCTACTACGACCTTCTCACCTACCCGCTCCGTACCGGAGGACGCAAAGCTCCCCTCCGGTCCGGCCTGATCGTGCTGTCCCATATCGCTATGGCTTCCGGCTACTACCTGGCTTCTCGAGACGCTGACTGATCCACGCGTCCGTGGTGCCGGGAAGCGGCAGCCTGAGCCACTTGCGGGCGATGGCGAGACCGTAGGCAGCGGTCGAATAGAGGTGATAGGCGAAATGCAGCCCCGTTCCGGCGAACAGCGTTCCCACGCCCCCGTGACGCAGGAGGAGGCGCAGGAACCTCGCATTCAGCGCAACGTACGCGACCCCTGAAACCGCCGCGAGGGGAGCTGCCGATGGCAGGAAGACGCTCCCGAGGATGAGCGCTGCGGTCAGAACGGCGAGAAGAGCCTTCGCCTTCTCGGCGGTCTTTGCGTTCAGGGTCGAAGGCGCCCGGTTGTTAACGAGAAGCGTCGACCACGGAATGGCGCGCGAGACGATGTCGTCGTGCCAGAGCTGCTTGAGCCGCCAGTTCTTGAGATGGGCGCCCTGAGCCTCCGGAACCAGGCGGATACGGTAGCCGTGGTCGCGCATCCTGTAACCGATCTCCACGTCTTCCATGGCGGGCTTGTGGATATTTTCACTGAAGCCCTGCAGGCGGATGAATGCGTTCGCACGCATCACGCCCAGGCCGGTCCAGAAGGTCTCGGCATCGCGCTGCCCGGTCTGGTGGAAGTGGTGGTGACGGAGGTTCGTGTAGCGTGCCGTGAGGTTCGAGCAGGCCTGCCTGGCCGTGTAGGAACCGAAGGCCGCAGCAACACCGTTGTCCTTTTCGACCTCGTGGACCAGTCGGGCGGGTGCGTCCGGCTCGACCTCCACGTCGGAGTCGAGAAACAGAAAGTATTCGGACGATGCGTTCTGCGCGCCGAGATTCCGTGCCCGCCCCGGACCGAGGGGTTTCTTGCCGCGATGACTGATGACCCGTGCCCCGTGGGCTTCGGCAACGGCAGCGGTGCTGTCGCTGGAATTGTCATCGACGACGATCAGCTCGGCCGGTGGGGGCGTTGCGGAGCGTGCGGCCCGCAGGCACCGCGCCAAAGTCTTTTCGGCATTATGGGCCGGGACAATGGCGGCATAGGCCGGCAACTCGCCGGGCGCGGTCGGTGGGCCGTCGTCCTTGGTGACGAACTCTTCGTGATAGGACCGTTCGACATTGACCTCCCAGAGGTCGTGCTTCGCACCGAGGATGTTCTCCGCCGCCAGCATTGCGGTCAGCATGGAGTGGTCCTGGTTGTTGTAACGGTGCATCCCGTTCCGGCCGACGGTCTGGAAGTTCTCGAACCCGCCGAGCCATTCGCGAACCACGCCGAGGGCCTCGGAATATTCTCCGTCATAGACGGGATAGGCCTTGGGCTGGCGGATCACCTTGCCGCCGGTCACACTCGATGCGGGAGCCAGGTTGATGGCGGCCAGCTCACGCCCCGCCTTCTCGATCAGCTCCTCTTCGCTCATTTCCCAGAGGCCGTCGCCCTCGTGGCAGAAATATTCCATCCCGATGGAAGAGGTGGTCTCGTTGGGGAGCATGTGCGGCGACCAGGCCCGGAAGTTCTGGATACGACCGACATCGACCTCGGGACTGTGCACGTAGATCCAGTTGTCAGGGAACGGATCGGGATGGTCCAGAACGAGAGTGACGATGAGGAAATCGCGGTATTTGAGTTTCTCGGCGGCTTTCCGGACATGCTCTGGCGGCGGCGGGTCCATCGCTCTCAGGAGCGTCCTGAGGTCCATGGAGTTGATGAAGGCATCCGCTTCGACCCGGTGGGTGTTCCCGTCAGGGTCGGCGACGGTGACGGCCTTCACGCGCATCTCCTCCCGCTCGACGGCGGTGACGCGATGGCGCCTGCTGACAGTCCCGCCTGCAGCCTCGATGGTATCGGCGCAGACGTCCCACATCTGGCCCGGTCCGAGCTTCGGGTACTCGAATTCCTCGATCAGGCTGACCGTGTCGTTCGCGCCGGTCACGGCGTTGATGACCGCCTTGGAGACGGACAGGTTCTTGATCCGCTGCGCGGCCCAATCCGCCCGGATTTCCGAGCAGGGAAGGCCCCAGACCTTTTCCGTGTAGGTCTTGAAGAAGGTGTTGAAGAGACGCTCGCCGAAGCGGTTCGTCACCCAGTCCTCGAAGGTCTCCTCCTCCTTGCGGGGGAAGGCCTGGACCTTGGCGTAGCTGCACATGATCAGCGCCGCCTCGAGGGGGCCGAGATTACCGAGGGCGTTGAAGATCTTCAGCGGGTAGGAATAGAATTTCCCGTTGTAGTAGATCCGCGACAGCCGGGGACGGGTGATGAACTCGTCGCCGAGGATTTCCTTCCAGAAGCGCGTCACCTCCGGAACCTTGGTGAAGAACCTGTGCCCGCCGATGTCGAAGCGGTAGCCATTATGGCTTTCGGTGCGGGAGATGCCGCCGACGATATCGTTCGCCTCGAAAATGGTGGCCTGCCATTCGGCGTCGAGCTTCTGGAGGGTCCGCGCCGCGGTCAGGCCCGCCGGGCCACCGCCGATCACGACCAGCCGCTTCTCTTCCTCAGCATCCAAACCGTCCCACATACCCATTACCCTGTTTCCGCCGAACCGGCCTCGCTGGGGTCCGAGACCGGCAGGCGCTGCCTGTCGACATCAACGGAAAGCAGCGCGGATCGGTCCCTCCTGTCAGCCGGAAAATACAGGCTCCGTACCGCTCGGGGACCCGGCCCGGGGCGGGCGGGGATGACAGTTTCGCGACACGCGCGAAGGTCGTGCCGTATGGAACCGCCTAAACGTTGGCGTTCCCCCGAATACGGGACATGGAAGATGCCTCGATCGCCCATGGGACAAACGTGGAGGTTGTGCAGGAAGCGTCTCCGCCCTCTCAGCAAAGTGAAGAGAGTTCCATCGGGTTTCGCGCTGGAGAGAACTGTGTCACCAACTCGCGACGCTCACGGCCGGGTTCTCATGCTTCCGTCATTCCTGCTCATCGGCGGAACGAAATGCGGGACCACCAGCCTTTACGGCTACCTCGACCGGCATTCGAAGGTGTTCATGGCGCCAAAGGAGCTGCGCTACTTCACCGAGGAACATCGCCTCGGCAAGGGCGAAGCCTGGTATCGCGCCCAGTTCAGGAATGCCGGCGATGCACTGGCCGTGGGAGAAGCCTCCAACGCCTATACGAGGGACCCTGTCTATCGCGGGGTTCCTTCGCGCATCCACGCTCTCCTGCCCGAGGCAAGGCTCCTCTACGTCATTCGGGACCCTTGGCGGCGGATCGAGTCCCACTACCGCCACCGGCTCGTGACCGGGATGGAATGGCGCCCTGCCGACCGGGCCCTCAACGAGGATCTAAGTTATCTTGCAGCCAGTCGTTACGGCCATCAGCTCGCGCTCTATCTCGAGCACTATCCGAAGGAGCAGATCAGGGTGGTTCGGTCGGAAGACCTTTTCAGCGACCCCGCGAGCACTCTTCAGGGGATCTGCCGTTTCATCGGAGTGCCCTACGAGCCGCTGCCGCTGGTCCCCGAAAATGTCAGCGCCCGCCGCCGGACGGTGCCCCGGGCCCTCCGTCCTTTCGCAAGGTTCGCCCCCCTCCGGCCGCTCCTGAAACAGAGCCCGGCCGCCCTTTCGCGCCTCGGCCTCGGTGATCGGATGACGACAGCCGACGGCCCCGCGTTCAGCGTCAGTCGAGAGACGCGGGCCCGCATCGACGAAGCGCTCGAGGAGGACCGCGAATGTCTCGCAAGGCTGCTCGATGGCGCGGAAACTGAATGTTCGACGGTGTGACTTGGGTGGTTGTCTTTCCTGACTGCGCTCCACATCGCTTGAGGTGAAGAGATCCTGGACCAGAAGATGACCGCGCCACTTGCCAAAGCCTCGCCTCTCAGGACCCTGCGGAACAGTCTGGGCCTGCGTTACGACTACCGCCGTAAGCGGCTGCGTATCGGGTGGGCCCATTTCGCCGGCGCGATCGGCCAGCGGGTGAAAGCGCAAAACCCCGCCGCCTACAGGGCAATCAGTGCCCTTCTCGGTACGGGACAGAAGCGGGAAGGCGACAAGGAACCCCTCCCGCGCTTCGGATCGACCGTTGAAATCGGCGGCATGACGATGCGCATCGACGAACGCATGTCCGAATTCAATATCCGCAAGCTGATGAAGGGGCGGCACACCCTTCACGAGCGTGTGCTGCTGGAAGACATTCTCACCCCCGACGACCGGGTCATGGAACTCGGCGGCGGTATCGGCATGGTGGCGATCTTCTGCTCACGGATCGTCGGCAGCGGCAATGTCTTTTCCTACGAGGCCAATCCGGGTCTCGAAAGCCTGATCCGCGACAACTACGCCCTGAACGATGTCAGTCCTTCCCTCAGGATCTGCATGGTCGGGCCCGAGGCCGGGTCCCGTGATTTCCACGTCAGCTCGCAGTTCTCCCGCTCCTCGATCTACGATCCGGGCGGAGATACGGAAGTCGTGAAGGTTCCTGTCGTTCCGTTCCAGGAGGAACTCGACAGCGTCAGGCCGACCGTGCTCGTCATCGATATCCAGGGCGGCGAGATCGAACTGATCGACTATGCCGACTTCAGTCCGGTCCAGACGATCCTGATCGAATTCCATCCCAGCATGACCGGGATGGCCCCTATCGAGGCGATGAGGAAAAAGCTGCGCACGGTCCACGGTTTTGTCGAAACGGATCGTTGCGGCAACAGCTTCACATACCGCAAACCCCGAAAGGCCGCCTAGACCGACAACTCCTTGGTGGACGGACACTCCATGAGGAAACGCAGGTGCGCATGCATGGGCGGACCTGCATTTCCGGGGAACGACCATCGGGGGGCCGCGGACAGGCCGCTATCCTGCCGCCTCGCATCGCGTGAAGCTGGCCATGTCGAGAGCCTCGGTCAGGCCCGGCCCGTCCTCCGCCGAGAACCACGTATAGACCCGGCCCGTATCCCGGTCGATCACGCCCGCGAAGATGGCCCCGGTTCGCTCGTAGACCGAGCAGAAGCGTTCGTTGAGGGGCTCGCGCCAGGCTGTGAGGATCCGGCC
>CAZAFU010000033.1:0-24827 GCA_964484475.1 uncultured Caulobacterales bacterium | reverse complement strand
GCCGGGTATGACGTCACCGCCCTTGTCCGCCCGGGGAGCGACCGCGACGAGCTCGCAGCGTCCCTGCCCGGGGTCCGCCTGCGCTTCGGTGATGTCGCCGACCCGGGTTCACTCGAAAGCGATGGCTTCAGGGGCGAGACGTTCGATCTCCTGGTTTCCTGCCTCGCATCACGGACGGGACATCCGAAAGATGCGTGGCGCATCGACTACGAGGCCCACTGCCATGCCCTGACAGCCGCGCGAACGGCGGGTGTCAGGCAGGTCGTCCTCGTCTCGGCAATCTGTGTCCAGAAACCGCGACTTGCCTTCCAAAAGGCGAAACTCGCCTTCGAGGATGAGCTGAGGAGTTCGGGTCTCACCTATTCGATCATCCGCCCCACGGCCTTTTTCAAATCCCTCAGCGGTCAGATAGAAAGGGTGCGGGGAGGCAAACCCTTCCTTCTTTTCGGCGAGGGCGCGGAAACCGCCTGCAAACCGATCAGCGACGAGGACCTCGCCGCGTTCATCGTGACCTGCATCGAGAACGAGGAATATCACGACAGGACCCTGCCCATCGGCGGCCCCGGGCCCGCGATCACGCCAAAGGAACAGGGCCTCGAGCTCTTTCGCCTCATCGGCACGAAACCGCGCTTCAGGTCGGTACCGCCCGGCATGTTCCGGCTCGCGGCTGGGGTACTCGGCGCCGGCGGCAAGCTGATCCCTGCGCTCGAGGACAAGGCGGAGTTCGCAAGGATCGCCCACTACTACGGAACGGAGTCGATGCTGGTCTGGGATCAAGACCGGGAAACCTATGACGAGGCGAAGACACCCTCCTTCGGAAGCCGGACGCTGTTCGATCACTACTGCGAGGTGGTCGAAGGCAGGACGAAGGCTGGCTCCCTCGGTGATCATGCCATGTTCGAGAAAGCGACGGTCAGACGTCCCTGAAAGGGATCAGCAGTCGGCCAGATTCCCCCAGGCCTGGTCGATGACACGGTCGATCTCGTTGGCCGAGGGAGCGGCGGCATCGATGCCGAACGACAGTGCATCCTCGGGGTGATCCTTCGCCATTGCTCCGCGCAGGATGATTTTCCGCAGGGTCGAACCCGCACCGGCCCGCAAGGAGGCAATGAGCTTCGCGATATCGAAGGAGCGCTCCTTGCGCTCGAACACGCCGCTGAGTGTCAGGTCGAGGACATCGACGGGCGCGCGGCCGAGCTCTTCCACGAGATCGCTCCCACTCCTGGGGAAGGCGAGCTTGGGCACCCAACCCTTGGCGCGAAGGACCTCGGCATCCAGGATGGCGGGAAGGAGATGGAGCTCGCCGGGGACGGTCGCCACCATCACCGATGGCGGCGCGGCGATCCACGGGACGATGGGATTGGCCCAGCGCTGTTGCCTCAGGATGCGGATGAGCGCCGCCTGGGCGAGGATGATATCGGCCTCGTCGCAGCCATCGTCGCTCCAGAGCTCACTGAGAAGGGCATCTGTCCGTTCAAAGATGGCGATCAGGCTTCGAAGCGGGTCGCTTTGGCGGCTGACAAGCCGATCGACGAGCTTCACGGCTTCGGGAATGCCATCATCGAGGAGGAGCCGGGCAAGCGCCGAGGCCGCCGGCCCCCAGTCCGCATCCTCGGAGATATCCCCCGCAAGAGGGGTGAAGGGACCACCGGAAATCGGGGGCGGCGGCGTACCGGAAGTCCGCGAGCTGCCGACCCCGCCAAGGACCGTCCCCCACTCACCTTCGGAAGCAGCCTCCACACGGCGGCGTAACGCCAGGGTGGGTTGCAGGTCCACGACGACGTCCTGCGGCGCGGCCGCGAGCAGCATCGGCCATCCGCCGAAGACACGCCGCTCGATCGGTTCATGCTTGAGAACCTTCAGGTCACGGTGACGCGGGTCGCGATGGAGGTTCAGGAGGAGGTCGCTGATCTTCCCCTCCGGCCCTTCGATCCATTGGGTGATGGTTTCGGATTCGATATGCAGAAGCCCTGAAATGCCGTGTTCGGCATTGTTGGAACGAGCACTCGCGATCAGGCCGCCAAGCTCTGGCCCCCTGATGGCTTCCGTTGGCATACTGCGATAGCTGAGACCTACGAGACGCTGCATGCTCACCCGCTTCGGCCCGTTGAAACGAGGGATGGTTCGTTGACTGCCTGTGCAGCGCGAGGGCCATCGCACTGCACAGGCGGGGTCAGGCAGGGCGGCCGCATGGAGGTGGGCGCGGCAGCCTCCGGACCACCACCAGACATGCGGGGAGGCGGTGGTCCCATGTTTCGAAGGGCCGCCGCTTTTGCATATTTGGAAGAGGGCGACGACCGCTCCGTACACCTTCGATAGCAGAGCAATGCCCGCTTCTCGATGGGTCGCAGCACATTTGGGCAATAGGAATAAACTATCGGAGTGCGGCGATAGGCCCCGCTCATCCTTTCACAAACCTGCGAGCTGGTGGAGATTTCGGGGGCGCGGTGGATTCCCGTCGTCATAGCTGACCTGCAAGGTTTCCGGCGGCTCGTTCGCCGCTGCGCAGCGCTGCTTCCATCCCCGTGCTGTCGGCGGCGAGGTGCTCTCCGGCGAAGACCAGACGCCGCGGCTCGCTCCTCACGGCTTGTGAAAGGGCAGCGGCCATGCCGGTGCCGATGTGATGATAGATGCCCCTCGCCCATGGCGAACGCTGCCAGCTGAAGAACCTTAGCACCGAGAGCTGGCCCTTCGCCGAGGGCCGCATGGTCTCGATCCGCTCGGTGACCAGCCGGCGGGCCTGGTCTTCGGGCATGGTGTCGAGGAGGTCAGCGCCGGCTCCCGTCGTCCAGAGCTTGAGCATGGGAGGCGTGTCGCCGAGCACGAAGACCCGCCCGATGAGCGGGTCGTCCGTCCACAACGTCTCGGGAAGGCCATCCTCCTGCCAGAACGGCGTTCTGGCGCGGATATAGGCGAAGCTCGCCCTCGTATAGGGAAGCTGTGCAATCATGCGTCGTGTGGACGGGGTCAGCTCCGCGTCGATACGCACATCCCGCAGGGCCGCGAAAGGTATCGTGCAGATGCAGGCCCGCGCGTCGATTGTCCGCCCGCCGGCCTCGATCACGACACCGTTGCCCGTGTCCTCGATCGCACTGACCGGCGCGCCGAACCTGATTTCGGACCGGAGATCTGCGGCCATCGCCTCGGGCAGTCGCTGGGTGCCCCCGACAACGGTCGAGATGGGCCCCGGCTGGCTGCGATAGATCGCAGTCGTGCGCAGGAGGTGGACCTGCGACATGGCTTCGAGGGTGTTGCCGTTGAGGTTGGCCTCGATGAGGCGAAGCGCTTCCTGGCCCGCCCCGGCCTGCTGCAGCGCCTGCCGAAGGGAGATGTCGAGACTGTCCGGCGCATCGAGCCAGGCCGCTTCGCTGTCCAGACGGGGCAGCGCGCGCGAGAAATGCCGGAGGAGGGCCGCAGGCTCGACACTGCGGGCGTCACCTTCGAGGAGGTTCGCTTCCGATGCCGGCCAGTCCTCGTCTGTGAGGGTCTCGCCGCGGATATTGTAGGTGTTGCCGGGACGATCCGCGATGCCAGCCCCGGCCCCCGGGCCTTCGCTGAGGGGAACGCCAAGATCGGCAGCGATGCGCCGCAGGGCCGTGTAGCCCTGCCCGATCTGGACCGCGCCTGCCTCGGGCCGTCCCGGGAGATCGTCAAGGGTATGAGCCCTGCCTCCCGCCCTTTCGCTTGCCTCGAGGATCGTGACACCGATGCCCTGGGCCTCGAGGAAGCGGGCCGCCGCTAGGCCGGCAAGGCCGGCACCGATGACCACAACGTCAGGACCGGAGCGCCTCGCGCCCATGACTCCGAGAGCGATCCCGCCACCAATGATGCCGGCAAAACCTCGCCTCGAAAGGTCCATCATCGACCCCGCCACGTTTCCTTGAAGAACTATGACGCTCCGGTGACGCGCCCGTCCAGTCCGGTCTACGGTTCGATCTCACCTCCCTCTTACAGGCCGAGGGCCAGCACGATGTTCTCGAGCGCCTGGGTGGCCGCCCCCTTGCGCAGATTGTCCAGTGCGGAGGTGACTGTGAGGACGGCGCTGCCGGTCGGCACGGCGAAACCGCCGATGAAGCATCCGTCCCCATGCGCTACATCCGTGATTTCGGGAGGGTCGCGCACGATACGGACGGAAGCTGCGGCCTCGTAGAACGCCCTGTAGATCGCTTCGACCGCCGCGATGGACATGTCTTCCTTCAGCGGAACGACAGACGTGACCAAGAGGCCGCGGAAGAACCCCGCGATGTGGGGGGCGAAGGTCAGCTCGAGACCCGTGGCCCTGGCGATCTCGACCTCGTGGCCGTGGCCTCCGAACCCGTAGGGAATGACATTCCTTTCGAGTCGTTCGGGGTCATTCCGCGACGTGATGGTGGTGCCTGCCCCCGAGAACCCCGAAAGGCCGAAGACCGACACCCGGCCCGCGGAATACCGCGCGAGGGGCGCAAGAGCGAGGTTAGCGGCGGTTGCGTAGCATCCGGGGTTGGCAATCCGCCGGGCACCGCGCAGGTTCCCCGCGTTGAGTTCGGGCGAGCCGTAGACCCACCCCTCCGCATGACGATAGTCCGCACTAAGATCGACAACCAGGCGCGGATCGGCTGACAGGGCCTCGGCGTAAGGCGCGGCCAGGCCGTTTGGAAGACCGAGGACGATCACCTGGGCATCGCTGCCCGCGACGTCACCGGGCGTCTTTTCCGTGGCCAGGATCCCACCGAAGCGGGACAGGGCGCCATCGCGCAGGCCGGGCATCCTCTCCAGCCGCTCCCCGGCCATGGCGCGCGACGACGCGAAGGCGAGATCGAAACGGTGATCCCGGTCGAGGGCCAGGATCAGCTCACGTCCGACATAGCCACGGGCACCGACGAGGCCGACCCGGATCATGGCCCTCCTCCTTCGAAGTCGGGCGGCCTTGCTGAAAGCTCGTCCGCGAGGCCGCCGATCCGGCTCTCGATTTCCGGGCCGGTCCAGTAGACCGTCCACGGACCACGCCTGACGAAACCGTCTGCCCTGGCGCTGTAATAGCTGTTGAAGGGGTTCTCCCGGCGGGACCGCCAGATGAGCTGCGGCGAGTGCTCACCGAGCCGCTGCCAGAGAGACTTCGCAAGCCCCTCGCCGCGCGCGCCTTCGGAGACCGCGAACTTGTCGAGAAGCGGCACGCCCCCGATGGATGTCACGATGGCACCGGCCCTTCCCTTCTCGGATGCAAGGATATAGTCCGGCATCAGACTTTCCCAGTATGCCTTGCGCAGTCGCCTTCCGAAAGCGGCTTCGATCAGTGGGGCGAGGGATCCAGCTGCCTCGGGACCCAAACGCTCGATCCGCTCGCCCTGACGGATGAGCGTGCCTGCGCCCGAATGCGTGAAGAGCTCCCGCACCATGTCCTTCGCCCCCGTTACCGAGACGGAGGCTGACGGTTCGAGCGAGGCGAGAAGCTTCGCGATTTCCCGTACCTTGTGCCGCATGCCGCCGGTGAGCCAGGACTGGTCGAAAAGCCCCTCTCCCTCGGCCGCCAGGTTGATCGAGTCAATCATCTGGCCATCCGCGTCGAGCAGACCGCCGGTCCCGGTGACGAAGACGATCTTTTGGGGGCGGAGAGCGAGGATGATGGCCTTTGCCACATTGTCCGCATTGACGTTGAGAAGCTGGCCGCGGCTATCGGGATGGGTGCAGCCGATGAGGGGGATCACGCCTGCGCCCAGAAGCTGGGTCAGGGCTTCGCCGTCAACCTTTTGGATATCACCGACATAGCCGTAGCGGTCATGGTCGAGAAGCTTCGCCTCGAGATGGCTCTGGGACATGAACGCGAAGCTGCCCCTTCGTCTCAGGGCGTCGCTGATGGCAAGGCCGGCCCGGCTGGCCGCCGTCGCCACCAGGGGTATCGCAGCCTCGCCCGTCACCCGCATGCCGTCCACGCGTTCTTCCGCGATGCCGGCCGCCGCCAGGTCGCGGTCGAGCTGCGGGCCGGAGCCGTAGACTACCACCGGGGGCAGGCCGAGGTAGTGAAGGAGGGCCAAAGCATCGGCGAGTTCGGAGAGGCTCTCCTCGACGACCGCACCGCCGACCTTGACCACGGCGAAGCAGCCCGTGGTCTCCTCGGAGAACCGGCGCAGGTAGGCCCTGACTTCGCGCCCCTCCTCGAGCCCGGCAAGAAGGAGACTGACCCTCTCCTTGAAGCTCGTCTCATGCGAAGCCATGGAGCACCTTCCCGTAGAGCTCGAAAAGCTTTGCAAGCTGATCGTACGTGACGAATTCATCCGGGGCGTGCGCCTGCGCGATCGAGCCGGCACCAAGGACGATCGAAGGGATACCGGCCTCAGAGAAAAGCGAAGCCTCGGTCCAGAAATCGACCGCGTCGCCGACGGGAAGACCCAGGCGCCGCGCTTCCTCCTTCGCCCGGAGCTGGGCTGCGGCAGAAGGGCCGTCTGCGTCCGAAGGCAGGGCGGGACCGGTGAAGCGGGGCGAGACTTCCGCATCGGTCAGCTCTTCGATCCGCCGCAGGAACGCGCGGTGATCCGTCCCGGGACGGCACCTGAAACCGAAGAGCAGCTCGGCCTCGCCAGCAATCATGTTGGGTTTGAGCCCCCCTTCGATACGGCCGAAATTAAGGCGTTGTTCCTCGGCCCCCTCGAGGTCGAGGGCCCTCGTGACGAGGGTCGCCGCGTCGTGCACGGCGCTCCGCCGCCCGGCCTCCGAGGCATGGCCACTCTGTCCCGAGAACGACGCCCGCGCGGAGACGAGCCCGCGGTGCTCGAAGCGGGCCAGGGCCCCGGTCGGCTCGGCAATGACGGCGAGTTCAGCCGGAGGTGCATCCTCGAGGAAGGTGCGTATACAGCGGCTCTGGCCGGCTTCCTCGTCGGTCGTCAGGAGGAGGTGCATCGGAAGATCCGTATGCCCGGCGATGGCGAACAGAACGGCCGCTGCGCCCTTCGTGTCGCAGGTCCCAAGGCCGAAAGCGCGGTCCTCGGTTTCCCGGAGGTGATGGGGGTCGGTCGTCCATCCCGGCGCGACCGGGACGGTGTCCATGTGGACGTTGAAGAGAACCGGGCTGCTGCCCCGCCGAGCCTCGATGGCAAGGCACCCGTCCCCCAGGTCGCGGAGATCGATATCGAAACCGGGGAGCGCATTGCGGATCGTCGCGGCGAGCTGGCCGTCCGCAGTGATCGCGCGGGGCGGGTTGCAGGTATCGCATGCGATCAGGGGGCGGAGAAAACCCAGTATATCCTGAAGGGGACTTGCGGAACCAGGCACTCCCCTGCCGGTGACGGCATGCCGGGTCACGACCGCCCCACCCGCGCGTGGAGCACGGTCGACTGGCCGAAGAGTTCGGTGAAGCCTTCCGCCGCCTTTCCCGACCATGCCGCCTTCTGGGCGTAGACCGACCCTTCCCGGCGGGGCAGGTTCGGGGTCCTTACGGCGACCGCCGTGACCCGTCCGGGCGCGAGGACGAGATCGACCTCACCGGTCACGCGCTCCTGGCTGGATGCGAGATAGGCTTCGAGATCGCGGCGAAGCGGATCGGATGTGAGCCCGTCATAGACGAGGTCGCACCAGGCCTCGCCGACCTTCCGGCGGTAGCCGTTCTGCGCCCGCGAACTCACCGCCTCGCAAAGCGCTGTATGCGCCTCTTCCAGCACTTCGAGCCCCGGGGCTTCGAAAACGATGCGCCCCTTGAGACCGACAAGGGTGTCGCCGGTATAGACCCCGTAGCCGATGCCAAGCTCACCCGCAGAGGCGTTGAGTTCCCGCAGGAGAGCCGCGCCGGCCTCAGGTCCAGACGGCACCCCGCGTTCGAAGGCCAGGGTCAGCCGCCGGGTCCGTGGGCCGACCTCCTCGATGGGTTTGGTGAAGACCCTCGCCTCAAAGGGAGGTTCTTCCCAACGGTCGATGGATCCACCCGACAGGGTCGCGCCGAGGAGGTTCTCGTTGACGGAAAAAGCGCTCGCCCTCGAGGGGACCGAAAAGCCCCGCTCCTTGAGGAACGCCTCCTCGTAGGCCCTGACATCGTCCTTGTCCTGGATATCACGGATGGGCGTGAGGATCTCGCGATCGGTCCTGGCCCTGATTTCCGTATCGAACCTGACCTGGTCATTGCCCATGCCGGTGCAGCCATGGGCGATCGCATCGGCGCCGACCCGGTCGGCCAGCACGACCGAGCGGGCTGCGATCAGGGAACGGTCGGCACAGAGGATCGGGTAGCGCCCCTGTCGCCGCGCGCCGCCCCAAAGGAAAGGAAGGACGATCTCGTTCCAGAGGTCTTCGGAGGCATCTTCGGTGATGTGTTCGTCGGCCCCCAGTTCCTCCGCTCGCGCCGCGATCCTGGTCGCCGCTTCAGGGTCGGCGGCGCCCGAGTGCACGTAGAGCGTTGTCACCCTGTAGCCGTCCTCACGCAGCCGAAGAACGCAGTAGGAGGTATCGAGACCACCGGAGAAGGCGAGGATTGCGTGTCTGGTCATTGGTTCGTCAGTGCAGTGAGCACGGCCTTCTGGACATGGAGGCGGTTTTCCGCCTCTTCGATGATGAGAGAATTCGGGCTGTCGGCGACGCCGTCGGTGGCTTTCACGTTCCTCCGCATGGGAAGGCAGTGGGAGAAGGTGGCGTCGTTGGTCAGTGCCATCTTCCGCTCGTCGACGATGAAGTGCCTGAGATCGTCCGGTGTCAAACGGTCATCCATGGGAAGGCCGATCTGGTCGAGCCGGCCCCAGCTCTTCGCGTAGACCGCATCGGCCCCGGCATAGGCTTCCTCGATATCGTGGGTGATCGTGAGTGAACGGCCGTTCTCGCCCGCGAAACGGCGACCGGCGTCGATGAACCTTTCATCGAGGAGATAGGCTTCAGAAGGACACAGGAGCGTCACTTCCATCCCCATCTTCGTGGCCGCGAGAAGGGCCGAATTCATCACGGCGGTGTTCAGTGGCTTGGGGTGATAGGTCCAGGTCAGGCACATCTTCCTGCCATCGAGCGAACCGTGCCTCTCCTGCAGCGCCATCAGCATGGCGAGCTCCTGGCAGGGGTGCACGATCGTCTCCATATTGACGATCGGCACTGTCGCATGGCGGACAAAACCGCCAAGGACCGGGTCCTCGCGCTCCCTGCTCCAGTCCTCGAACTTCGGGAAGGCGCGGATCGCGATCATGTCCACATAGGTCGAAAGGACCCGCGCGGCTTCGGCGACATGCTCTTCGGCGGCGCCATCCATCACCGCACCCTCTTCCGTTTCGAGGGGCCATGTGCCACCCGCATCGAGCACCACCGACGTCCCGCCCAGATCGGCGATCCCGACCTGAAAGCTCGTCCGGGTCCGCAAGGAAGGGTTCATGAAGACCAGGGCAATGCGTTTTCCTCGCAGACGGTCCTGGCGCGGGTTGGCCTTGAGCGAACGCGCGTCGTCGAGGAGAGCCTGGATCTCCTGCCTTGACCAGTCTTCGGTGGTGAGGAAGTGGCGCACGGCCTGTCTCCTTCTCGTTTTGCAGTTGCGAAGAACATTAGTGCAAGGGAACGCAGCACGAGGAAAGGCCGGAACTGCCTAATGTCCTCCCCCGCCTCCTGCGAGCAGCGCTTGCGCGTTGCTTTCGGAGCCTGGGTTCGGCCACATCCCTCCCATGACGAAGGATACCAGGAACCCCCTGTGGGGCGGACGCTTCACCGACGGGCCGGCAGAACTCTTCCAGCGTTTCGGCCACTCACTCGATGCCGACAGGAAGCTGTGGCGCGAGGATATCGAAGGTTCGAAAGCCCATGCGCGTATGCTCGGGGCGCGCGGGATCATCAGCGCGGATGAGGCTGAAACCCTGCTGCGCGGGCTCGACCAGGTCGCCTCCGAGATCGAGGAGGGCCGCTTTTCATGGTCCGAAAGCCTCGA
Organism: uncultured Caulobacterales bacterium; assembly: GCA_964484475.1. GTDB lineage: Bacteria > Pseudomonadota > Alphaproteobacteria > Caulobacterales > Parvularculaceae > Parvularcula. The sequence goes on along the minus strand of CAZAFU010000033.1, from coordinate 14,971 downwards.
GGACGTGCACATGAACGTCGAGGCGCGCCTGCGCGAGATTGTCGGCGACGTGGGCGGAAAACTCCATACAGGCCGCTCCCGCAACGACCAGGTGGCAACCGATCTCAGGCTTTACGTCAGGGCGGCGCTCGACCGCTGCGCCGCAGCGGTCAGGGCCTGCCAGCGGGCCTTCGTCCACCAGGCGGAGACAGGACACGACGTTTTGATGCCCGGCTTCACCCACCTGCAGATCGCACAGCCCGTCACCTACGCCCATCACTGCCTTGCCTATACCGAAATGCTGGAGCGGGACCGCAAGCGCCTTCTTGCCGCCCGGGCCCATCTCAACCAGTCGCCTCTAGGCGCGGCGGCCCTTGCCGGCACCCCCCACCCCATCGACCGCGAGGCGACGGCTCAGGCTCTCGGCTTCGATGGCCCGATGGCGAACAGTCTCGATGCCGTCTCGGCACGGGATTTCTGCCTCGAAGCCGTCAGTGCAGCGACGATCTGCGGAGTGACCCTGTCCCGTTATGCCGAGGAGGTGGTGGTCTTTTCCTCCGCGCCCTTCGGCTATCTCAAACCGTCCGAAAGCTTCTCCACCGGCTCGTCGATCATGCCGCAGAAGCGCAATCCGGATGCAGCGGAGCTGATCCGCGCGAAGGTCGGACGGCTCGCCGGCGCGTTCACCGCGCTCACGCTCCAGACCAAGGGCCTCACCCTCGCCTATGCCAAGGACCTGCAGGAGACCAAGCCCGTCACCATGGATGCGCTCGAGGAACTCGAGAACACCCTTCTGGTCTGCGCGGGCATGGTCGAGGAGATGGGCATCGATCCCGTAAGGATGGAAGCTGACGCCCACCGCGGCTTCGCCGTCGCGACGGACCTCGCCGACAGCCTGGCCACGGACGGCCTTCCCTTCCGCGAGGCGCATCACGTGGTGGGGAGGCTGGTGGCTCTTTGCGAGGAGAAAGGCTGCCTCCTGAGCGAGGTCCCGGAAGCCGAAGCGCTGGCGATCTCCCCGCTTCTCACCGCCGAGCGCCTCGAACGCCTGACACCGCGGCTCAGCATCGAGGGGCGCCAGAGCGCAGGAAGCCCGAAGGACAGCCGCAGGATGGCGGCCCTGTGGCGCGAAAGGCTTTCGGACCAGGCACCGGAATGACGTGAACGGACAGGCCTGAGATCACGGATCGTCCGTGGCGGCGTTCGCGCAAGAGCCCCATGCCCGTCGGCCCCGAGCGTCTTGCCTTTGGCAGCTTCCAGTCCATTCAGGAGCGCTGGCAGCCCGAGCCATCGCGGAAGTTTTCCAGATAAGTCCGCTGGAAAACCGGCACTCGCCTTGCCGGGTCCGCTGCTCCTGCCGTTTCGCGATTCTCCGGCACGCCGCGGGCCGACTCGACTCTCGAACCCGTATGGAACATATAGCGAACATCGCTGGAGGTCAGTCTGTCCAAACATGCCCGCTTCGAAGCACTGCGAGAGCAGTTGCAACAGCTCTCCGGCCCTGTCGGGAAGTCCGTCCTGGACTTCGGCGAGGCCGGGATCGACGGCTGCCTGCCGGGCGGCGGGCTCGGGGCTGGGCTGCACGAGATCTGCCCCCAGCGGGCCGATCTTCCGCATGAGGCAGCGTCGACGCAGCTCACCGCCTTTCTTCTGGCAAGGGGCCGGGGGCCGGTGCTGTGGGCTCTTTCGCGCCGGTTTCTCTTCGCGCCGGGACTTGCGGAAACGGGGCTTTGTGCGGATCGGGTCGTCTATGCCGAAGCGGCAAGCGAGGAAGACGTGCTCGCCGTCGCAGAAGAGACGCTGCGCCATGGCGGGCTCGGCGGGGTGGTTGCCGAGACCCACCGGCTGAGCCTCAAGGCCTCCCGGCGCCTGCAACTCGCCGCCGAAAGCACCGGGACGGTGTGCCTGGCGTTGAGACGCTGGAAGCAGGGACGCGCGCCCCTGACCGGAACCGCGGCCGTGACCCGCTGGGTCGTTACCGCACGGCCATCGTCGGCGGGGAACAGCCTGCCCCGGCCTTCCTGGCACCTGCATCTCGAACGCTGCCGCGGCGGTCAGCCGCGATCCTGGAATGTCGAGCTGGAGGAGGGAGACGATGCGCACACGCCGCTACGCCTCCGTCTGGCTGCCGAACTGGCCGGCCCAGAGGCTGGCACGGCAGCCGGGCAAAACGCTGCATGAACCCTTTTTGGTGGCCAGGACCACCGGACAGCAGCGGCTCGTCCATGCCGTCAGTCCGCAGGCGAACGATGCGGGACTGAGAGCCGGAACCACCGTCGCCCTCGCCCAGGCGCGGGTGACCGGCCTCACCGTCGTCGAAGCGAACCTCGCCGAGGACGAAGCGGCCCTGCGCCGGATTGCCATCTGGGCCCTGCGCTACAGCCCGCTGGTCGCGGTCGAGGAACCGGACGGCATCGTTCTCGACACAGGGGGAACGGAACATCTCTTCGGAGGCGAGAGCGAGCTCCTGACACGCCTTCTGACGCAGTTCACCGAGCAGGAACTGCGAGCCAGAGGAGCGATCAGCGCGAGCCGCCTTCTCTCCTGGGCCCTGGCAAGGTTCGGGACGCATACGGAAGCAGGCTGCATCGTCGTTCCGCCGGGACGCGAAGCCGCGGCCGCCGCCCCCCTGCCCGTTGCCGCCCTCGGCATGGAACCGGAGGTCACGAACGCCCTGCGCCGTCTCGGCTTCGACCGGGTCGAACAGCTTTTCGCGGCGCCCCGTGCGGGGCTGGCGCTGCGTTTCGGAACCGGACTGATGCGCAGGCTCGACCGTCTCACGGCGCGCGAGCCTGAGACCCTGGAGCCTCTGTCCGCACCTGAACTTCTTCATAGCCAGATGGTTTTTGCCGAGCCGATTGCCCATACGGCGGGTGTCGAAGGAGCGCTCGGCCACCTTGCCGAAAAGCTTTGCGAGACGCTTGCGGACCAGGGCCGCGGTGTCCGGACCCTCGACCTCAGGGCAACGCGGGTGGACGGGAACGTCAGTGTCGTGAGAATCGGCACGGCCGCACCGAACCGCGACCCCGGACACCTGTGTCGCCTGTTCAAGGAGAAGCTGGACCGTATCGATCCCGGTTTCGGTATCGAACGGATGGCCCTGGCTGCCCCGCTGACCGAGCGGATGGAGGCAAAACAGCTTGGCACCGCAGGCGAACGGAAAGTGGATCTTGCATCCCTCGTCGACCGGATCGCCTCGAGGATCGGGAAGGACCACGTCTTCCGCATGGCCGCCACCGAGCGTGACATGCCCGAACGTTCCTTCCGGCCCGTTTCTCCCCTGACCGCGCGGGAAGGTCTCGTATGGGACCGTCGCCCCCGGCCGGTCCAGCTCATCGCCCCTCCCCAGAGGATCGAGGTCCTCGCCCTTGTCCCCGATCACCCGCCCGCGCGCTTCACCTGGGGCGGAAGGCAGCACCGGGTCAGGAAGGCGGACGGGCCCGAATGCATTTTCGGCGAGTGGTGGCTCGCCCGTGACGAGGTGGCTCTTACACGCGACTACTACCGCGTGGAGGACGACGAAGGTGGCCGCTACTGGCTTTTCCGTGCGCGGGACACCGCCACCGGGCAGGCCCGATGGTTCGTGCACGGGGTCTTCGGATGACATATCACGAGCTTCAGGTGACCTCGCATTTCTCTTTCCTGCGTGGTGCGTCCTCGCCGGAGGAGCTGTTCGCCACCGCCGCTCACCTCGGGCTGCCGGCGCTCGGCATCGCCGACCGGAACTCGGTTGCGGGCCTTGTTCGGGCCCACGAGGCCGCCAGGGTGACCGGGGTGCGCGCCATTCTGGGCTGCCGGCTCGATCTCGAAGATGCAACCTCGCTTCTTCTTTACCCTGAGGACAAACCTGCCTGGCAAAGGCTCTGCCGCCTTCTCACAATCGGCAAACGGCGGGCGGGCAAGGGCGGCTGCCTGTTGCGCTGGGAAGACGTGGCCGAGCACCGCGAGGGTTTCCGCGCCGTTCTGCTGCACGACACGCCGGACGAGCGGATGAAGGCGGACCTCGGACGCCTGCAGGGGGCGTTCGGCGAACGCGCCTATCTCGCCATAACCCGGCGGTTCCTTCCTGACGAGCGGGCGCGGCTTGAGAAGGCGGCGGCATACGCACGAGCCGCCGGCGTCAAGCCCCTGGCCACCAACGATGTCCTCTACCACACCGAAAGCCGCCGCGTGCTTCAGGACGTGGTCACCGCCATTCGCGAGGGCTGCCGGGTCGATCAGCTCGGCAGGAAGAGAGAACGTTCAGCAGGGCGCTGGCTGAAACCACCGGGCGAGATGGCGCGCCTCTTCTCCGGCCATTCCCGCGCGATCGCGCATACCGAAGAGATTGCGAAGGCGTGCACCTTTTCCCTCGATGAGCTGACCTATCAATATCCCGACGAGATCTCTCCCGAAGGCGAGCCGGCGCCGGTCTGGCTTCGCCGGCTGGTCATGGAGCGCCTGCCGGTGCGCTACCCCAACGGCACTCCCGATAAAGTCCGCCAGCAGATCGAACATGAACTCGACCTGATCGAGGACCTCGATTATGCGCCCTATTTCCTCACCGTCTACCGCATCGTGCAAGCCGCGGAGAACATGAGAATCCTCTGCCAGGGAAGGGGTTCTGCTGCCAACTCCGCCGTCTGTTACGTCCTCGGCATCACCTCGATCGACCCGGAGGAAGGCGGCCTCCTTTTCGAGCGCTTCATCAGCCGCGAGCGGGGCGAGCCGCCCGACATCGACGTCGATTTCGAGCATGAACGCCGGGAGGAGGTGATCCAGTGGATCTACGAGGAGTACGGACGGGACCGCGCAGCCCTGACCGCAACCGTCGTGCGTTACCGCGCTCGCGGTGCGATCCGCGAGGTCGGCAAGGCGCTCGGCCTTCCCGAGGATGTCACCGCGGCTCTCGCGAAACTCACATGGATGTGGGACGAGGAGGGGGTCACGGAAAAACAGGCGAAGGAGCTCAACCTCAACCTGGAGGACAGGCGCCTGCAAATGGTCATGCACCTCGCCAGGGAACTGATGGGCGCCCCGCGCCACCTCAGCCAGCATCCCGGCGGCTTCGTCCTGACGGCCGCGCCCCTGAATGATCTCGTTCCCATCGAACCGGCCGCCATGCAGGACCGCCAGGTCATCGAATGGGACAAGGACGATATCGACCTCCTCCATTTCATGAAGGTGGATGTTCTGGGTCTTGGCATGCTCGGCTGCATGCGGCGTTTCTTCGACATGCTGGAGGAGCACAAGGGCGAACGGCTGGACCTCCATACCGTCCCCCCCGACGACGGGCCGACCTACCGGATGATCCAGCGGGCCGACACCCTCGGCGTCTTCCAGATCGAAAGCCGCGCGCAGATGTCGATGCTGCCGAGAATGAAGCCGAGAAATCTCGACGACCTGACGGTCGAGGTGGCGATCGTCCGTCCGGGCCCCATCCAGGGACAGATGGTGCACCCCTATCTCAAGCGCCGCGAGAAGCTCGAGCCCGTCGAATACCCCACGCCCGAGTTCGAGGAGGTCCTCAAGAACACCCTCGGCATCCCCCTCTTCCAGGAGCAGGCCATGGCCATTGCCATCAAATGCGGGGGCTTCTCGCCGGGCGAAGCGGACGAGCTTCGCCGGTCCATGGCCACCTTCAAGATGACGGGCGGCGTCTCGAACTTCCGTGAGCGCCTTGTCGCCGGCATGGTCCAGCATGGCCTGACCCGCGAGTTCGCGGAACGGACATTCGGCCAGCTCGAAGGCTTCGGCTCCTACGGCTTTCCGATGAGCCACGCGGCGAGTTTCGCGAAGATCGCCTATGTCTCCTCCTACGCCAAATGTCACCACCCGGACGTCTTCTGCGCAGCGCTTCTCAATTCCCAGCCCATGGGATTTTACGCTCCAGCCCAGATCGTCTGGTGCGCAAGGAACCATGGTGTCGAGGTGCGGCCCGTGGACGTGAACCGCTCGCACTGGGATTGCACCCTCGAGGAGCCGTCGGGGGAGAAGGGCTACCTTGCCGTTCGCCTCGGCTTCAGGATGATCAAGGGCATGTCCGAGGAGCAGGCGGGCCGGATCGTCGGCAGCCGCTACGAAGACTATGAGGGACCCGAGGATCTTCAGCGTAAGGCGCAGATCGAAGGCCGTGCCATACGCAGGCTGGTCGAAGGCGATGCCTTCGGCTCCTGCAGGCTCGACCGCCGCAAAGGAGGCTGGAAGGCCGCGGCCCTGCGCGATGCTCCCCTTCCCCTTTTCGAGGCGGCGGACCGGAAGGAAGCGGGCCTGACCGAGGGGATCGCCGAGGAGAGTTTCTCGCCCCCCGCCATGAGCCGGGGCCGCGAGGTGGTGGAGGACTATGTCTCGCTCGGGCTCAGCCTCAAGGACCATCCCCTCGCCTTTCTCAGGAAAAGCCTGGGCCGCAAGGGTTGCGTGACGACGGCGGAGACTTACATGCTCCGCCCAAGAACGACCGTCCGCCTCGCTGGCATCGTTCTTTCACGCCAGCGACCGGGTTCGGCCAAGGGCGTGATGTTCATGACCCTGGAAGACGAAACCGGACCCTCCAACATCATTGTCTGGCCCAGTCTCTTCGAGACCTACCGTTCCATTGTCCTCAGCGCAGGAATGATCGGTGTCGAAGGCGAGATCCAGCGAGAGGGACAGGTCCTCCATATCGTGGCCAGACGGCTCGTGGACCTCAGCGACTTCCTGCACAGGATCGGCGACCACGGAAGCTGGAACGTGCCGTTCGGAAGGGGTGACGAAGCCCGCTCCGGCGGGGGTCCAGACCAGCGGGTTCATGGCAGGCAAGGGCAGATCCTGCCGCCGCCCATGGAGGACTACAATCGGGACTTCGATCACCGCACGATTCTCGGTGAACCCGACAAACCGACGATCAGGGTGAAGAGCCGGAACTTCCGCTAGGGCCGGATCCGGTTTTCCCCGGAAGACCGATTCTCCCGCAAGGCTGCGCCCGCAGGACATCCCGCAAGGGACAGGATATGTCCCCCGCGGATTGGAATACCGGGCAGAACCGATCACTCCGTAAGCGCAGCGTCCTGTCGATGGGGTCGTCCGGTCTTCATGCCTTCGGCCGCACGTAGTGCCCATCCGCCGAGGACGATGCTGAGCGCGACCCGCGCCGGAAAATAGACGAGAGCAGGAAGCGCAAAAAGCCAGAGCACCAAGCTCTCCGGCATGATGCGCATGGCAAGATCCTTGATCCAGTAGAGGAAGGGAAGATGCTCGAAGAGGTGGCGATCGACGGAAATGCCGAACGAAACACGCCCCTCTGCGGCAAGCCACAGGACATAGATCCCGATGGCGAGATCGAGGAGACTTCCGATAACGGAAGCCCAGCCAAAACACAGAAGAAAAAGCCGCATGACGATACCCCTAACAAACCGGTAGAAAATCGCCGAGCCTGAGGAGGCGGCAAAGCCATACCGCTACCCATTGCAAAAGCTCGCCGATGTCCGAAACCGCCACCCGGCCGACCGCCTCCACGCCGAACCACGACAACCCCGCGGTTGTCGCCGTATACGCCCTACATTCCATGGGACCGCCCTCCTGTTGCGTGCTCGAAGGTGCATCTTCGGACGGGTTCGGTTCAAAGCCCTGGCAGGGAAAAAACCCACCTGGCCAACGTTCTCCTTCGGACCGGGACGTTCGCCCTTTTCATGTGCCGCTCCGGTGGATTGGGCGCCGCATACGTATCAAGGCTGCCGTCATGACCGGGGGGCACCTCAGGGGTCGTGATCATCAGGGGACCTGCTCGTCGCCTGATCAGCCGGCTCCCCTCCCCTCTTCCCTGCGCATTTCCTCGATCCGCAACTCGAGACGATGCAGTTCCCGAATGACCCGGTTGCTTTCGATGCTCGGAACGATCCCCATCTTGGTGACGAGGCCGAGAATGAGGAGGGTCGAGCTCGAAAGGCCCCACTTGACCGCCGGCAACACCTCGCTTGCGCCGAAGAAGCGGAATGCGGCGTAGACGCCTGCACCGAACAGCAGCGCCTGGGCAACCAGCATTCCGAGGTTCACCCATCCTCCCGGCCCCGTCAGGGCTGCGAAGGTGAAGACGAAAAAACCGCGCCGCGCAGGTGGCTCCCGTTCGGGCAGCTCTTCGTCCAGCACTTCGCGGATCAGCCGATCGACGTCACTCATTGGGATGTTCCTCCAACGCCTGTTTCAGTTTCATTCGTCCGTGCATCAGCCGGGTCTTCACGGTGCCCGGCGGTATATCGAGGGCGAGAGCCACTTCCGCCACGCTCAGCTCTTCGAGGTAATGAAGCGCGATCGCCGCTTTCTGTTTCGGCGGCAGTTGCAGGAGTGCGTGCTTCAGCCTCTGCTTTTCATTCCCGGGCGGCGGCGCATCTTCCATGAGCTGCATGGACACCCGGGCCTCATTGGCAGCATCGCGCTGGAGCCGGCGGTCGCGCTGCGCCTGCCCGATGGTTCGCGCGCATCGCCGGCTCACGATCCGGTAGGCCCATGCCGCAAAAGCGCGGTCATCGCGGAGGCGGCCGAGGTTCCGGAAGATCTCGATCCATCCGTCCTGCACGGCATCCTGCGCTTTTCCCCTGTCGCCCAGAAGGCGCGCCGCGTGCGCTTCCAGGCGAGGATTCCAGAGGCGGATCAGGCGGTCATAGGCCCTGCGATCGCCAAGCTTCGCGGCGCTGACGAGATACGCATCAAGGCTCCGACTCGCCTCTTTCGACACCAACGCAACCTTCCTGACGCTTGCAGTCTACCATGAGGTGGCGGGAATCGCGGGATCGGTTCAATAAGGGGAAGCTTGGCAACCTGTCCGCCCACGCGAGCACCGGAACGACAGGGTGACCAACTCTCGGGCCTTTCGTGAGGATGCCATTCGCACTGCCGGACCGTGCGAAGCGGATACGCTACAACGTCCACCTGAACGCATCCTCGAGGAGCGTATCGACGTCGCCCTCCGGCTGCGCTCCGTGGGCCATCAGGAGACGGTCGGGCTGCCACGCCCTGATGATGCGCACGCTCTCTGCAACGCTCTTCTTCCGGCCCCTGAGGAGGGCGGCCATCCGCATCTCGATCGATGCACGCGGGGGGTTCCCGGATGCTCCCGCGAGGCGAAGGACGGTTCTGGGAAGCCCGCCCTTGACGCGGTCGAGTTCGAAATTCTGGATGAGGTCCGTAAAGACGGCGGTGCGCGAAGGGCGGTGGAGAAATACGAGTTCGATCCAACTCCCGTCGACTTCCACATAGTCGAGCGCGCCTTCGAAGAGCTCCCCGCAAGGCTCCGAAAGCACTTGCGTCCGCTCACGCGGCAGGCCTGTTCGGCCGAGCTTCCGCGGCGTGTAAATCTCCGCATCCGGGCAAGCCCCGGCCCATGCGGCAAGGTGGAGATGATGGAACGAGTTGGGACCGATCAGGGCACGGATGGGACCAAGCTCACTCAGCCTGTCGAGCAGGCGGTCCGAGAAGGCCGTCGGTGAATGAAGAGCGAGGCCGCCGTCTTTCAGACTCATGACGGTCATTCGCGTCGGACAGGGGACGTTGAAAGGCCTGATCCCGTACTCGAGGACCGGCCCCTCGACGGTCCAGACCCCGTCAGCTACCGGAGAAACATCGTCCTGCGGCTCATAGGGGACGTAGCGGGGGGCGGCATCCCGGTCCTCGCGTGGATCGCCACTCATGGATCCCGTTCTCCCTGCCACAGCAAACGCCCCGCCGGCGGGTGCTTTTCCAAGCCCCCGTACCAATGCAATAGGGCCATTCGGCGGGCAGCACAAAAGGTTCGATCATTCGGGACGACGCATGCAGGAGATGGCGTGTGTCCTGAAAACGCGACCGGCGCCTTGTCTTCACCGCGAGGCACGCCGCGATCGGTCACTCCCTGCGCCAGCGAACCCGGTCATATCGGTCAGGATAGCGGCGGCCGTTGCGAAGAGCCCCGTTCGTCCGACCCGGCCGGCAGATGGCGGCGGAATTGCCCGTCGATCATGGTGCCAAGGACCTGCCTGCCGTCCTCGGACAGGTGGACAAGGCTCGCAGCCGCGCCGGACGCCAGTGATCCGTAGTCGTCGCCCAAGCCGAGAAACGCCGCCGGTTCGCGGCTGGCGAAGCGGACAGCCTCGGAAAGCGTCAGTCCGAGGTGGTCGCAGGCGAAGCCGACCGCTTCCACCATGGTCAACGCCGAACCTGCAAGGGTTCCGTCTTCACCGCGGCAGGCGCCGTCCTTCACGGTAATCCGCCGACTGCCGAGTTGGAAACTGTCCTTCCCGGTTCCGACGCATGGCATGGCGTCGGTGACAAGGCAGAAACGCCGGTCACGCTTGGCGCGGATCGCAAGGCGCAGGGTCGCAGGATGGACATGATGGCCATCGGCGATCAATCCGCACCAAGCCTCGCCTTCCAGCGCGGCAACGATCGGGCCGGGTTCCCTCGATCCGATCTGCGCCATGGCGTTGAAGAGATGCGTGTAGCCCGTAACGCCTTCGGCCTCCCCGGCCTTGGCCTCCTCGTAGTTCGCAAGAGAATGACCAAGCGCCACCTTCACGCCTTTCTCGCACAGCCGCCGGATGGACCCCGGCTTCACCGTTTCGGGTGCCAGGGTCACGAGGGTCCGGCCCCGCTTCAACGAGGTCATCACGTCGAGCTCGTCGTCGGTCAGCATGCGGAAATGCTGGTCGTCATGAATGCCCTTCTTGCCCGTATTGAGGAAGGGACCCTCGAGATGGACCCCTAGGACACCCGGTGCGCCCGCCTCGATCGCCTCGTCCACGGCCTTGACCGCGGCTTTCACGGCCGCCGGTCCGTCCGAGATCAGGGTCGGCAGAAGGCCGCAGGTGCCGAATGGGCGGTGCGCCTCGGCGATGCGCTCGATACCCCGCTTCGTCGGCTCATCATTGAAGAGGACGCCGCCGCCGCCATTGACCTGGAGGTCGATGAAGCCCGGCACGAGCCGCCCCCCTTCGAGGGCGACCACGTCTGCCTCTTCGGCCCTCGCCGATCGCTCGGCAATTTCGGAGATCCGGTTACCATCGACGAGGATGTCGGCATCCCTCCATCCGTCGGGCGTCAAAACCGTAGCACCGCTCAGTCGGCATCGCTTCATGGCGTCTCCGTCTCATTCTTCAGAAGCGAACGATCCGCGCCCCGCCGGCCCCGGCAACACCTCTCGCGCGGCGCGATGCCCGGAACGAAGACATGGGAGGCCAGCAAGCTCATCCCGGGAAGCTGATCTTGCCGAGTGTCGCTCCCGGCATGCCCGCCACGCGTCCCGACGACAACGCCTCTCCACTCACGCATTCATTGGCGAGGAGAGCCATCAATACGGCCTCCTTCGCATCCGGATCGATTCCGAGAGATGCCGTATCGTCGATCTTCCGTCCGATCTTCTGTTCGATCATGGCCCGAAGTACCGGATTATGCGCGCCGCCGCCGCTGGCGTAGACGGCGGCCTCCCCTTCCGGATCTGCGGCTGACACTGCAGCTGCGACCGCGGCAGCCGAAAATGCGGCGAGGGTTGCCATCTGGTCCTCGACCAAAAGGCCGGCGCCGCCCTTCGCCTCGAGGGCTGCCTCGAGATAGGCAAGGTTGAAGAGCTCCGGCCCCGTTGTTTTCGGCATTCCTTCATCGAAGAAGGGGTGGTCGAGCAGGGACGCGAGGAGGGGTGCGTCGACCCTGCCCCTCGCCGCCAGTCTTCCCCCTTCGTCAAACGGTGCTCCCGAGTGCCGCTGCGTGAGCGCATCCATCATCGTGTTCCCCGGACCGACGTCGCTGCTGAACGCCTCGCCCCGCCGGGGCAGGAATGTGAGGTTCGCGATACCGCCGAGGTTCAGGAGAATACGGTCTTCCGTGGGCGACGAGAATATCAGGAGGTCGCCATAGGCCGCTAGCGGAGCACCCTCCCCTCCCGCGGCGATATGCTTCTGGCGGAAGTCATGGACAGCGATGATCCCTGTACGGACCGCAATGTGGTCGCCGTCGCCGATCTGCAAGGTGGCGTTGCCCATATCGGGCCGCCGGTGCAGACTTTTTGGTGCGTGATAGATGGTCTGTCCGTGACTTGCGACAAGATCGACGGCTTCCGGCTCCACTTTCCAATCGCGAAGGCAGGACAGGACCATCGCCGCGTGAACCTCGGCGACCCAGGGATTGAGCAGCGTCAGGGTGCAGAGGTCGACCTCGGCCTTCGAGAAGACCGCAGCGAGGTTCCTGCGGTAGCTCGCCTCGTAGGGTCGCGTGTCGAAAGCCACGAGTTCCACACCGGTATCCGCACCATGCCCCCGGATTCGGCAGAGTGCCACGTCGAGTCCGTCCATGGAGGTGCCGCTCATCAGGCCGATCACCATGCGTTCCGGCTTGGCGGCAATCATCGAGAGCTTGCGAATATCCTCGAGCATCTCACTCTCTCACAGGGTCGTGGGATCTCTTAGTGGCCAGCTGCGGTATTGGCCAGTGGGCGCAAGCGGGGCCCTTCACGCAGGGACTTTACCGGGCTTCAAGGTTCAAGACGGCGCGAGGCTGCCGCTCGCCTTCGCAAACAGTCTCCCGATCCTGAGGATCTCCCCCACACGCACGGGAAGGCCCGACCGGCGGACGTTGCGAGAGCGGCAGGACTATTCGTATACGCCCTTCTCACCTGTCCGCCGCGCTTTGGGGCGCCTTGACCTGCCGCACGAGGCCCGGAAGGAAGACCTTCCCCCCCCGTGGGGCCGCGCGCCCTCAGAGCCAAGCCCCCACCGTCGTCATTGTCCCGGCGCCGCCGTAAATCGCGCCCTGTAGGTGCCCGGCGGGACACCGACCACAGCGCGGAAACGGGTACGGAAAGCGCTGTCGGTTTCGAAGCCGCACTGGCGGGCGACTTCGCTCACCGGCATGGTCGTCGTCTCCAGAAGCTCCTGAGCTCGGCGCACCCGAAGGCCGGCAATATGGCGCCCCGGCGTACTGCCCGTGGCGCTTCCGAAATGCCGGATGAAGGAGCGCTCGCTCATTGCCGCCTCGCGGGCGAGGCCCGCGACCGTAAGTGGCTGGTCGAGGCGCGCGGGCAGCCCCTGTATCACGCCCGCGAGCCGCTCATTTCCTCTCGACACCGCAACCGGCGCTTCGATGAACTGGGCCTGCCCACCGTCCCGTACCGGCGCGGTCACGAGCCGCCGGGCGACGGCGTTCGCCACGTCCGCGCCGTGATCCTCACGAACGAGATGCATGCACAGATCGATCGCGGCAGCACTTCCAGCGGCCGTGAAGACCAATCCTTCGACTACGAACAGTCTGTCCTCTTCGAGGATGACCTCGGGAAAGCGCGACCGGAAGGCAGCGGCATAGCGCCAATGGGTCGTCGCCCGCCTGCCATCGAGAAGACCGGCCTCTGCGAGAAGAAAGGCCCCGGAGCAGAAAGAAGCGACCCGTACGCCCTTGTTCGCCGCACGGTTCAGGGCTCGCACCAAATCCTCGGGTGTTTCCTGGTCCATCGGCCAGCCGGGAACGAGAATCGTATCGCAACGGGACAGGCTTCGAAGACCCGATGGTGCTCTGGCTTCGAGGCCGCCGCCGCAAGCGACCGCGTCGGCCACCCCCCGCACCGCTTCGAACGTGTAAGCCATGGCAGGCAGCTCGGGCCGCTCGAGCCCGAAGACCTCCCACGCAATGGCGTATTCGAGGGGGAAGAGCCGGTCGCTCAAGAGAACGCCGACCCGGTGCGGACGGAGAGCCTTTGGCGGTTTTTTGGCGTCCCTTGTCATATCCGCCACTGTACGCGCAGGTGGGCCCGGCGCAAGACGCAGCCATTGCAGAAGGAGAGTGAGATGGTCAGTGCCGTGATGGAGACACCCCCAGCCCCATGCCGGGAGGCCCTCGAATGGTTCTCGGCCCGCCTCGCTTTCGAGACCGATTGCTGGGATGTGCACGCGGCGCTGGAAGGTCCCTCGCCCGGCTTCACCCTCCTCGATGTCCGCTCGCCTGCGCGCTTTGCCGCCGGACATGTTCCGGGAGCGGTCAATCTTCCGCACGGGAAGATCATCGAAAGCAAGCTCAGGGGCTGGCCGGAAGAGACACTCTTCGTTGTCTACTGCGCGGGACCTCACTGCAACGGGGCGGACAAGGCGGCGCGTCGGCTGGCCAGGCTGGGTCGGCCCGTGAAACTCATGATCGGCGGGGTCACAGGCTGGCTCGATGAAGGCTTCACCCTCACCCGAGGCTCAGATACCGGATCGATGGCGCCTTCCCCATGAGCCAGGGGGGTGCGCGACCGATGGCCGTCGGGGATATCCCCGACGCTTTCCGGCTGATGCAGGCCCTTGCCGCCTACGAAGGGTATGAACGGGAGCTCGCCCTGACAGAAGACAGACTGGCGGACGCCGCCGGGATGGAGCCGCCACCCTTCAAGGCGTTCGTCGTGGGTCCCGAAGGCGGCCCTCTGGCCGGACTTGCCGTTACCGTGACTATTCCGTGGACCTACACGCTTCGACCGACGCTGGTTCTGAAGGAACTCTATATCAGGCCCGCTTTCAGGGGCACCGGCACGGGGCGTGCCCTGTTCGGAGCCGTGCGGGATCATGCCCGTGTGATCGGCGCGGGGCAGATCGACTGGCTCGTTCTCCCCTCCAACACGGGCGCAAAGGCGTTCTACCGTCAGATGGGTGGCCGGCCTGACACCGCCTGGGAACGCTGGTGCCTTCCGCTCGGCTGAGCCAGGGCCAGGTGCTGGCCCGGCCGATGGGCCGTCACGCCCGGCGATGTCGGCCCGCGTTTCCTTCCCGGACCCATGGACGCTTCGCCCTTTCGCGCCGCACAGCTCCGAACACTCATTCCTAAGGGTGCGCGTGCCAGATTGGCCTGCCCGATCACAAAGATGCGAAGGGATCGTGGCGTGGCTGGATGTCGCAGCCACTTCCTAGCGCCACATTCTCTGCGCTCGAAGACCAGCCGCTACAGACAGGAAAAGCCCTCGTAGAACAAGGACTTCAACAGGTTTGTCCATAAGGAAAATGGAGCGGGCGATGAGATTCGAACTCACGACCCCAACCTTGGCAAGGTTGTG